>NZ_DJTD01000046.1:126862-141969 GCF_002440385.1 Sphingobacterium sp. UBA6317 | reverse complement strand
AAGAAGCTCCGAATGAGTACCGAACAAGTACCGAAGAAGCACCGAACAAGCAGCGTTAAAAGGCAGAATATATTATACTGAAATAGGCTTACCTATACCGAAGTTAAACGCGGCTTGTTACAGCGAATTCTTTCACTTTTTCGAACCATGCTCAGGAAAGACCAGGTCTACTCCTGAGATGATTATCTGGTTAAACTTAAAAATTGCCTGTCTTTTATAAAGATGAATTTTTTCTTATTTTTTTAGCAAGGCCTGGATTTCCTTTTGGATTTCGGTTCCTTTATCGGCATTGTACCACTTTTGAATCTCCTCTTTGATTTCGGAGAAATCTGCCCCTTGCGCTTTCATATTCAAAAACAGCTCCTGGCAGGCTTGAGGTCTTGGACCCCAAACAGCCAAATCCTGCACCTGTTCATTACGTATCACTAGAATTGGAATAGATTTACCGCCGTTGGTTAAATAAGAATCGATCAGAAATGGAGCGCTGTCACGCAGTTGGATATCCACCGTGATATTGGGATTTTTTGACGCCATCTTCGCCAACATAGGCACCGAATGCGCTGCATCCCCACACCAAGGTTCAGTAATAATGATCCATTGTTGCTTTTCAGTAATTGACTCCACAAATTGTTCAAAAGTCGACGTTGGTTCAAAGCGTTTTAACCAACGGCCCATTCTTGTCCAGTTCATTTTTGTGTACTGATAATATTCATCATCTTGATAGGTAGGGTGATTCTCAGGATGATTTAAGATATCTTCGAATTGTTGTAAGTAATTTTCAAACGTCATAATACCAATTTTTTGCAAAGGTAAATTTTACTTCTAACTTTCTCAAAAAACCTTCCGCCAACAATCTGTATTGAATGCAATAAAAAAAATGATGCTCAAAAAGCACATGTAGAGCAAGAAAAAATGTGATTTCCTCTGCCTTATATACCAAAGATTTTACATTCAGAAGAGATGTTTTACATTTATTAACGATTAAGTAAATTATCTTTGAAAGATACAACCCGTACATGAAAAGATTAGTTCAATTAATACTTTTACTATTTATCGTCGTCAACACTGCTTACTCCCAAATAAACATCAAGGGGAGGATTCTAGATAAGGCGGATGACAAGCCCCTGACCAATGCTTCCATTATTTTACTGAACCGCGATTCAGTCCTCCGTTATTTTAACCGAGCCAATGAAGAGGGAAAATTCCAGGTTAAAAATATCAAACCCGGGAGCTACATTATTTTGGCCACTTACCCTAAATTTGAACTATATAGTGATACGATCCAAATTGCAAACAAAGATCTCGATTTGCATGATATCAAAATAAATTCCCAAAGAAATGTTTTGCAGGAGGTGATTGTCACCCGACGTCTTCCAATTACACTGAAAGGCGACACCATCGAATATGATGCGGCGAGTTTTGCAACAGAAAAAAATGCGAAGCTAGAGGATTTACTACGTCGTCTACCCGGTTTTACGGTTACCGGAGATGGAAGTATCACGGCTCAAGGAAAATCTGTACAGAAAGTGTTTATCGATGGGGAAGAATTTTTTGGTTATGATCCTAAAATAGCCATTCGAAATGTACGGGCAGATGCCGTTGACAAGGTGCAGCTCTATGAGAAAAAATCGGAGGAGGCGGAGCTGTCGGGCATCGATGACGGAGTAAGGATCCAAACTGTTAACGTTGTACTCAAAGAGAAAGCAAGAAAGGGTGTCTTTGGAAACATGGAAGCATTGGCTGGATCAAAAGAATTGTATGCGGGAAATCTCTTTGCGGCGAAATTTAATAAGACTGAGCGGATTGGCATCACCGCGAGTCACAACAACATGGGCAGTTCAAGTGGCCGTGAAGGCTCTCTACGCATGAACAACCAAATTACGGGCGAACCTCTGAACACAAATCTTGGAGCAAACTATGAAAATCAGTTCTTCAAAAAGGCCTTAAAAGTAAACGCCAACTATGGGTATGACAACAACAGCAACAAGAACCACTCGGAGACTTACAATAAAAATGTGCTGCCTGATCAATCCATTCAGGAAAAAAACAGTAAAAACGAAAGCGAGAGACATAGCCGAAGTAATGGTTTCAGGTCAAACCTTAACATGCGACTGGATTCCACGCAAAATATGGAACTCCAATCCAATGCCAATTGGGCTACCAACGCTAATCTAACTTATACAGACAGCAAAACGGGCGATGGATCGGGCAACCCAATCAGTGACTTTAGGGAGAACAATCAATCGAACTCCTCAAGTTCCAACAATAATTTTCGCCTAAATTATAGAAAACGATTAAAAGCGGGGCGTTCTTTAAATGTGATGGTCGGCAATAATCACAAAGAGTCAGATTCAGAGAGTAAAGTCAATTCACGGACTTATTTTTACAAAACCGGGGATAGTACAATTATCAACCAAACGCGACATGGCCGGAATAAAGGCAATGACTTCAACTCATCGATCAATTTCAACAACCGTATCAGTGACTATATCAATCTGGCTTTAGGCTACAGCTTCAATCATTCGAAGAGTACAAATACCCAAAATTCAATAAACAATATTACACAAAAGTTTGATTCACTATATTCTCAAAACCAGATCGACAATAATACCAATCAAGGTGTGAATGTGCACTTTTCCTATCGCAAAGAAAAGTTGGAGATCAATTTTTCCAACCGTACGTTCTACAAGAATCAACAGTTAAATGATAGTTATAGATCAATTGATCTTGCCCGGAATTTCTGGGATAACAATTTAAATGTTGATGCCAATTATCGCCTTTCAAATAGCAAAAATATACGTTTAGCTTATCAAAGTTCCAATATCATCCCATCGTTTGATCAGTTACAACCACTGCAACCTCAGACCAATCCGTTGTTTCAACAAGTCGGTAATCCCGACCTAAAACGCGCGGTGAACAATAACATTTCGGCCAATTATAACGCGTTCAGTTTATTGAAAGGAACGAATATCAATATCAACGGGAACTTGTCATTTGTTAATAATCCTATTGTCAACAAAACAACCATACTAGACAACTCGGCTCAAATCAGTTCTTATGAAAACCTATCGGGTAAATCCAACTGGAATGGCGGCTTGAACATCAATCATATGCAGCCATTGGCCAATCGTCGCATCAATTTTAACAAGAGTGCAAACGTCAGGTTTAACAACAGCTACAGCTATACCAAATTTGAAGGCGGACAGTCCGGCGGCGAGTTTCTACTGAATAATGCAAAGAATACCAACTTTAGTTTAGGTTCAAGCTTAAATGAGCAGGACTCAGAAGGATTCGACTTTGATCTTTCGGCGAATGCTGGTTTTAATGTACAGCAAAACTCGATCAACACCCAATACAACGCAACAAGTTTTCAAGGTGGGACTTCGGCGTACATCAAATACTTTCTACCGAAGAAGTTTAATGTCATGGCAAACATTTACTATAGCTATACAGGACCTACGAAACTTTATAAAAAATCAATCAATCAATTTTATACCAATATTGAATTAGAGAAAAAAGTACTGAAAGATGAAAGTATGACACTCAGCTTAAAGGCCTTTGACCTGTTCAATACATTTAACAACACACGTCGTAACGCGAGTGACACCAACTATTCAGAGTCCGTTCAACAGGTATTGACACAATATTTTTTGGTCGGTGTAAAATGGGATTTCAACAAATATCTAGGGAAAGGAAATGATTAAAAAAATATATTTGACCGTTATCATCTGCTGCCTGTGTGGTTTATCGCTTCAGGCACAATATGCCTATTTTGGAAGTAGGGGTACGATCAGTTTTGACAAAGTCACGTACACAAAAGCACGCATGCGGCAGCTATCCAACGACATGAGCTCGAAAGGAATGGACAGAGGGATGGGCATGATGGAATATCTCGACAAGATGCCGGATTCACATACGGAAAAATTAAACTTCTACTTTGATGAGAATTCTACCGTGTTGATGCCTGAGGAAAGCGTAGTTAACGAAAAACAACGTGGTGAAGTCAAAATGCCCGCACCTACGATAACTTCGGGCACAGGCAGAGGGGGCAGATCTCAGGGTGCGGTCCGAATCGGAGGAAACCAAAGAGGGCAATTTAGGGGTGGCGCCAACAAGAACGGCAAAGTCCTCTACCAGGATCTGAAAACCGGCACAGCAGACATTCAGCTTAACATCGACGAAAAATACATTCTTTCGGAAACTTTGGACAGCATTACTTGGCGTTTCACGGAGGAATTCCGAAATATCGCCGGAGTAAACTGCCGCAGAGTCAATGGTGCTACCAAAGACTCACTCTATCTGATCGCTTACTATTCGGAAGAGATTCCAGTATCGGCAGGACCAGCATTAAGCCATGGTCTCCCGGGCATGATATTGGGTCTTGTCATCCCTGAAATGCATATTCAATATTGGGCTACAAATATCGCCTATACCAATAAACTTGTTCCTTCTGATTGGCGGGATAAAAAATCAAAAAAAATGAAACTTGCTGAATTTTCGGAAATCTTTGGCAGATATATGCCACGCAATCGCCAAAACGAGTCAGCTAAAAAAAGGATATTAGAGCAACTGGTGTATTGAAAATGTCAGTTTGGCAGTACCTAAAGACAAATTGATGACAAATAGTGTTTTTTTTACAAAACTTTTGGATTGGCACAAGGGTTGATAATAGACTGATAGAATTTATTTAAGTAAAAAATTAAAACACAAGATATGTCTAAAATTATAGGAATTGACTTAGGTACTACAAACTCATGTGTTGCCGTAATGGAAGGTAACGAGCCTGTAGTAATTACGAACAACGAAGGTAAACGTACAACTCCTTCGATCGTAGCTTTCGTAGAAGGTGGCGAGCGCAAAGTTGGGGACCCAGCAAAGCGTCAAGCAATTACTAACCCACATAAAACTATTTATTCCATCAAACGTTTTATGGGACTTTCATACGATGAAGCTGTAAAAGAAGCTGAACACGTACCTTATAAAATCGTTAAAGGTGACAACAATACACCGCGTGTAGAAATTGACGACCGCAAATATACACCACAAGAGATCTCTGCTATGATTCTTCAAAAAATGAAGAAAACCGCTGAGGATTTCTTAGGTCAAGAAGTAACTGAAGCTGTCATTACAGTTCCTGCATATTTCAACGACGCACAACGTCAAGCAACAAAAGAAGCTGGTGAAATCGCTGGTTTATCTGTAAAACGTATCATTAACGAACCTACAGCAGCAGCTTTAGCTTACGGTTTGGACAAAGCACACAAAGACATGAAAATTGTTGTGTTTGACTGTGGTGGTGGTACACATGACGTTTCAGTATTAGAATTAGGTGACGGAGTATTTGAAGTTAAATCTACTGACGGTGATACACACTTAGGTGGTGATGACTTTGATAACGTAATCATCAACTGGTTGAACGAAGAATTCAAAAGTGAAAACAATGGCTTTGACTTGAAAAAAGACCCAATGGCATTGCAACGTTTGAAAGAAGCAGCTGAGAAAGCGAAAATTGAATTATCAAGCGCAACTTCTACTGAAATCAACTTGCCATATATCACTGCTGATGCAACTGGTCCAAAACACTTAGTTCGTTCATTATCACGCGCTAAATTTGAAGCTTTGGCTGCTGACTTGATCAAGAGAACAATTGCTCCTTGTGAGTCTGCATTGAAAAATGCTGGTTTCAGCAAATCTGATATTGATGAAATTATCTTAGTAGGTGGTTCTACGCGTATCCCTGCAATCGTTGATGCTGTAAAAGCATTCTTCGGAAAAGAGCCTTCTAAAGGTGTAAACCCGGATGAAGTTGTAGCTTTAGGTGCTGCTATCCAAGGTGGTGTATTGACAGGTGAAGTAAAAGACGTTTTATTATTGGATGTTACTCCACTTTCATTAGGTATTGAGACAATGGGTGGTGTGATGACTAAATTGATCGAAGCAAATACAACAATTCCAACTAAAAAATCGGAAACATTCTCTACTGCTTCAGACAATCAGCCATCTGTAGAAATTCACATCTTACAAGGTGAACGTCCTATGGCAAACCAAAACCGTACAATCGGCCGTTTCCATTTGAACGATATTCCACCAGCACCTCGTGGCGTTCCTCAAATCGAAGTTACTTTTGATATTGATGCCAATGGTATCATCAAAGTATCTGCGAAAGATAAAGCGACTGGAAAAGAACAAAACATCCGTATCGAAGCATCTTCAGGTTTGTCTGACGACGAAATCAAACGCATGAAAGAAGAAGCTGAAGCAAATGCTGATGCTGACAAAAAAATAAAAGAAGAAGCTGACAAAGTAAATGCAGCTGACGCTTTAATCTTCTCAACTGAAAAACAATTGAAAGAATATGGCGATAAAATTTCAGCAGATAAAAAAGCGCCAATTGAAGCTGGCTTAACAAAATTAAAAGCTGCTTACGAAGCGAAAAACTTTGCTGATATCGATGCTGCTTCTGAAGAATTGCAAAATGCTTGGAATGCTGCTTCTGAAGAAATGTACGCTGCTTCGCAAGGTGGTGCACAACAACCTCAAGGTGATGCAGGTCAAGCTCAAGGTGGAAACCAAGGTGGTGATGATGTAACTGACGTAGATTACGAAGAAGTGAAATAATCACTCCTCCTCATAAAAAAAGCTCCAGGATTATTCCCGGAGCTTTTTTTTATGCCTATTACTTTCACTATCTCGTTTAACCTTCACCGCAATACACTTATGCATTTCCAGCTACTTCTTATCCTTATAGTGACTTAAGATTCCTTTGTCCAAAGTAGCCCATATACCTGCTGGCATCGCCGCTCTCTTTAAGGCATTATTGGTCCAGGTATTGCACGAATAAAACATGCTATAGGCTCCTTTTGCTTCGTAAAAGGCGTCTGAGTCGCCATACTGCGCATCTGTTTTCACCAAAATAGCTTCCGCTTGATTTCGATCCAACGAATCTTCTATATATTTTATCAGATCACGGTATTGGGATTTACTGATCTGATAAGCAAAACATAATTCATCTTGCTGAACCGAATTGTAGTAGGTCACATGAATGGCAGACTCCCCTAATCCAAAGGCAGCCACAAAGGCTGTCGATGCTTTAAGATCCTTCCATTCTGGTGTATCCAAATAGAATCCTTTATCCCCCCAACCGATACCGACATACCGATATCCGCTATGTTTCCCCACCGTATTCCCATAAGGAAATAGTTGCGACCAATCCATCTCTTCGTTAACGACAGGCAATACGATATCGGTATGAACACCATTGGACTGAACAAAAACCTGAATCGTCTTCTCTTCGTCTATATTTTTCCTTGGAGCCGAAATTCTTGACAAACTATATTCAGCAACAATATAGAGCACACAAAAAGACAACAATCCTAAAATAAGATAACCAAACACTTTAAGAATTTTTTTCATCAAAGATTTATTTCCGCTCAATTAATCTAGCGCACAGGTCAAAAAAAAACCTGTATTGCTTTACAATACAGGTGAAAGATAAGCTATTTCTTTTAGCTCTTAAAATAACTTTTCTGGATATACTCCATCAGCCACCAATTTTGAAATTGATTCTTGTACGATAGGTTTATCTTCCTTATAAGTTACGCCAAACCATTTCGAAGAAGTTGGGATTACCTTAAAATCAGCCAATTTATGCTTCACCATATAATCTGGTACAGAAGGAATGAAAAATTCTGCTTTTAAATTTTCCTTATTTTCCTCAACAAATGCAGGGAACATCGCCTGAGCTACTTCGAAAATCTTTGGTGTAAAACCCCAGAAGTTCATCGAAACACGGGTTTTAGGATCTAGATCTGTCTCCACCCCATTTTCCTCATAAACGATTTTGCGATCGTCGCCTTCGCCTTTGTAGTATATATTTGTACGTTCAGTTACACTTTCCATATGTCCAGAAGGGGTAACCTCACATACTCCGCGTGAAACGTAGCCATAATCGGACATGGTATTTCCAACCTGGAAGCCCATCAACGACATTTGTTGATCAGAAACCTCGGTTGTTAAGAACTCGGCCATTTTCTGAAAAGAATCCGATCCGTAGAAATCGTCTGCATTGATTACACAAAATGGTTCATGCACTTTATCTTTAGCGCTCATCACCGCATGGGCAGTACCCCAAGGTTTTGTTCTTTCGATAACGTGATTAACACCGAATTTTGTTAAGTCAAAATCTTGAAAAGCGTAATCTACTTCTATTTTACCTTTCAATTTTTCATCAAATACTGTTTTCATTTTTTCAAGAAATTCCTCCCGGATAATGAATACAACTTTTCCAAATCCTGCGCGAATAGCATCGTAAATTGAATAGTCAATAATTGTCTCGCCGTGTGGGCCAAAACCATCTACTTGTTTTAAAGAACCATACCGGCTAGCCATTCCTGCTGCCAAAATCAAAAGGGTTGGTTTACTCATATTTAATTGCGTTAATAGAATTTTCTTTTCGTCCGCAAACTTAGCTAAAATTGCCCTCAAAAGCAAATTAAGCTAAGTTCGGCTCCACCTTCAAAGGTATAGTATTGAAACGAAAAGAATCCAAAAATTAGTATTATTTCTTTTTTAAGAATGCGTTTAATAAACCCGTCGCTAGTTTGCCCAAAAACTTAACTCCCTCTCTTGCTAAGGTCGTTGTTGCCGTTCGTTGGGCAGCTTCTAGAGGTGTCTGTCTTCTGGAGCTTGGCCGACTTGCTTTTTCCGCTTCTTTTTCCTGGGCCGCGCGTTGTTCTTCCTGTGCTGCAGCCTGCATTCTTTCGTCTATGATTTCAGCCGCAGAGCGATTTTCTTGTCGCTCCTGATATTTTGCCCGCAAATCAGACTGATTGATAATTTGGCTAACCGTTGCATCATCTGCAGGTCCCATAACTGCACGCGCCGGCACCAAATGTGTAGCGACAACCTCTGTAGGAATACCTTTATCATTCAATACTGTGATTAATGCCTGTCCAGTACCCAAAGAAGTCAGGACCTGATCAATTTCATAAAAATCGGATTTTGGATAGGTTTTTACAGTCTTCTTTAAATTTTCAGCATCGTTGGGCGTAAAGGCACGCAATGCATGTTGCACACGGTTACCCAGCTGGGCCAATACAGATTCAGGTACATCGGTTGGAGACTGTGTACAAAAGAAAACGCCGATCCCCTTCGAACGGATAAGGCGGATGATTTGATCCACTTGAGTCAAAAAGGCTTTAGGAGCCCCATTGAACAGCAGGTGGGCTTCATCAAAGAAGAAGACCAACTTGGGTTTGTCCAAGTCACCCACCTCAGGCATATTTTTAAATAGCTGTGCCAATAAGCTCAATAAGAATGTAGAATAAAGCACCGGCTGATCTTGCACGTCAGAAATATTCAATAGGCTAATCACACCCCTACCATCTACCTTCTGAAATAGATCGTTAATATCAAATTCTTTCTCACCAAAGATATGCGCTAGCCCCTGCTGTTCCAATGCGACGATCTTACGCAGGATGGTTCCCGAGCTTGCCGAACTAATCTTACCATAATCACCTTTGATTTCTTCGCTGCCGGGTCCTTCAGAAAGGTAAGTAAGCAGTTTCTTCGTATCTGAGAAATCAATCAACGGCATTTGGTGATCCTGTGCATATTTGAACATCGCAGCCAATACGCCGGTCTGTGTTTCATTAAGTTCGAGTATCCGGCCCAACAAGACGGGCCCAAAATCTTCTACAGTAATCCGCATCGGAATCCCCTTATTGCCGGACAGTGAATACAGTTCTACCGGAAACGACGATGGCTCAAACGGCACCCCCACGGCATTTCCCCGATCAATAAGGGCTTGGTTGGTCACCCCTGGCACTGCTAGGCCCGATAGGTCACCTTTAACATCCAGCATAAATACTGGTACAGAGGCATCCGACAATTGTTCAGCGATCAATTGTAGCGTACGTGTTTTACCGGTTCCGGTAGCCCCTGCAATAAGTCCGTGACGGTTCATCATTTTCAAGGCTAAATTCACTTTTGCCTCTGCCAGAATTTCGCCATTAAGCATTCCCGCTCCCAGATAGATAAACGCTCCTTTGGGATTATAGGAAGCTTGAACCTTCTCTATAAATTGTTCTTTATTTGCCATACAAAAGGCTTAATATTTATAAATCAATAAAAATTGAAAACTTTTCAAAAAATAATCTCTTCGTCACAATTTCGTGCCAAATTTTATTTTTAGTGCACTATTAATTTGAATTTAACATAGAATTACTATTTTTACGATGTAAACAGTAAGATTAAAGGTAATAAAAAATGTTAAATAAGCAGTTTAGATTTGTGGCAGCATTCCTTTGTGCTATCATCTTTTTCACAAAGATGGCCATCTCTATTTCGCCTATTTTTTCAAACAGCTTAGATCAAAGTACCATCTTACAGGTCGTTTTACAACTGGAAATCGAAAACAATAACGGCGCAAGTAATGATACACTTGAAACTGCCTCAAAATTTTTCAATACAAAAACAGAAGAACCTATTGTATTTGAAACCATTCTCGTTGAGAACCAAGGAAAACAGAAGAATTATCTTAAAAATGAGAAAAGCATTTTAGCTTTCCATCCTACGGTTCCAACACCGCCTCCTAACTATTCATAAAGGCATCCCTAGGGATGTATCCCGTCAACCCGCATGCTAAAGGTAAAGTATGTGCGGTAATCTTTGATTTTTCTGAAGTAATCGGCTTTGGCTCTGTTGATGTTATTGTTGATTTGGCTCGGCACTAACGCTTTGTTATGCTGTTGAACGCCAAACGGTATACATGATACAACGCCAGTTAAAGGTCGCCTGATGAAAATTTTTTACAGATAAACACAAATTTTATGTTTGGAACTCGTACGTCGGCTTTTCTGAAACTATCGAAAAGAGACTTAAAATATGACTTCCCTGCTAGTGTTGTGGTGTTTTTGGTGGCACTTCCATTATGTTTGGGAATTGCAATGGCCTCTGGTGCGCCATTGTTTGCAGGATTATTGACTGGTGTAATTGGTGGAATCGTTGTCGCTTCAATCAGTAAATCACCACTCAGTGTAAGTGGGCCAGCTGCTGGTCTTACAGTTATTGTCTTAGGTGCTATTCAGAGCCTAGGGGCATATGAAACCTTTCTACTTGCCGTCGTGATTGCCGGTGTAGTACAAGTTATTCTCGGTATATTAAAAGCAGGGATGATCGGAAACTATTTCCCTTCAGCAGTCATTGTAGGTATGCTTGCTGCGATCGGCATCACAATTATCATGAAGCAGATTCCTTTGGCATTGGGCTTAGTGGAAACACATGCCTTCGAAATGGACAATGGTCATGGTATCGGTGCCTATTTTGACACGATAGCCTCTGCGATCAACTTTGGTGCATTGATCATTTGCGCCTTGTCATTGGCGATCCTAATCTTTTGGCCATCTATTCCAAAGCTCAACAAGGTGCCAGCCCCATTGGTTGTCGTGATGCTAGGCGTAAGTTTAGCTTATCTTTTCAACGGCTCAGCATTCCAGTTGCATGACAAGCAATTTGTACTAGTCCCTATTGTCGGTTCTTTTGCTGAATTCACAGGATTATTTACCCTCCCGGACTTTACACAGATTGTCAACAAAGATGTGTGGATAGCTGCATTTACGATTGCAATTATTGCAAGTTTAGAGACTTTATTGAGCATCGAGGCCGTTGATAAAATAGATCCCTACAAAAGAAATACGCCAACCAACCGCGAACTTGTTGCACAAGGCATCGGAAATATGACCAGTGGACTTCTGGGCGGTCTGCCGTTGACCTCCGTAATTGTACGCTCATCAGCAAACGTCAATGCAGGCGGAAAAACAAGGCAATCTGCCATCATGCATGGTATATGGCTATTAGTCGCTATGCTCGCTATCCCAACAATGCTGAACATGATTCCTTTGGCCTGTCTGGCGGCCATCCTTCTCCATACAGGATATAAATTGGCTAAACCAAGTCTATTCACCTCAATGTACAAAAAAGGCTTAGATCAATTTATCCCATTTTTTGTCACCATTGTAGCGATTGTGTTTACCGATCTCCTTATGGGGGTAGGGATAGGTATTGTCGTGGCGACATTCTATATCTTAAGAGCCAATATGAAAAATGCTTTTAAATATAATATTGAAAAAGACAATGAAGAAGATAAGGCTGTCATTACATTAGCGGAGGAAGTATCATTTTTGAACAAGGTTCCTATCCAACAAAAATTGTACAGCTTACCAAAATCGATCAGTAAGATCCGAATCGATGGGACATTCAGTAAATTTATAGACAAGGATGTCATCGAAGTCATCAAAGATTTTGAACAGAATGCCAGAAGTAAAGGCAAAGACATCGAACTTTTGCAGGTGGTCTATAAGAAACCTTCATAGGATACGGACCTTTGACGTATCTCGTAGGCCATTCCCTTCCATTGGTCGGCTAGCAAGCTGGATTGAAATGGGGGGGAGACGGTTATTGAATAGCAAGAACAGCTATTCAATAAAAATAAGTTGTTTGAAGTAAACAATGAATTTAGACATTTGTATTATTATAATAAAATTGAAACGATGCCTTCGGGCAAGAGTGAAATAAGAAGAATATGGAAAATAAAGATTTAAAAATAGGATTTGACAATATCATTAAGGGAAATAAAGAGTGGATGGAGTTTGTAAAGAATGATGCTACAGGGCGGTTCCAACAGCTTTCTAAAGGTCAAAATCCAGAAATTCTTTGGATCGGTTGTGCCGATAGCCGAGTACCTGCAAATGAATTGACAGGTACAAAGCCTGGAGAGGTATTCGTTCATCGTAATATTGCCAACATGGTCATTCACTCCGATATGAGTATGCTTTCCGTCTTAGACTATGCGGTCAATGTTTTGAAAGTAAAACATGTCATTATCGCAGGTCACTATGGCTGTGGTGGTGTAGCAGCCTCTTTAAGCCGCAAGCAGTACGGTATTATTGACAACTGGTTGGGTCATATCAAAGATGTATATCGCTTACACAGTGCAGAGATTGATGCGATCCAAGAGCATGATAAAAAAGTAGATCGTTTAATCGAGCTCAATGTACAAGAGCAAGTTTTCAATCTGTGCGCGACGTCAATCATTCAAAATGCATGGAAAGAGCGTGATGATCTTGCCGTACACGGCATGATTATCAATATCGGCACTGGAGAATTGATCGATCAACACTGTACGTTTACCAATAATGACGAGCTAGGTGAAGTCTTCGCTTATAAATAGCGTAGTAATAAAAATCGGTAAAAAGGGACGAAATTTCGTCCCTTTTTTATTGTGGGTCCAAACCTTATTACGTCTTCCCATTCTTACCGATACAGCCAGCACATTCAATCACTCATACTAAGGCGAATATCTACGATCTCCTAGCTAATATCTCGCTCCGAATAATTAACTTTGTATTATGAGTGAAGAAAAATCATTAAATTTTATCGAGGAAATTGTCGAAGAGGATCTTCGAACAGGAAAGCATGGCGGACGTGTATTGACACGTTTTCCTCCTGAGCCAAATGGTTACCTCCACATTGGTCACGCCAAATCCATCTGCTTGAATTTTGGATTAGCACAGCAGTATAATGGCAAGACTAATCTACGTTTTGATGACACTAACCCTGTCACTGAGGATACCGAGTATGTTGAAAGCATCAAGAAAGATATTCAATGGCTTGGATTCCAGTGGGCAGAGGAATTATATACTTCAGATTATTTTGAGACACTATATCGCTATGCCGTTGAGCTAATAAAAAAAGGTCTAGCTTATGTGGACGACAGCACTGCTGAAGAAATTGCTGCAGCAAAAGGTACCCCAACAGAACCCGGTGTTCCGACACCATATCGCGACAGGTCTATTGATGAAAATTTGACCTTATTCGCAGATATGCGCGCCGGTAAATACCAAGATGGCGAAAAAGTACTTCGGGCAAAGATTGATTTGGCTAGCCCAAATATGCACTTGCGCGACCCTTTATTATACCGCATCAAGCACGCTCATCACCACAGAACGGGGAATCAATGGTGTATCTATCCGATGTATGATTTTGCACATGGCCAATCAGACTCCATTGAGAAAATTACACACTCCATCTGTACATTGGAATTTATTCCACATCGCCCACTTTATGATTGGTGTATAGATAAATTGGAGATTTTCCCTTCCAAACAATACGAATTTGCGCGTTTGAATATGACCTATACTGTCATGAGTAAACGTAAATTACTGCAACTGGTCAATGATAAGTTTGTTGAAAGCTGGGACGACCCGCGCATGCCTACGATCTCAGGATTGCGCAGAAGGGGGTATACACCGGCGAGTATCCGCAACTTCTGTGAAAAAATCGGTGTTCAAAAACGTGAAAACATGATCGATGTCAGTCTTTTGGAATTCTGTATCCGTGAGGATCTCAACAAAACGGCATGGCGCAGAATGGCTGTCCTTGATCCAATCAAATTGGTGATCACAAACTATCCTGATGGTCAGGTAGAGGATCTTATTGGTGAGAATAACCCTGAAGTCGAAGGCGGTGAAGGTTCACGCTCCATTCCATTTTCAAAAGAGCTCTGGATAGAGCGCGATGATTTTATGGAAGATGCACCAAAAAAATTCTTCCGCTTGGGCCCTGGGCTTTCCGTACGTTTGAAACATGCTTACATCGTTACCTGTCATGATTTTGTGAAAGATGAAAACGGAAACGTGACGGAAGTTCATTGTACCTATGTTCCAAACTCAAAATCAGGAGAAGATACTTCAGGATTAAAAGTTAAAGGAACAATCCATTGGATCTCGGTTCCACATGCGAAAGAAGCCGAAGTAAGATTGTACGACAGATTGTTCAATGATGAAAATCCTGCCGCTGCAGAAGATTTTAAAGCATCGATCAACCCTGAAAGTTTACATATTATCCAACGTGCTTACATTGAACCGGATCTGGCTAACGCTACGCCTGGAAAGGGATATCAATTTATACGATTGGGTTATTTTACATTAGACACACAGTCAACGCCAGACCATCTAGTCTTTAACCGTACGGTTACATTAAAAGACTCCTGGGGTAAGGAAGTGAAGAAAAACGCGTAAAACCGTAACTCCTAAAATAGAACAGGTCGG
>NZ_DJTD01000046.1:122714-126686 GCF_002440385.1 Sphingobacterium sp. UBA6317 | reverse complement strand
CCGACCTGTTCTATTTTAGGAGCGTTCCTATTCCATTCAATATGCATTGACATACCGGATTTGTATCCCCATTAACCCTGCTAAACGAGACTCCAGTCCCCCTCTTGCCCCCAACTCTCCTAGTAGTTATTCTGGTGCACAATCCGCAGTTGCGCGAATGACATACTTTCATAACGTTTGCTCGTGCTCAGGCGAGACAAATGCGTGTAATAGGCCTATTATCCCAATGTGGCTTGAAAAACTATTACAGCGGATTTACACCTACCCATACTTTCCCATTTTTTACAACAGTAATTTATAAAGGTACATCATCTGCAATAGGAAAAACATCGTATCATTCATTTTTCAACCTGATTATCGTCACTCTTTTGCCCTGATTTTAGCAATAGTTTTACAGCAAACAAAATACCCTTAATGATATGAAAAAGCTACTTTTAATTGCACTAACACTTACCCTAGGCGCACTAAGTTTACAGGCACAAACAATCCCTAATCAACGCTGGCAAATGAGACTCAGAGGTGTGACAGTCATGCCAAACGAATCGGCCAAGATTAATACCATAGGCGGAGACGTCGACATCAATACGAAATTTATCCCTGAACTTGACTTCACCTATTTCTTCACAAAAAACATTGCGGCGGAATTGATCCTTGGGACTACAAAACATAAAGTTAATACAACAGGTTCGAATTTAACTGCCATTGGTGGCAGTCCATCCAGCAATGTGGATCTTGGGAGTGTATGGCTCCTCCCTCCCACACTGACAGCGCAATATCACTTCCTCCCCGACGGTGCCATTAAACCCTATGTAGGAGCGGGAATAAATTACACCATATTCTATAGCGTCAATGCGGGGCAAACGGTTAAAAATGTAAAATATGATAATGCTTTCGGCTTTGCGACTCAACTGGGAATTGATTTTAAGCTATCTGAAAAATATTTCGTGAATTTAGATGCTAAGTATATTCTTTTAAAGACCGATGTCAATGTGGATGCGTCAAACCTCGCCCCCAACCTATCCATACCGGCAAAAGTTGACATCAACCCATTCCTGCTCGGCTTTGGAGTCGGCATGAAATTTTAATAACTCGGCTCATTCCCTATCCTATATGTATCGAGGCCTCTTCCAATATTTTAGAAGAGGCCTCATCTGGTTTCTTATCTCAAATACGTTAATCCAATGCCCCATTAGGCGTGCCTGGTAATTTGGTTCAGTTCATCATCAAAATTATTCTACGCCGTACCAATTTTGATATTGCTGTCTCAACTGCTCAACACGTGCCAATCGTTTGGTATCCTTTGCTTCCAATAAAATAGCCTTATACCGGTCTACAGAGTCCAAGCCGGTCTGAATATCATTCCACTCAAAGCTCAGGTTTTTCTTATCCATTACCAATTGATGTAGGTATTCCATATTTTCAGCGACATAATCAAGGTTCCGGTCCATCATCCTGTTGGCCAGCTGAGGTTGCCCCGAGCGATACAGACTATCGATAATATCGGCATAATTGATGGCGTCCGACATCGCATATACGCGATCGGGCAATTGATCGTATGCTTTTTTTGCCACCTCCCCAGCTTGTTTGACCTGGCCATTGGCTAAAAGCATTCGGGCAGCTTTTCCAAATATATCACGGGCATACATGCTTGCAAAGCGGAACGAATCTGTATCCAAGTATTGTGCATTTTTAACATTACCCCAATGATACGTATGCATAATATTGCTATATAACGCCTCCATATTAACTAGCCCACCCTGCTCACTTCGTTTTCCTGTCGACTGATCTGTAGCAGTGACAGGCATCAATCGAGAAGTAAAGCCCTCATTGACCAGGTATTTATCCAGTCCCAACTTAATATCACTTGGCAGCATATTCGAAAAATATATCGGTCTGTCCCAATGATTATTTTCAAGCACGGATAACAGGGTTAAATCCGACCTGGTCAGATGATCATTCGGAATTTCCCATTCCATTGCAGAAACTATAGCTCCCTGAAAATACGCCGGAACCGCATTTTTCTTAACCACCTCGTCTTTATCAATGCGCAATTGGACTTTCTTGGAAGGGAAATAGTTTTCCATATCACCGGAATTCAGCTGAACTTTATACTCCGGATCATCCGATGTGACAAACTGCAATAACTGCTGTATATCTACCGCATTGTCAAGTTGTCTATCTACGAAAGGGATATAATCACGAACGCCTTTTTTCGTCTTTTCAGCGGGAATCGTCACGGGGAGCCCTGCCGCTTGATACGTGGGTTGTTTGGCCTGTTGCATATACCAATCGCCTGTGAGATAGCTTAACACGACAACCCGAACATCCGGACGTACGCCCTCTACTTCTTGCAAATACCATACAGGAAATGTATCATGATCGCCATAGGTAAATAGAATAGCATTTGGAGCACAGGATTCCAAATAATTGCGTGCCATATCCCTTGCCAACGATTTCTCGGACCGATTATGATCATCCCAGTTTTGATGAGCCAAAATAATAGGGCCTCCCAACAGCGCAAAAGAAATACCTGTCGCTAAAGCGTAACGTGTTTGTACAAAACGGTTGAAAAACCGAACAAATGCTATTACTCCCAGCCCAATCCAGATCGCAAAAGCATAGAAAGACCCCACGTAAGCATAATCTCGTTCCCGGGGTTGCATAGGAGTTTGGTTGAGATAAACTACGATCGCTACCCCCGTAAACACAAACAGCAAGGTCAGTACCAAGGTATAAGGTTTATTGTTTCGGTACAACCAGATCGCACCAGCTATTCCGAGTAGCAATGGAAGAAAAAAATAAGTGTTCCGGCTCGGGTCATGCTCCTGCGATCGAGATATTTTATCTTGCCCCCCTAAACGCCAATTATCCAATGGTCTGATCCCCGACAACCAGTTGCCGTCACTATAGGTCCCATATCCTTGCCTGTCATTCTGTCTACCCACAAAATTCCATAAGAAATATCGGGTATACATATCTCCCAGTTGAAAATTAAAAAAGAACTTAAAATTATCGGAAAACGTTGGCTGTTGCCCTTCTTTCAAATTGAGGTAACTTCTGTAATAAGCTTGATGGCTTCCATCTTGGCTATAGATACGCGGGAAAAAGGTTTCCTTATCAAATTGATATTTGTCTACCTGTGTGAAGGGAACATACTCCGACTTATCTTTCCGATAGCTCGTCTTACTATCGACGCCAACCACTTGCGAGTCATAATAAGGTCCTTTGAGTAACGGTTCCCGTATATATTGTTCACGGCTCAAATATCCTAAAAAAGAAAATACATTATCCGGCGCATTATTGTTCAAGGATGGATTTGCTTTCCCACGAATCATGACCATGGTGTAGGAACTGTATCCAAATAAAACAAAACAAAGAACCAGCAAGGCTGTATTGAGTGTATATTTCTGCTTTTTATAGGAATAATATAGACCGTAAATTATCAATCCCCCCAATAATAGGCACGAGAAAAAAATTCCGGTACCAAATCCCATTCCCAATGAGTTCACAAATACGAGATCCACTTTAGCCGCTAGACCGACTAACCATTGAATAATTCCCCACAAAACGGCCCCCAATATCAGCACTCCGACGAGGAAAGCTTTTATTGTCCCTTTCGCATTAACCTGTCGCGCTCTTCGGAAATAAACAACCATCGCGATAGCCGGGATTGCTAAAAGATTTAATAGATGCACTCCGATCGAAAGCCCCATAACAAAAGCAATAAAAACCAGCCAACGATCGCTACCGTCTTCATCTGCACGGACTTCCCACTTTAAAATTGCCCAAAATACAACTGCTGTACATAAGGAAGACATTGCATAAACTTCAGATTCTACTGCCGAATACCAAAATGAATCGCTGAAACTAAATGCCATTGCACCGACAACTCCTGCGCCGAAGATCTGCAGGTAGGTTGACAAAGAAGCTTGTTTGTCTTTGTTGAGTAGCTTTTTAGCAATGGCGGTTATT
>NZ_DJTD01000046.1:0-122461 GCF_002440385.1 Sphingobacterium sp. UBA6317 | reverse complement strand
ATCCAATAGGCGATCTGCCCCTTATTCCCTAAAGCGAGATTAGAAAATATATTCTGAATAATAAGAAACAATGGTGCTCCCGGTTGATGTGCCACCTCCAATTTATAGGCACAGGCTATAAATTCACCGCAATCCCACCAGCTTACCGTCTTTTCAACTGTAGCGATATATACACAGGTGGCAATTAGTCCGCAAGCAAAACCGAGTAGAGAATTTAATCTATTGTACGTCATAAGGTCAATTGGTCTATTGTTAAAATCCTTTTTAGCACTTTAAGTTAAAAAGTTATCCTGACTCCGACACACGAATTAACACTATTTAACACCAGTACCTGACTGTAAACAGGCTATTCAACACTGAATATAGAGATCGACCTAAACCACGCTGCCGAGACTTTCAACCTATTTCAGGCTTTCACAATGAATATTATCATAAAAAAGGGAGCTTATCTGCTCCCTTTTTTATCATTTTATGAGTTAGGCTAGTTTTTCAACAATCTTCTTTGTTGGACCAGGATTACTCATCGTATAAAAATGTAATACCGGAGCGCCAAATTTAATCAGCTCCTGACACTGTTGTACCAACCACTCTTCACCTACCTGTCTGACGTCGGCATTCGTTTTACATGCCGCGACAGCGTCACTCAGTTCCTCTGGAATATCTAAATGAAAAATTCTTGGCAAGGTCACCAATTGCTTTTTTGTTGTCAGTGGTTTTAATCCCGGAATAATGGGCACATGGATTCCATTGTCCCTACATTTTGTTACAAATTCCTTGTATTTTTCAACATTAAAGAACATCTGAGTCACAATAAACTCTGCTCCCATATCGACTTTTTGTTTCAGATATTTAAAGTCAGTATTGAAATTTGGAGATTCAAAATGCTTTTCGGGATACCCGGCTACTCCGATGCAAAAATCAGTCTTTTCCGACGTGATAATGTCTTCATGCAGATACTTTCCTTTATTCATATCGGTTACCTGTTCCAATAGGTCTGTAGCAAAAGCATGTCCACCATCGGTTGGTATAAAATCGGCATCGCCCTTACGTGCATCACCCCGCAACACCAAAACGTTATCTATCCCCAGGAAGTTCAAATCGATCAATGCATTTTCAGTTTCCTCTTTTGTAAACCCCCCACATATCAAATGTGGCACCGCATCCACTTTATATTTATTCATGATGGCCGCACATATCGCCACTGTCCCAGGACGTTTACGATAGGAAACACGTTCCAGTAATCCACTCGCATGCTCTTTATAGATATAATCTTCCCGATGGTAGGTGACGTCGATAAAAGGAGGTTTAAAATCCATCAGTTCATCCATGGTTTTAAATATACTTTGGATGCCCTGCCCTTTCGCCGGTGGCAATAGCTCAAAAGAAAACAATGTTTTTCCTTTGGCATTCTGGATATGATCGATAATCTTCATTAAAAAACTGTTTTTAGTTTGGTTGGCTTACATCGAAACGCACACGTCGAGGAATCGTTTATCTACATGTAACTTATCTTTCCCACATGGAGTAGGGTAGAATTTAGCACCTTGAACAATACAGGTTGCTAAGGCTTCAACGGGTCTATTCCCTCGGCCTTTCTCTATAAGCGTTGCTAATATCGTTTTAAAAAATCAAAAGACAAAAATATTTTTTCGAAAAGGCAAAAATAGCAGCAAAAAGACTTCAATAAACGATGTTTCAACGTCACTTTAGCTTTGTGTCCATGCAACGACAGGATTCTTCGCCCTACCAAGAGTTAAAGACCTAGAAAAACCAGTAGAATTAACGATCGAGGATCATAGACAGCGAAGAGATTGACTATGCCACAAGAACATTGGCTAAAGATTAGCTGCCAAAGAATTCCGTAAATTTTTGAGATAAAATGTGATCAATAAGAGTCCCCGAACATGGTACTCTTCTTTCGATCCATATTTAAATCCGTCAAATAAATAGTGATAGGCGACTAATGCCTCTTTTTCGTTGTAAAATAATTCCTTCCAAGAATCAGGAACATCTGCCCATGCCTTGAGCACAATGCCATTCTCGGCATAAATAATTGGTGATTCGACACCATCCATTCGAGAATCGTGATGGGTGCCAGAGCTTGATATGTGTTGGAAATAAGCGATAGAATAATCTACGAAATTCAAGGCCCTCGCTTTTATCTCCTTTTCACTTTCTGATTTTTCCGGAGCATTTCGCCATAAATTCACTTGGCTATCAAATTTACTGGGCGTTTCCCGGATAAGGGTTTTATCTAACACAAAGTTGATATAAAGTCTTTCACTAGTGGGTATACGTGCTGAGCTAAACTGTGAAAAATCACCTCTCAGCTGAACAAAATCTTTTTTTATTTTAACAATATCCAAAGCGACACTACCTTTTTTCTCATCCGTCAATTCTAATCTATCACCGTCAAATTTGTACTTACCAAAGAGTAAGATATCATCAATCGCCATGACAAACTGGTCCTTATCATGAAGCGAAAGAAAGGATCGGTATAGAATAGGATCATTACCATAGGTATCTGCCTCCACATTTTGGGGAGATTCTCTTTTTAATTTATGATACTCATCATTTGGATAGCCCAATATCATTTGGTAGTTACCTTCAGGAAACTCCTTTTTCTTCCCAAAGAAAGTACACGAAGACAATGAGAGTGTGAATAACAGCAGTAATAACGGTTTCAAAATCAATTAATAATTATGGCCAATAGTATAAGGACCAAGATAAGAAATTACTGCAATAGTAAGTATAGGATATTCAATTGAATAAGCTTGGGGATATGCCTATTCCTTATACAGATCGACCAATCCCTCAGGCAATTCAACTTCAATGATCTCCTCTTCGCCATCAATTCCTAAGATCAAATCGTCGGACAGCGGAAACATCAGTTCTTTGCCATCCATATCTACTGTGGCGACAAATTGTTGTGGGAATTCCTGAACATCTGTTATTTGCCCCAGTTCGCCATGGTTTTCATCGATCACTAAAAATCCGATTAAATCAGTATATCTAAAATCATCCGGGTCTCGCTCGGGCATTTTATCATTGGAAAGATATAGCTTTTTACGAACGAGTACCTGAGCCTTATCGATATGATCCACATCCTCAAATGTTACATAAGCAGTGCTATTTTTTTGAAATTTAATGGCATCAACAAAATAAGGAACAAGCTTTTTGTTCACTTCCACAAAGACAACATCGATATCCAAACTCTCGTATTCTTCGAATTCAAAAAACAGTTGTACTTCTCCTTTAAGACCTCTTGTTTTACTGATGTAACCGATGTAAAAGCATTGATCAATAGTCATATTTTTCTTATTTGGCGATTAGCTGTGAGACATGATTTGGCAAACGATTAGCCTATTGGCTGTTTCAAAAAAAGCCGGCTCAAGATTGAGTCGGCTTTCTCGAATACTTTATGAAAGAATTAACCTTCAGTTTCTTCTGATGCAGGAGCTTCAGTCTCTTCAGCAGCAGTTTCTTCTGCTACAGGAGCATTTTTAGCAGCAACAGCAGCAGCTTTTTCTTCTTTTTTCTTAGCTTCAGCCACTAAAGCAGCTTTTTTAGCTTCAGCTTTAGTTTGTGCTAAACCATCTTTTTTACCAGAGATTCTAGCTTCTTGAGCGTCAGTCCAAGCTGTAAATTTAGCTTCAGCAGCAGCTTCATCAAAAGCACCTTTTTTCACACCACCTTGCAAGTGTTTTTTGTAAAGAACACCTTTGTAAGAAAGGATAGCACGAGCAGTGTCAGTTGGTTGAGCACCTTTATTCATCCAATCCAAAGCTTTTTCAAAATCCAAAACGATAGTTGCTGGATTTGTGTTTGGGTTGTAAGAACCAATACGTTCGATGAATTTACCGTCACGTGGAGCGCGAGAATCCGCTACGACTACGTGGTAAAAAGGACGTCCTTTTTTACCGTGTCTTTGCAATCTGATTTTAGTTGCCATTTTTTAATTTTATTTTATGTATTCAACATATCCCCCGAGCTTCATACTAGAGGGGATGCAAAGATAGTTATTTTTTTTTAATCAGCGTTATAATTTAATAAAACTTCACTGAAAACGACAGGGTTAGCTTCTTTCAGTAACCACTTTCAGGTTAAACACGTCCTACGCACGTTAAGATTTTGCTCTTACCATACTGTAGGTGAAACAAGTCTTTCAAAAAATCAGTGTACAAAATAGCCCTTTTCTTCAAAACTTTCGTGACTTCGCAGATACCAACAGCAATGATAGCAAACTGAAAGTTTTTTCTAGCCAATAAAATAAGACACTTTCAAAAAAAAGCTATTTTACCAAATGTAAACAGGATGAACCGTTTGTGTACTTTCCCTTCGAAATAGTCACTGACATTTTTGCCAATTCACTTTTTACTTTCTACCTTCATTCTATGAAATCTGTTGCGCCATTAAAAATACTCAAAGCTTCGGCCGGTTCAGGAAAAACCTTTAGCTTAACTTTACACTATCTCACACTCCTACTATCCAACGAGAATAGCTATAAGGAGATTTTGGCGGTCACATTTACCAATAAGGCAACCGCTGAGATGAAGGAACGTATCCTTTCGGTACTCCATGGCTTGGCAACAGGCGATCGTAGCCCTAAAATTGAAGATTTCAGAAAGCTTCTTCTCGAGCAACAGCCAGATTGGAACCCGCATCTAATACAAGAGAAAGCTTACCGTGTCTACCGTCGTATCCTACATGACTATAGTCATTTTACCATAAGTACAATTGATGGTTTTTCCCAAAAAGTCATTCGTGCATTTACTTATGAACTCAATCTTGATGCAGCTTATAAGATTGAAATGAATGTCAATAAAGTGAAAAATGACTTAACAGTCATGCTTAATCAATTGCTGGATGAACGCCCCGACTTACTTGACTGGATTATAGCGTATGCGGAAAAGAAAATAGCAAAAAATGAAAATTGGAACTACCGCCAACAATTAATGAGTTTGGCAAGCCTTATTTTCTCTGAAAACTTCCAGGAATTTGACGGCTATATCAACTCTGCTAATCCCAAGGAGGTTTTTAATCTCCTGAATCAGGAGGTTGAACAGAAGATAAACTCCTTTACCGAAGCGCTCTCCATGACGATTGAAGCGTTTAGTGAAACGTTCAAAAATTTTAACATCTCCGAAAATGACCTGAAAGGCAAATCGCGCAACAAAATAATCTCCGCAAGCAAAACCAACAAAAAAACGGAAAAACTGAGCGCTTCTGAAATCGCCAAAGTATTGGAAAAATACCTCCAATTGATCGATAATGAGGATGCTTTTACAGATAGTGACAAAAATATACGTTATGATCTTATCGCCGCACTCAGCCCCATCCTGGCATCTTTCCAGAAGCTACATGATAATCTATCCGCTTACATTGCGTATCAAGCGGTACAAAATAATCTCTATTATCTACGCCTGCTCAAGGAAATGAGCGACTTACTGACGCAATGGCGACGGGACAATGGCGCTCAATTAATCTCTGACTCACAAATTCTATTAAACAAACTCGGATTGGATGAAAATAGCGATCCAACATTTATCTGGGAGAAGATTGGCAATCGTTTTAACTACTTTTTGTTTGACGAATTTCAGGACACTTCGCGTATTCAGTGGAAAAACTATAGTCCGCTTTTGATTAATGCATTGGCCGATGCCAAGGGCACAGTGAGCGAACACCTCATTGTTGGGGATGTCAAACAAAGTATCTATCGCTGGCGAAATGGTGATTGGCGAATTTTACTCCAACAGGTAGAACAACAGATTGGTCATACCTTTCACCTGGACGAGGATAGCAAAACAACCTTTATCGAAAACGGAAGCCTCGACACCAACTTTAGAAGTCTTCCAAATATCATTCATTTAAACAACTACCTCTTTAGTAGTATTCCCCAACATCTACAGCAGGTACTGAATGAAAAAGTATCCGAAAACCTCGATGAAGAAGGTAAACAGTGGTGGATTTCTGCCGGCAATGACAACATGTTGGTCAAAGCTTATGAAAACAGTCAACAAGAGGTCCCTGAGCATAAAAAAGGAAAACTTGACCAGTTAGGATCTATTGAAATCTCCTACATTCCTGTCACTGATGGACGCTATCGAAGAAATCAGGTTGTTGAAGAATCGCTCCTGCAGCTATGTCAAAAAATAGGCGACTGGATCGGCAGCGGTCGTTATCAGGCGCAGCAGATCGGTATCCTGGTACGGAGTAATGCGCAGGCTAAATTGGTGATCCAAAAGCTCATGGATTTCAAAAAAGAGCAACAGCTTACATTTGAAGTGATATCAGGCGATGCATTATCCCTAGCGAGCAATGATGCTGTAGGATTATTGATCGAAACGTTGAAGGCTTTAGTCTATAATTCGGACAAACATACCATCCATAAAGCAAAGATGGTCTATCTCTACCAGCATATTCAAAATAAGACAATCGATCAAAATGCATGGTTAAAATTTGCTAGCAATGACATCCGTACCCTGAAAGATTATCTCCCTGAGGCGCTGATTGACTCCTGGGAAATGGCACAGAAGCAGCCTTTAGTCCATTTAATTGAGAAACTTATTGAAATCTACGGTTTTACAACCAAAGACAATATCCACCTCCCCTACCTCCTAGCTTTCAAGGATATGATCTCAGCTTTCTCCACCAATGGCGAACGTGGCATTATACAGTTCCTGGAATTTTGGGAAGAGGATGGCAATCGAGCTGTGCTCCCTTCCAACGGAGAAATTGATGCGATCGAAGTAACGACAATCCACAAATCAAAAGGCCTGGCTTATGATGTTGTGATGATTCCATTCTGTTCGTGGGATCTTGACGGCATGATTAATGGCGATTTTTGGATCGAGACATCAGATACCCCTTTTGCCCAATTGGGAAAAATTCCAATAAAATATACTTCCACGGTCGGCAAATCAGTATTTTTCAAGCAATATTTTGAAGAGATGCTGTTCAACTACATGGATGCCCTCAATACATTGTATGTAGCAACAACACGTGCTGTTGAACACCTCTATATTACGGCACCTTCCTTCAAAGAATCTGTTGACAAGAAGACGGGCGAAATTACTGGTTATGATATCAAAGATGAATATATCAGCGATGTACTCTATCAGGTCTTAGAGACTTCAACATCCCCGTTTACACTGGAAGAAAGAGGCATATATATCGATCAGATAATCGAACGAAAAAAAAGTCAGGCTCAAAAAAACAATATTATTTCCCTTCGCCATTATCCCATTTCCAAAGAATTGGAAATGGCCTTAGAAAAATCCAGTACGCGCAACATCAACGATATTATGATGCTGGAGAAAGCCGCGCAGTACGGCATATTGGCCCACGATATTATGGCCCAAATTTCAAAGGAAGAAGATATCCACAAACTGGTACGCCAGCTGATTCAGGAAGGCATCCTCTCCAAGGAAGAAGAGCCTTTTCTCATGCAGGAAATCAATCAGATCTGGCAGCACCCCATGATCAATAAATGGCTCACAGGAAACTATAAAATCTGGAACGAAGCGAGCATCATTACCGCCAAAGGAGAGACCATTCGTCCTGATAAAGTCTTCACTTCCAAAGAGGAAACAATTGTACTGGATTTTAAATTCACACAGACAGATTATATCGGACACAAATATCAAGTCGACAATTATAAAAAGAATTTGGAGAACCTGGGCTACAGCAACGTTAAAGCCTATCTCTACTATGCGAAATCAAATCAATTAACTGAAGTAAAATAACAGCACGATGCAAACAGCCTTTCTAAAATTAGTAGCAGCAGACATTCAAAAGCGTTTTGGAAACGACCTGAGTGAAATAGCCATCGTGTTTAATAATAAACGGCCAATTACCTATCTCAAAAAACATCTTTCTGAAGTGTACGGACAGGCCATTTGGTCGCCACAGTTCTTTACGATCCAAGAGTTTCTTAGGCTTTCGACCGACGATACCGAAGCCAGTCCTTTAACCCAATTTTTCCACCTGTTTAATATTCATAATGAGTTATTGGTCGCTGAAGGCAAACTACCAGAAACGCTGGAAGAATTTTATCCGATTGCCGAAATTATATTGAGCGACTTCGGCCAACTGGATTACGACCTCGTCCCCATCGAGCAGATTTATTTAGAACTTTATGACAATACCAAAATCGACATCGCTTTCCAACATCTCACACAAGAGCAGCAAGGATTTATCCGTCAATTTTGGCAGTCTTTTTCTATTGCGGGGCATAGTGGAGTACAAGAGCGTTTTCTTCAACTTTGGAAAAGACTGCCCGTATTATATGATCGATTCAAAGAAAAGCTTAAAACAGAGGGCCAAACAAACTATCCGACAGTCTACCGTGATCTGGTTGAAGGTAAGGCTACGCATCAGCAGTTTGCATCTTCCTTCCAGCACATCCTTTTTGTCGGTTTCAATGCACTGAACAAGGCCGAAACAAAATTATTTAAACAATGGCAGGATGAAGGCCGTGCATTATTCTACTTTGATGCTGATGCCTATTACCTCGAAGACACGATGCAAGAGGCCGGCCTTTTTATTCGACGTAATATTTTTCAAACAGGTTTGGTCAACGCTTTAGGCGATAGCCCGAATATTATTGGCAATAGGACCTCAACCGTAAATCTATATGCCAGCACCGGAAAGATCAGCCAAACAAAATTGCTGTATGACATTCTCGAACGCAATAATAAAATGGAACAAACATCCGCCATTCTCCTAGCGGATGAAAACCTACTTGTCCCTTTGCTGCAAAGTCTACCCGAGGTCAAACCCAATATCACAACAGGATATCCCTTGACACAGTCTCCTATTTACGGAATACTAGACCTATGGCTGGAAGTCCATTTGGAGATATCCCAGTTCAAGAAACGGAAGATTCCTTATCAGATAATAGAAACCTTCATCAACCATCCGCTCAGTATGGTTTCTTTAGCCGACAAACTTCAGATTCAGAAGGAGATTGCCGATAAACAGCTCTTTGAGATCGCATTGGAGGAACTTCATATCAAAAGCTCTTTGCCTCAATTTTTTGTACCGATTGACAATTCAGCCTATTTGATACCCTCGCTCATCCTGCTCGTTGATGATCTGCTGCACAGTATTTCTTCTCAGGAGCGTATCCGCCAAATTGACAACAACCTTCTGATTGAAACAAAGAAAACATTGAATCAGCTGCTATTGGGCTTTGAAACTGTTGCTCCATTAAGTATCAGCTTCCAAATCGGCTTGATTAAAAAAGCCATCGCCCCAATAAATTCGGCCATAGAAGGTGATCCCCTAGAAGGTATTCAGATAATGGGGCTCTTGGAAAGTCGTTGTTTAAATTTTGACAACGTCTATATTCTAGGAGCAAATGAAGGCATTCTACCCAAAACGTCAAACTCACCTACTTTTATTCCTAACAGCCTAAGAAGTGCTTATGGGCTTCCCATATTAGAAAATCAGGATGCC
The DNA here is from genome assembly GCF_002440385.1 of Sphingobacterium sp. UBA6317. Taxonomy (NCBI): domain Bacteria; kingdom Pseudomonadati; phylum Bacteroidota; class Sphingobacteriia; order Sphingobacteriales; family Sphingobacteriaceae; genus Sphingobacterium; species Sphingobacterium sp. UBA6317. The sequence continues at coordinate 113,002 of NZ_DJTD01000046.1, read as the reverse complement.
TTGTCGGCCTATTTATTTTATCGCCATTTTCAATACAGTGAAGGAATACATATTTTCTACAATGGCTTGGTTGACGAAAGTTCTACTGGCGAAGAAAGTCGCTTTATCAAACAGCTGGAGTTTGAAAGTAAATTTAGATTTGACCGAAAAATTCAGCAACAGACCATTCAATTTGCGGATAAAGCCCAAGAAATTGTTATTGAGAAGCGTGGCGAGGTTTGGGAAAAGATGTACCAGAACTTTATCGTCAACCAGAAACGGATATCTGCAACGGCACTGACGACTTATCTGCAGTCCCCGTTGCAATTTTTTCTAAAACATATTGCCGGCATTAAAGAGCCCCCTTCCATCTCTCAGGAATTTGAGATGAATAAACTGGGAACTGTCATCCACAATGTGATGGAGAAGATATTCCTACCGTTCAAAGGACAACAGGACTTTACGCCCACAAGTGTTTTGCAGAAGCAGTTCGACAAGGTAGAGGCACAGGTGATCCGTGAAATAGGCCTGCAATATCAGATCGAATTAAAGGCAACAAATGATTTAAACAGCTTGCAGCGGATCATGCTGAAAATTGCCTGCGAGTATGTCAAGATGTATCTCGAATATGACATCAACAACTACAAAGCATTTCGGATTATTGAACTCGAGAACGACAACGATTATGTACTGCCCTTTCCTATTCAGATCAATGGAGAAGAACAACAGGTCACACTTTACGGTATTATTGACCGGGTAGACGAGGTCGTAACACACGACGATCGTATTATCAGTAGAATTGTCGATTACAAAACAGGTGGTGATTCGATCATGTTTAAAGGAATTGATCAGGTATTTGCGCCAAACACCGAAAATAAGGCGATGGTCCAAACCCTATTTTATGCCTATGTATTCGAACAGAAGACAGGAAGAAAACAACTTGAACCCCATCTCTATGTTGCGCGTAAAATGCGGGAAGAGGGCACATTATTCAGTGGTAAAGAAGGGGTATTGACCGATGAATTCCTTGCTTTCCAGAAAGAGAATTTTGTCGAATTCTTGCGGGATACTCTTCAGGAAATCTTTAATCCGGCTATTCCATTTCGACATAATCCGGACACGGTAGTTTATCCAAGCGACCCTTATACACTATTCTACCGGGAAGCGAGTAAATGGGCTGATGCAGAAGAATAAGTACAACAAAGGCTTTTTAATTAGGAGAGATAAAACTAAATGCGGTACATCAGTGGTACATAAATTGTATTTAAAAACAAAAGGGGAATTTACATTCCCCTTTCTATTTTAACGTTTGTTTCTTTTGATTGCATTATTGGCTCGGCGTTTCGCCGTTTTGATTTTGTAGTGGAACCAATGGTCTTTGAAGATCTTTCGCATGGTATTGTCAAAATGTCTCGTGATAAACAGATTACGCGCCCCCTTCAACTTTTCACTGATCGAATTTGCTAATGCCCTAACAGAAATCGAATAGCCCTCTGTCTCATATTGAATGTAATGCCACCAGCCTGCTGGCATATATAAGGTTTCGCCAGGATGAATGACCGCTTCATAACCTTCTAGGTACTTAATCCCGGGATATTCCTCTTCACTACTATATTTTGGGTTGGCAATACTATGAAAATTGTAGGGCAATTTGTACATCAAATCAGATTGATCATTCGGAAAAAGCCAAATACGTTTTAATCCTTGAAATTGAGAGATAAATACGTGTGACATATCAATATCGAAATGATTACGGGTACTTGACCCCTCTCCACCAAAGAACATAAATGGCAACCATTGCAAGACCTTACCTCCTGTGACATCATTATAAATAACATCGTTTTTCAGTTCAGGACGTATTTTCAGTAGATTGAACAAAAACAACCGTAACTCAGTAGGTTCTTTTGTGATCAGATCCAAATACTCTGCAAATGTCATATGGCCAACAGGAGCACTGGCAGCACGGTCCATTGATTCCTCCTCTTTTCCATAGACATCTATTTTTATATCTCCTGCGATTTCCTTAAAGTAATCATAACTCCATTTCTTCCATGCTGGACTTTCTGCACTGATAAAATCTGATATAATTACAGGAAAACCTGGTTTCAGATAATTCTTTAAGAAGTCCTCTGATTGAATGCCCGAAATTTTATCAACTTGCTTTAACTTCACGACTGACTAATTTTGCTTAATTACAAACATAAAAAAAATATTTCTATCAAATTTTAAAAATATTGCCTATGCTTTATTTTTAATTGGAACAAATTACTCCTAGCAATTTAATAGAAATATATTTAAAATCTCCATGACCTTCGTCACTTTTATTACATTTTAACATCATCGATTCGACTCGCAACCATTTCTACCCCCTTAAGATAAACATATTATTCATCTATCTTTTACAAGAGGAACATACCACAGCTATTGATCATCTGCCGATACGTAAAATTGTCGTCGTACCGACATCGATTCGGAATGATAAAACGCCCTTCCCCATAGAAGTCTTTAGCGATTTTGTGGTCCTTAAAATTGCATAAATAACAAAAAAAGGGTCTTAAGAACCCTTTTTTTGTTATTTACCTTATGTTAGGCTACTACTTATTTACCTTTTTGATATATTCTTCGACAGCCATCGTCATACTTGGCGCTTTTGGTGTTGGAGCAGGGATATCTAAAATTAATCCGTGATCTAAAAGAGCCTGTTGCGTAGAAGCGCCAAATGCTGCAATCCTTGTATTATTCTGCTTAAAATCAGGGAAGTTATCATATAAGGACTGTACACTTGAAGGACTAAAGAACACGATAACATCGTAGAAAACATCTTTCAAATCCGTCAAATCGCTTACCACAGTTCTAAAAAGCACAGCTGGTGTAAATTTATAGCCGTTTTGTAGTAACCAATTACTTGTTTCCTCATTAGCAACATCCGAACAAGGGAACAAAAAATTCTCCCCTTTGTGTTTTTTCAATACCTCTTCAAGGTCTTTCGCGGTCTGTTTACCAAAGAAAATCTTCCGTTTTCTATATTGAATATACTTCTGAAGATAAAGGGCAATCGTCTCTGAAATACAGAAATATTTCATTTCTGCAGACACTTCAAACCGCATCTCTTCGCAAATTCTAAAATAATGATCTACAGCATTTCTACTCGTAAATATTACGGCAGAATAATCTGCTAAATTAACCTTATCCCTACGCACATCTTTGGCAGGAACTCCTTCTACGTGTATAAAACCTCGAAAATCTAATTTTAACCCGTATTTCTTTGCTAAATCATAATAAGGGGACTTATCGTTTTCAGGTTTTGGTAAAGTCACCAGTACACTTTTTACCTTCTTTGCTCTTTCTACGTCTGAAGTTTGCATATTAACCAGTTTTAGCTCAATAATCTTAACAGTATTAATATTGGTGCTATTTCTAGGCAACAAAGGTACAAAATTAAATAGGAAATTGAAAATTTATACATGGACATAATATGAGTCGCTGTCTTAAGAAATCGATAGAAAAAGAGTAAGGCCGCTCCAACGATGGCCAAATGCAGCACCACACCCACCGATGTCAACGGCACAAGACTCAAAATTAATAATACAGGAAGCATTAAAAAAAGTGTATTGAAATAAATCAGATACAGCACGGTCACATATTCTTTTACCAACTTTCTGATTTGAAACACAAAGGATAAGAACCGAATAAACCCTATTTTTAGTGCAAACAAAGCGCCAACCATTCCCACAGTCTTCATATAATTGGGAAAAGTAATAAAATCAAATCTATTTAATTCATACGCATAAAATAGACTTACAAATAAGCCTATTGCCCCAGAGAATAATATAAACAGAAAAATAAATGGCCAAGATGTCAGGATCGTATCCTCCTTACTTACTGATAGTAAGACCCGATCGTCCCAATAGCCCTGAAAAACCAATTTGATATCTGACGGGAAGAATACCCGAATCATCCCAACACCAAAAATTAATGCGAGAACTGTAAATAAAATCCAATTTTCACGATGAGCCTTGAGCGTGCCATATTGCCGATCCAAATTGCTATTTCTTAATTCACCCTGAAAATACTGCTGTACATCAAAATTATAAATGTTATGAACCTTCAGCCCTTCCCCGTTTACGGTTACGATCCGATATTGATTCTGTAACGCAGGGTTCAAAGATGCCAAGACTTTCTGGTTTGGCGATTCAACAGAATCTTTTACTACATTTAGACTATCAGCCTTAACTGTGCTGCTGTTTTGTACAACCGCCCGAAAAGTTCGCCGCTGCGCATTCAATCCCGTAAAGGAAAATAGCAGAAGCACTACAAATAGAAGATGATATTTGAAGATAGTTACGCTCATTAAAATGAATTGTCTCTTAACGGCAATGAAATACTCATGAACCGTCTCTATTCGAAACTCTTTAATTTTGGTCGTAAAGTTAGGATAAAAAGTTATATTGCATTCAAAAAATCTTCAGAGAACATGTACAAAGAAATCATACGTTGTCAATGGTGCGGTTCTGATCCGCAATATGTAGACTATCACGATAAAGAATGGGGGCGACAAGTCCGCGATGACAAAACTTTATTTGAATTTTTGATCCTTGAGTCTGCACAAGCTGGCTTAAGCTGGATCACAATTCTTCGTCGAAGAGCAGCATACCAAGAAGCTTTTGCCAACTTTGATGTTGATCAAGTCGCGGCCTATACCAATGAACATGTTGCGAGGCTTTTGAGCGATTCGGGAATCATCAAACACAGGAATAAAATTGAATCCACCATTACCAATGCGCAACATTTCAAGAAAATCCAAGCAGAATATGGTAGCTTCTATGACTACTTATACAGCTTTTTACCTGAAAAACAACCGATTGTAAACCACTGGAGCAGTTTGCAACAGGTACCTGCAACGACAGTTATTTCTGATAAGATAGCAAAAGACATGAAGAAAAGAGGGTTCAAATTTTTCGGCTCTACCATTTGTTATGCGTATATGCAGGCCGTTGGAATGGTGAACGACCATATCGAAACCTGTTCGTTTAAATAGGCTAGCCAGTAAAATGCGCATCGATTTCGCAAATCAATTTGAAAGAATCAAAACAAGTGCTCTACCCCATAAAACGAACCTTTAAGAACAGGAATGCCAGCTATGAATCAAATCGACCTAACACAAAACCAATTGGTATTAAAAGAAAACAAGGGACCGCTAGTTGCCAGAATATTCATCTATTTACTGACCATAATGACGATAATTCTCCCATTAGGCAGCTTCATTGCCAATGTTCTCAATGACGGGGTAACACTTATGAGTGTTGTCTTCTATGGTATATTCGGATTAATAGCATGGTATACGATCCGGGTTTCACTATGGAATACCTATGGCACTGAAATTATTCATTTTCAAAAAAACAAATTTAATTACGCAGCTAACTACCAATGGTTTAAAGGAAGTCTAAAAGAATTTGATTTTGAAAAGATAGACTTTACAATACAAAAAGCGGGCTATGAAGAAGATCATAAAGGTGTCTTGGTCATTAAATTTGATGAAAAGGAAATGTTTGAAACTGTCTCTAAATTCCCCTTGTCTGATCTGGAAATTTTGCTCATCAATCTGAAAGCATTATACAGCGATCAAACGCTTGAATAGAGCGAAATTCTACCATTAAAATCTAACGATCACTTGATAGCACATTAGATTGCTACGTTTTTATAAATATCGGGGAGATTCCGACAAAGACCATTAAAGTCCATACCATACCCAACTACAAATTCCTTACTTATTTCAAAGCCAACATAAGTTAATTCCTCAAAATGATACTGCAGTGCCTCAGGTTTAACCAAAAGTGCGCAAGCAATCACACTGGCTGGATTTAATTTTTTTACAGCATCCAAGGTGTATTTGAGTGAATGCCCGGAGTCGACAATATCTTCTACAATAATCACATCCCGGCCTTCAAGGTCGATACCAAGGCCTAAAAGCTCGTTTAATTCAGATTGTCCCGTTCCAATATAAGATGCCAACTTAATAAAGGACATCTCACAAGGAACATCAATTTGCTTAAGCAAATCTGCCATAAACATAAAACATCCATTCAAGACACCTATAAAAACAGGCAGTTTGTGTTCATAACGCCGGCTTATATCAATCCCCATTAGGCGCACTCGCTTCTGAATTTGTTCTTCTTCAAATAAAGGTTCGAAAAGCAATCCGTCAATTTCTATCTTTTTCATGTTAATGTCCTTCTTTCGCCACAAACACTATTTGTGTGCGTCGTTTTGTTTTTCTTCTTTTTTACGTCCCAATATCTTGTCAAATAGCGATCGTTTTGGTTTCTCTGGTTCAGTCGCCTCCTCATCTTTCTTTTCCGTTAGATCCATTTGTTTTAGCTTCTTTGGAACAGATACACTTTCAAGATTATCGGCAGGAGAGCTACTTTCGAGACGATCGAACAACAATGGATCATCTCCCATATCAAATACATCAACCGAATCTACCACAGCTGGTCGAGCTGCCCGCAGATGCGGTTGCAGAACAACTTCATAAAAACCATAATTTGAAGTTGTTGAATCCACACTAATCTGCCCTGTTTTGGTCATAATATGGCCATAGGTATTAAAATAGCGCAACATATTCCCTTTCAGGTGCCCTGTCCAATCAAAAAAGTTGAGTCCTTTTTTAGGTCGTGGAACGATACTGGACAAAAATATACTCTCTCCAAGCCCCAACTGTGCCGGTGTTTTTCCAAAATAATAACGCGCAGCTTCGGTGATACCATATACATTATTCCCCCATTCGATGACATTCAGGTAAACCTCGTACATGCGTTGTTTGCTGACTTGCTGTGAACGCTCCATCAGCCATACCAGCAAAATTTCTTCCAGCTTCCGCACAACGGTCTTATTCCGATTTAGAAAAACATTTTTTACCAGTTGCATAGATATCGTACTCGCCCCGCGCTTAAACCCTTTTTCCTTGATATTTGTAGCAATGGAGAGCTTAAAAGCCTTCTCCTCAAAGCCCTTGTGTTTAAAGAAAAAGGGGTCTTCTGTATTGATCAAACTAATCTGCATATAACGGGATATTTGATCTAGCGGTGTAAAATTAGGGTTTTGAGGCCCCACCACAATCTCCCGCATCGGCTTACCATCTTCGTAAGCTGTATACGTGAAAGGCGTATTTAGCATCGCAATATCAGCCTCTCCCCATTTAACGACTTTTAAATCCCTATCATCCATTTTGGAAGAGAAAAGAAGCTTTTCGGGCTTTTTTATTTCGAGCGCAAAGTTTAGATCGTATTGAATGTGCCCCTCCACCTGAATACCGTCTAAACCTGGAAATAGTCCAACTGGCATGGCATCAAAAAAGTGCTGAGCCTCGATCTTATCTGTGTGAATAGCGAAGAAGAGCTCTTTCTCCGGCTTGTGCACATACTTGACATAAGGGGAAAACACAAAATCTTTGACCTGTACGGTACTTTCTTTACTCACTTCAATCGATGATGCTCCAATATTCAATGCCCCCTGCATGATGGCTTCAGGAAAGATGACATCTTTACTAGAAATACGCCAGTGATTTACTTTCAAATTTTTAAAGCCCCATTGCCCATGCAATTCCAGCAATTCCTTATTCCTCCTGTGCGCCTTGTCCAGTCGGAAGGATATTTCATCAAAACTTACTGCAAGACCAAATTTGCGTTGCAACAAGGGAAGATTGACCTCCTTTTTATCAGAAAAAAGGCGAAGGTCACATTCTTGATTATCCGAATCTATTGTTCCAGTCAGATTCCAGGCCGCTTCATGGTCGTTTAGCAGGAACTTCGTTTCCATATCTCCACCGTCGATCACCGCAGAGGGAATGACAATGCGCTGTGAAGTGCTGTCATCGCGATAGGAAAGCTCAAGATTCTTGAGATCAAGATCATTTGGAACCTTAAAAAACACATTTTTCAACAATCGATCTGCTAAAGCTGCCAGATTCTGTTTTGGATTATCATTTTCTACGGTATCTTTTTTCTGTTTCTTGAATAAGAAATCGTAGTTACTGACCGAGTCTTTTTTAACAAGAGAAACGGTCCCATTATCCAAAATAACCTGCCCCAATTTTACGTCTCCGAATAGCAAAGGCCACAATTTTACAGATACCGTAAGATCATTGATTTGTGCCAATTGATCGCGATGTCTGGGCAACAATTGTATATTCTTAAACTGTACTGCACTAATTCCCTGGAAGGCATAATATTGGATCTTCAATTCCATATCATACTTTTCAAGCAACTTTGCTTTCGCTTTGTTGATTGCTCCCATGAGCATGGCATCTCTTTTCTGATAAGCATAGGTACCAACTGCAATAGCCAAAACCAGCATAGCAGCTAGCGCAATATAAAGCCATCGCCACTTGCGGGACTTAAAAGATGTTATAAATCGATTGGACATAATTATTACTTAATGCAAATTCGTGCATATCAACAGTCAAACTTAGATAAATTAGCTTTTATATGCAATTTAATTGCGTGGCATATATACGTAATTTATCGATCTCTCCTCTGCCTATTGAGGAATTTATTTATTGAGGAATTATACAAGAAGTTTTTCTAAGCACACATAGACGGATAAAAATGATAAAAGCCATTCCGACCAATGGCATGACAACTTCCAATAAGCTTATTTTCTAGCAGGAATTTACAACTTATTTTATAGGGATTTAAAACGGGTTTTATAGGGGTTCATCCGAATGAAGTCCGAATGAGATCCTTATCAGGTCCCTATTAGGTCCGTTAAAAAAAAGGAATATTCACTTCATGTTTTGAACCTGAACTATGGAAGATTAATGTCCCATCCCTTTTGGTGTAATACAGCTTTCTAAATCCCATTAAAAACAAAGAAATGACATGAAATTGATCTGCAATGAGTAGTTTTGTAATCCGTGATTACAAATGAATAACAGATGGTTACCAAAGAACAAGTATTAAATGCATTATCCTATGTTGAAGAGCCTGATTTGAAAAAGGATCTTGTAACATTGAATATGATTCAAAATATCGAAATCGAAGGCCAAAAAATTTCTTTCGATGTCATTTTAACTACGCCAGCTTGCCCGCTTAAAGACCATATTGAGCATGCTTGTCGAAACGCTATAGCCCATTTCATCGACAAAAATCTCGAAGTTCAGATCAATATGACTTCCAATGTGATTGGGAAGCAAGGTGCACAAGTGTCGGGTATTAAAAATATCATTTTGGTATCTTCAGGCAAAGGTGGAGTTGGTAAATCTACGGTTGCCGCCAATCTAGCTCTTGCTCTCCATGCCAAAGGTGCTAAAACAGGACTTTTAGATGCCGATATCTATGGACCATCGCTTCCGATTATGTTTGGATTGGAAGGCGCTAAGCCAGGTTCGGTAGAAATGCCAGACGGACAGGTTAAAATTGAACCGCTTGAAAAATTTGGGCTGAAATTACTTTCAATAGGATTTTTCACCGATCCAAACCAACCTATTCCATGGCGTGGTCCAATGACCACCTCCGCAATCAAGCAGCTTTTTAACGATGCGCACTGGGGCGAACTGGATTACTTGGTCGTTGATATGCCTCCAGGCACTGGTGACATCCATATCACCGTATCGCAGACATTCCCTATTGCCGGAGCTGTGATTGTCACTACGCCGCAGCACGTTGCCCTGGCCGACGCCGTCAAAGGAATTGGAATGTTCTTAATGGATAGCATCAATATTCCATTATTGGGTGTCGTGGAAAATATGGCCTATTTTACCCCGGCTGAGCTGCCAGAGAATAAATACTATATTTTTGGTAAAGACGGTGGAAAACGTTTGGCAGAAGAATATAAAGTTCCTTTCCTTGGTGAAATCCCTTTATTAAAAGGCATTTCTGATGCTGGAGATAATGGTTTCCCAGTTGCCATAGATACCGAAGACCCTGTAACGAAATCATTTTTAACGATTGCAGAGAAAGTTGCCCAGCAACTTTCCATTATCCATAGCCAGGGGAAATAATTAGTTAATAATGTCCCTCGTGCTTCACAAAAAAAAGGCTTTCATGCATATGAAAGCCTTTTTTTGTGAGATGCCATCTAATTAGACGGCAAGCTCCAACAATACCGGGCAATGATCGGAATGGACAGCATCTGGCATTATGCTGGACGATTTGATTTTCTCTGCCAGAGGTTTTGAAACCATATTATAATCAATACGCCAACCTAGGTTTTTCGCACGTGCTCCAGCACGGTAACTCCACCAACTGTAATGGTGCGGATCCGGATTTAAATGGCGAAAAGAGTCGATATAGCCCGAATTAATAAAATTCTCCATCCATTCGCGCTCCTCTGGAAGAAATCCCGAAGAATTTGCATTTGATTTTGGATTGTGAATATCAATAGCACGGTGACAAATATTATAATCACCACAAACGACCAAATTCGGTTTTTCGACCAAAAGCTTATCGCTATATAACTGAAAATCCGCCAGAAAACGGTATTTAAAATCCTGTCGCACGTCTCCTGTCGTACCTGATGGAAAATAAGTACTCATCACGGAAACCTGATCAAAATCAGCACGGATAATACGTCCTTCAAAATCATAATCTTCATGGCCGCAACCATACTCAATATGCTTAGGTGTGATACGCGTAAACAAGGCGACTCCGCTATAGCCTTTTTTTTGAGCGGGATACCAGTAATGCTCATAGCCCATCTGTTCCAACAAAGCAATTTCAGGAATTTGATCCGGTGTAGCTTTAATCTCCTGAAGACAGATGACATCTGCATTTACAGTTTTCAACCAGCCTAACCAATCTTTCTTCAAGGCTGCACGTAAACCATTCACATTATAGGTTACTATTTTCATTTTTTGAATATTGAGATGCTAAATAATAAGGGAAAAAGCTCTTCAACCCCTGATTTGCGAATCATAACGACATTAATAATCCTTGGAAGAGAACAGATCACCAATTTTAGAAAAGATACCCGTCTGAGGTTTTAGACCTTTTATTTCTCGCTCCAGGTTTAACGCTTCTCGTCTTGTGAGCACGTGCATGCTCATTTTTTGGTCGACTTCTGGCCTATCGTGCTTATCGGTTTTCACAGCTGCAATCTGATCGATGACATCCACGCCTTTGACCAGCTCACCAAATACGGTATAATTCCAATCCAAATGCGGAGCTCCACCAATAGTCGTATACGCCTGACGTTGCACTTCCGAAAATTTCTTACCATTCATTCGTGTTTGCTCCAAACGATCGAGGTCTTCAGGGGTGAATACCTTTCCCTGAACGAGATAAAATTGAGAACCTGAAGAAGCCTTTGCGGGATTATTATCTCGAGCCGCTCCGATAGTACCTTTTTTATGGAATAAACCATCCTGAATCTCTGCAGGAATTGTATACCCTGGTCCTCCATTACCCAATTGAGCGCCGCCAACGGCATTTCTTGAATCAGGATCACCACCCTGAATCATAAAATTCTGGATGACACGATGGAACAAAGTCCCGTCGTAATATTTACTTTTTGCCAATTTGACAAAGTTATCCCGATGTTTAGGTGTCTCATTATACAACCGCAGCACACAGTTTCCCTTGTCAGTAACGATCTGTACATATTTAAACTCGGGTTTAGCCGCAAATGCCAAAACCTGCAAAAAGCAGAATACTGCTATTAAACTAGCCTTTAAAAATTTCATCTGTTAATAATTATATGCTCCCAATTAGAACTTCCAGTTTTTTCAATTGTGTTATCTTCTAGATAACGTTTAATTCCTCAAAATAATTTATGATCAAGGACTTCATAATCAGCTCTTGTTCCAAAAGCGTATAGTTAGGAATAGGTTTTACCAATTCCCAATGTGGCCACCCCTCTTCATCCAGACCTTTCAGATTATAAAATCCCATTGCACTGAAAAGACGACAGGTCGCAATGTGCATCAATTCTTCTTTTTCCCGTTTTGAGAACTTTTGAGCACCTTTACCCAATTCCTGAACACCAATGAGGAATAAACAGACTTTGATGTCCGGCTTTTCCATATCGAATAGTGAAGCAATTTCATCCTGTAGAATACTCCACTTCTTATTTACTTCTGCTGCCTTCATTTTTTTGTTTTAAACAAACTAAGATAAATAAATACACTTATGCCGTTAGATTCCCTCCTTTTGCAATAACCTCTGCACAGCGCTGATCAATCATCTGAAAAACTGGATCGAACAAATTATCGTCAAAATACGGATCGGGAACAACATCATCTCCTAAAAACAATTTCACTTTGTTCAGGTCTTCCTTATCAATCACCTGAGCGCATACATCTTCATAATTTTGTCTATCCATCACAAATATAAGATCATATTCGGCAAAAAAATGCGGCTTGAAATGTCGGGCCCGCTGACCGGAAATATCGACACCATACTTCTTTGCAATGGCTATCGCCCTACGGTCGGGTGCTTCACCAATGTGCCAGTCACCTGTACCCGCCGATTCAACGACCCAATTTAATTGATTATCCGCAACTTTTTGTTTTAATATACCATGTGCAAGGGGCGAACGACAGATATTGCCCAAACAAACCATTAAAATCTTCATCTCTATAATTTTAAAAAACTATCAAGCAATCGCGATACCGTTGACTGATCCAACTAAAGGACGCAAAGAACGCCTTTAGCCCATATAATCAGGCTCTCATTCTTGTCGATAGCAAAATATATAATAAATCATCAGGCCAGAAAAACGCAGCTTAACAAGTACTGGCGCTGTTCGGCACTTCATTCCGCAAAATAGCTAAACTAAAATTATTAAGGAAACAACCAGCTTAAAATTGACCTACATGTTACCAAGTGACATAGCATTTCCACCAAATTTTCCTGATTTCGCATACAAAAACAGCGGAAAAACCCGCCTAAAAATCATTCTGACCAATAACTGAGTTCATTAAAGCCAATGAAATTAAACAATGCTTAGTAAACCAAGCATAGCGAGTTCATTACTCCCTTAATGAAAAAACGTGATCATAATACAAAGGATAAAACCTTCATGACTTCGCAGCCACCAACAGCAATGAAAGCAAACTGAAGGTTTTTTCTGGCCAATAAGATCAGACACTTTCAGAAAAAAAAAGGTGGCCTAACCTTATGGCTAGAACCACCTAAACTATATTAATCAACCAATTCTTAATTCAACGCTTAATATTCTACTGGGAAGCTCAATTGAACAGCACCACCTTGAGGAGATACCCCTTTCAATCGCACAATATTACGTTGTGTTGCGCCAAGCGCAGTTTCAACATCGTCTACTGTATTTACAGCTTTTCCATTAACCTCAGTAATGACCAATCCACGCTCTACACCGAAGTAATCAAAGATGCCACCACGATTCACTTGGGTCACAACAACTCCAGAGTTGACACCCAGCTCTTTTTTCTTCTGAGCTGAAGCAGGAATAAAGCTTGCACCCAATTTATTGTAAATCTCCGTTGCACTTTTAGAAGCTTTACCGCCGGTATTTGCGGTCTTCAAGGATTCTTCCCCTTTCAATGTCATGGTTACTTGTTTTTCCTTACCATCACGTTTGTAGGTGACATTGACCTTATCTCCAGGACGCGCACGACCTATAGTTTCACTTAAGACAGGTGAACCTGTGATCACTTTTCCATTAATCTTGGTCAGGATATCTCCTTTTTTAACACCTGCAGCCTCTGCGGCACCACCAGCTACAACGTCTTGAACATACAAGCCATCAACATCTGTAAAACCTTTCTCTTTAGCAAGTTCAGGTGTTATTTCGGTATAGGTAACACCGATATAACCGCGTTTTACATTACCGTATTCGACAAAGTCATCGACAATCTTTTTCACCAAATTGACCGGAATCGCAAAACCATAACCCGCATATGTTCCTGTCGGAGAAGCGATAGCAGAGTTAATACCAATCAATTCTCCCGAAGCATTCGTCAACGCACCACCACTATTTCCTTTATTGATAACAGCATCTGTTTGAATAAAGGATTCTATCGCTGAACTCACCGGGATTTGATCCTGTCCACCACCAAATGGATTACCACGTTGTTGCTGACCTTCACTCAGAATACCGATCTGACGACCCTTTGCACTAATGATACCTGCGGTAACTGTAGATTGAAGCCCTAGCGGGTATCCAAAAGCCAACACCCATTCACCGACATTGACATTATCTGAGTTACCTAACTTGACCACAGGAAGCCCCTTGCCTGACACTTTCAACAAGGCTAAATCTGTATTCGGATCACGTCCGATCAATTTGGCTTCAAACGTACGTTTGTCTGTTAATACGACTTCAATTTTATCTGCATCTTCTACGACGTGGTTATTCGTTACAATATAACCATCATCCGAGATAATTACACCTGATCCGGATGCCTGCACAGGCTGCGCCTGCATTTGACGACGTCCACCACCTTGTGGCATGCCAAAAAACTCTTCAAACATATCGAACGGAGAACCTTGCGATTGCTGTGATCCTTTACGGCTATAGGTTGTCTTAATATGCACTACACCTGGCGACACTATTGCGGCAGCCTGGGTGAAATCAGGATTGCCTGTTGAAGACATAACTCCTGTAGGATTGTTTGCAAAATAAACTTTTTGTTTGTCTTCGAAAGACATACCATCCAACTTCTTATTCTCAATAAGCTTGTAACCACCTAATGCTACCGCTCCACCGAAAACAGCCGTTAATAGCGTTAAACCGACCTTATTCATAAACTTATTTCTATTTTAAAATGTCCTAATATATGCTGATAACTTTTGCTCCTAAAATTACCGATTTTATTCGGATATGTTCAAATGTAATACCATTTCAAGGCCTTCGGAAAATCCGACACGTTAAAAAATGTTAATTGCTAGACAAATGCAATCATTTTAACAAATCTTAACTTTTACCCGGTTTTTTGTAACAAAAAAACGTATTTTTGTTACTACAAATCAACGTAATGGCATCAAAAGTAAGATTTTCAAAATATCAGGGCGCAGGAAATGACTTCATTTTAGTAGACAACCGCGACAGTGCATTTGACCGCGCAGATGAAGCATTGGTAGAAAAACTCTGTAACCGTCGGTTTGGCATTGGTGCCGATGGCTTAATGCTGCTTCAAAACAAGGAAAATTACGATTTTGAGATGATTTATTATAATGCCGACGGCAGAGAAGGCAGCATGTGTGGTAACGGGGGCCGTTGTATCGTCGCTTTTGCACGCGACTTAGGCATCATTACTGACAAAACTGTCTTTTTGGCAGTAGACGGCATACACCATGCCTCGCTAGCAGCAGACCTTGTCAACCTGCAAATGATCGATGTACAAGATTATACACGTGATGGTGAAGCTTATGTATTACAAACGGGGTCTCCACATTATGTTGAGTTTGTAAAAAATCTGCAGGATAAGAATGTCTTCCAAGATGGCTACGCAATTCGCAATAACGCTACTTATGGAAAAGAAGGCATCAATGTAAATTTCATTGAAGCGGAAGGAGATGGTTATTTCCTCCGCACATTTGAGCGCGGTGTTGAAGATGAAACCTATGCCTGCGGCACTGGAGCAACTGCAGCGGCCATGGCTGTCGCCTTGCAGCAAAATTTAGAAGGTGATATCAATATTCCTATCCGAGTATTAGGAGGACAGCTGTATATCTCCTTCCATAAGAAAGGCTCCCATTTCTCAGAGGTGTTCTTAAAGGGCCCGGCACAGTTTGTCTTTGAAGGGAACTATTAGGTTTTTATTCCTATAGCGATCAAGGCTAATTGCAACCCAAATTTTCAATCCAAGCAAATCAAGCCGTGAAATAGGGCCTACGCCCTTTGATATTTAACGACACCTGTACACAACCTCATAATGAAGGTTAGTACGAGATCTTCACTAGCTATCCCTTAAAATCGATTTTAAAAATTTCAACGCGCAAATTGCGATTAATGGTATATTTTATTGTATATTAGAAACCTTTATTTATAAGGTCCGCTATTTTTAATGCAACAGTCAAAGTCATTTCCAGTATATAAAATCGTTTATTCTATATGTGAGCACCCCTATCTTGGCTATCTTATTGAGCCACACATGGTCAAACTCAATCCCAATGGGACTTACTCACTACGCTATCAACGTATATTTAGCAATACTGTAGATGCTTACGCCGCTGAATTGGATGAATTAGATTACAAACTAATTCGATTGCTCGATGAAATCGAACAAACTCACCTCATTAAAAAATACTACAAAAAAGCAATTAGACCTGTCGATTTCTTTTCCAAAGTTTTCGATAAAAAGCTACATGAGCTTCTTCGTCCTAAAATTGATGAAAAAATGATCCAATTTTTTGAAGCTGTTGGAGACAAACCGCTTTTCATGATGAGCAAAGATGGTTATCCAGCAGATCAAGAAATTAAATTGGCAACCTCTGCGGCATCGATTCTATTTCATTTTCGACGAAACGAAGAAGAAACACGTTATTTCCCGACAATCAAATACGAAAATCAGCGTCTGGAGTTTATGTTCAAAAATGCCATTGTCTTGACCAATGTACAAGCATGGTTACTTTTAAACAATACCCTATATTATTTCGATCAGGCCCTTGAGGGCAAGAAGCTCAGCCCTTTCCTGAATAAACGTTACATTTCTGTCGGTAGAAGCACTGAAAAAAAATATTTCGAAACCTTTGTATGTGGACTGATTGAACGTTATCATGTCTATGCCGAAGGATTTGAAATTCAGACCCACCAGCACCAAGCAATTCCACTCCTCCATTTGATTTATGTCGAGGATGGAGCCTCGCAATTACAACTGCAATTCAAGTACGGACCGCATACCTTTACCGCGGGAGCCGAGAATAAGGTTACTGTTCGCATGGAATATAATGCGCAAGATGATCAATATATATTCCACCGTGTCAAACGATCGTTGCAATGGGAAGAACAACAACATGAAAGCTTAAAAAAATTGGGACTACAGGATGTTGATCTCCAACTCGGCTTATTAACGCCAGCAAACCAAACTGGAAAACGGCTTTCAGTATTTGACTGGATGAACAACCATCAAGAACAACTGGAGGCTCTTGGATTCCACATTATACAAAATAGTGAAGAAAAACGCTTCTTCATAGGGCACACCTCCTTAGATATCTCCATTGATGAAGACAATGATTGGTTTGATATAAGTGCTATCGCAAAATTTGGGCCCTATGAGATTCCATTTATTCAGCTGCGCAACCATATCCTTAATAATATTAAGGAATTCACCTTACCAAATGGAGAAATTGCCATGATTCCGGAAGAATGGTTTGCAAAATACAACCATCTCTTCCAATTTTCTGCAGACCGACATGAGCTCAAACTAAATAAGGTACATATTGGTCTACTCTTTGAAATTAGTGAGCATACAAAACTGGTATTTACACGAAAACTACAGAATCTAGCCAACTTTGAAGAGATTGCTGATATTCCCGAACCAAAACATTTCAAGGGAAATCTTCGCCCATACCAAAAAGCAGGATACAATTGGTTTAATTTTTTGAAGCAGTATAAATTTGGCGGCTGTCTTGCAGATGATATGGGTTTAGGTAAAACCATACAGACTTTAGCGTTATTGCAACAGCAAAAAGAACAACTCCAAGACGAACAGGATGTCCGTACCTCACTTTTGGTCTTGCCAACATCATTGGTATACAACTGGCAAAAAGAAGCACAGCAATTTGCGCCACAGCTTAATATTCACCTTCATACCGGAAACAACCGCATTAAAGATGCCTCGCTTTTCGCTAAATATGATTTGGTCATTACTACCTACGGGATTGCCCGCATTGATGAAGAAACCTTGAGTGGCTTTTATTTTAATTACATTATCCTCGATGAGAGCCAGAATATCAAAAACCCAACTTCCAAATCGTTTAAAGCCATCAAAAGCCTAAAAAGCAAAAACAAATTGGCCTTGAGTGGAACTCCTGTAGAAAATTCCGTTTCGGATCTTTGGGCACAGATGCACTTCACC
Source organism: Sphingobacterium sp. UBA6317 (assembly GCF_002440385.1). Classification (NCBI taxonomy): domain Bacteria; kingdom Pseudomonadati; phylum Bacteroidota; class Sphingobacteriia; order Sphingobacteriales; family Sphingobacteriaceae; genus Sphingobacterium; species Sphingobacterium sp. UBA6317. The sequence continues at coordinate 95,028 of NZ_DJTD01000046.1, read as the reverse complement.
AATCCAGGATTACTAGGAAGCTATACCTATTTTCAGAAGGAATTTGTACAGCCCATAGAAAAGAAAAAAGATGAAGAAAAGGCGCAGCGTCTTCAAGCGATTGTCAAACCTTTTATATTAAGACGTACAAAAGATCAGGTGGCAACAGAATTACCGCCAAAAACTGAACAGGTACTTTATTGTGAAATGACTGAAAAACAATCCGAGTTGTACGAAAAAGTCAAATCTGAATATCGCAATGCCATTCTTGACGGACAATTGGACAGCAAGCCAAAATCTACCCAAATTGCGCTGTTGCAGGGCTTGACAAAGCTCCGACAATTAGCCAATCATCCCCGAATGGTGGATGAGAAGTTCTCGGGTGCTTCCGGCAAGTTCGACGCTGTCATTGAAACGCTTGAAATGGTCATGCAAAGGGGCAACAAAGTACTGATTTTCTCCCAGTTCGTAAAACAGCTCAATATCTTCCGTCAGTATTTCGATAATAAAGGAATAAATTATGCCTACCTAGATGGCGGCACAAAGAACCGGGATGAAGCCGTTAGCCAATTTCGTAAAAACAACGATACTAAGTTATTTCTTATATCGATAAAAGCAGGTGGGGTGGGACTCAATCTGATTGAAGCGGACTATGTTTTTATTCTGGATCCGTGGTGGAATCCAGCTGTGGAACAACAGGCCGTAGACCGTTCACACCGCATCGGTCAAACGCGCAATGTGTTTATCTATAAATTTATCAGTAAAGATACCGTCGAAGAAAAGATACTGGCTTTACAGAATAAAAAGAAATCGATTGCACAAAGCCTGATCACGACAGAAGAAAGCTTTATCAAGTCACTATCTCAGGAAGATCTGCAGGAACTTTTGGCCTAAATAAAATATTACTGTTTATATTCATTAATCTTCGCCATATATATCGATGGACGGATACCTGTTACACGCGTAAAAATATTACTAAAAGAAGACAGCTCGTTGTATCCCACGCGCATGGCTATTTCTAGAATGGAATAGCTATTCTCTGACATCAGCTCCAAAGCTTTTGCAATTCGTATGGCTCTTAAAAACCGAATATAACTGATGCCCATATCGTCTTTAAAAAGTCTGGACAACGAGCGGCTACTCATTCCAAAGCGAGCCGCAATCTGTTCTATGGTAAAGGCCTGATCAATGTTGCTGTTCAGATATCTAGCCACACTCCTGAGTTTCTCACTTTTAGGATAGGGATGCTGCATCGGGAAAGCATCTATTGGTGAACTTGTATCCGGAATGATAGCCATCATCGCGCGCAAGAGACAGTATTTTGAATAATCGGCCGTTTTACTGACCCCTCCGCTCCAATCCTGAGCAAATAAAAACATTTCACGCACCAGATCATTGCTAAGAAATATATTCGGTACTGAAAGTACGGACGGCATCTGCTGCCGCTCCTTGAAATAAAAACTATATAGCGGGATACGGGAGCTTGTGCTTTCCAGATGATAGGTTGTATTTGCCGGAATCCACATGTAAAATCTTGCCGGTAAGTACCAGTGCTTTGTTGCTGTAAACACATGAACAATTCCACCTTCGGCATAGAGCAACCGTGCCTTTTTATGTTTATACTCCCGAGAATCGATACGATCGACATACATATGGTCTACATAAAAATCATATTGATCAGCATCAATAGCTGCCAGTTTTTCCTCTTCCATAACTTAAAATTACACTTTTCCTACAACATGGCGCAAATGAACATATATTCGTCCGACTATACAAAACAAAACGTTTCTATCTCACAGTATCTTTGTATAGCCATATGCTCATGTGCTCAGAGGAAATTTGCTCGTATTCCGAGTACTCCTGTTTAAGTCAAATATAAAACCAGAAAAATTGCTACTTCGAGTACAGCATAGCTGAACTGGATGAATGGCTCCGAGACTTTTTGAGCTGGAAGCTTTGATGATTTTAAGGTAAAGCATACGTCAAGCACATACAAAGGAATAAGCACAGGCAAAGCAAACAATTGAAAAACGCGCAATTAAACAACAATGAATAAAGAAGATAAAAAAGACAAAACAAAGGGATTTAATAAAGTGCTCGTCATATTTGCCAGCCTATTATTATTGACCGGTATTGGCGTCTTAGTCAGACACCTCATTTTTACTAATCAGTATGTCACGACAAATGACGCTCAAATTGATCAATATGTTACACCCATTGCCAGTAGAATCGCTGGTTTTATTAAAGAGGTACGATTTGAGGAAAATCAATATGTTCATCGAGGCGACACGCTGCTTATTATAGACGCGAGCGAGTATCAAACCAAGGTGGATATGGCGAATGCCGAACTCCAAAGTAGTGAGAGAAATGCCGAGGTTCTCAGCAAAACAGCCGATGCGGCAGCTAATAGTATTTCGGTTCAAAAGGCAAGATTAGAGGCTGCAAAAGTAAGTGTATGGCAGACCCAACAGGATTACAATCGGTTCAAGAATTTATTTGAAGCTGAGGCTGCCACCAGACAGCAGTACGATAATGCCAAAGCAGCATACGATATCGCATTGGCGCAATTGCACGCCATTACGGAAGAATATAATTCAGCTCAACTGAACAGCAGCAAAGAAAAAGCAAACGAATTGCCGGCAAGAGCTAATATCAATATCAAAAAGGCTGCGAAAACAAATGCACAGCTTTTTCTCTCCTATACCGTAGTAACCGCTCCCTACGATGGCTTTGTTGGCAAACGAACGATCCAACCAGGACAATTTGTAAAGGAAGGCCAGACACTAGCCAACGTCATTAGCGAGGAAAAATGGATCAACGCTAATTTTAGAGAGACTCAACTCGAAAACCTTTCAGAAGGTACTGTAGTCACGATACAGGTTGATGCCTTTCCCAAACTTAGTTTTAAAGGAAAAATTCACTCTTTTTCCCCAGCATCAGGTTCCAAATTTTCCGTGATACCTCAAGACAATGCAACCGGAAATTTCGTAAAGATTGAACAACGGATTCCTATTAAAATTGTATTTGATCCAAAACAGGATCTTAAGAAATTGCGTGCCGGTATGAATGTGGTTATCCATGCTACCCATCAATCCTAATCATCATGCGTATGAATAAATCTTTATACTATAGTTGGGTGCCCGAATGGATAAAACTTCCGTTAATGATATTAGCGATGTTCCCACATCTCATGTTAATGTCTCTCTTCCATTCCAATACGGCATTTACCGCTTCGGTACTGGACATTGAAGCCGAGGATATTCAGTATTTTCTATCCCTGATGTATGGCGCCATTGTCGTTGCTTTACTTCTATTTCAGCGGCTATTTTCCTTCTTCAGAGTAAGAACATATATTCTTTTGACCTGCAGTCTTTCCATTTTGATCCTACTAGGCATTTCGCTGACAAGAGATCCATTTCTTATTGGCATTCTGCGCGTGGTAGAAGGTATTTTCTGTGTATTGGAAGGAGCTTGCTTTCTTCCCTTGCTTATGTTGCAAATTAGGCATGCCAAAAGCCGTACGATTGCTTATTTTTTCCTGTACACCTTTATGCTTACGGGATCAACTTTAACGACCTCCTTACTCAAAGAAAGTATTATGGATTACGGATGGCAAGATATGATCCACGTCGTCCTCTATTGGCATTTGATTGTGATTGCAATAGCTTTGCTGTTACTTAACAATAATCGCTTGGGTAAAAAATTCCCCCTCTATCAATTAGATCTGGCAAGTTGCTTGTTTTTATTGATATCATTGAGCTGTGGAGCTTATGTCTTAATTTATGGTCGCAAATACTATTGGTTTGAACACGCCAATATCACCATAAACTTCGCCCTTTCCCTTATTTTCGGCGCACTCTTTATGATTAAACAAAAGACGGTCAAAAGACCCCTTTTTCGTTTTGAGATCTTGAGATACAAAAATGTGATCTTTGGTGTTACCCTGTTTTTTCTGTTTTATATTATTCGTAGCTGCCTCAATAATGTTTATACTGTAATGGCTACAGTTTGGAAGTGGCCCTGGCATTATATTATTGATGTACAGTACATCAACGTGTTTGGCACAATACTGGGTGTCGGTAGTTCAGGTTTTTTACTCCTGCGCGATGTATCTCCTAAATATATCTTTGGTTTCGGCTTTTTGATTTTGGCGACCTCATGTTTTCTATTTGTACCCACATTTTACCCTGACACCACAATTTGGGCAATCGGTCTTCCTTTGTTTATTCAAGGAATAGGTCAGGGATGGCTCTTTACACCGCTTGTTATCTATATCTTGACTGGTGTCGTATCCCATCACGTTGGCAATGCAGGTCTTATGGGCACAACAGCTCGGTTCTGGAGTACGAATGTCGGATTTGCTCTTATCCAAAACGTCAGTTATGTACTAAATCAAAAACATTATATTCAACTCGAACAAACATTGAATACAAGCAATACCTTAACAATAAACTATTGGGATACATTAATGGAGAAATATGCCGGAATATATGGCGATCAGATAGCAAGCCGTATTGCCAGCAAAAGTATTTCGGGAACCCTAAGTCAGCAAGCAACGTTAATCAGTAACATGGAGATATTTACTTATCTAGGGATACTAGGAATACTAATAACGGGGCTAATATTTTTATTCGGCCCAGCCAAAACACTTTTCATGCGCCTAAGGATACCATACTTGTAAATGAGGCCGCTCCCCCCTATAGACAAGCTCCATGATTTCGCGAGCAACAACAGTTAAGAACCCGAACGGAAGATTCTTTTTGGCTAATCAACCGCGTATCGCGCGCGCATTGATGACTTAATCGCGCATTGATGACTTGATAAAAACAACAGCAATCAATAAACAACCGCTTTCAGAAAAAAGGGGCTGTTTGCATAGCAATGCAGACAACCCCTTTTCAGTATCTCGTACTTAAAGCTATTTAAGCATCGAATTCTTTAAGTGCTTTTTTCACACGCGCTATGACCTCTTGTTGACCAAGTAATTCAACAATCTGAAATACATCTGGTCCAAACTTACCCCCTACCAGCATAATCCGGAATGGCATCATAAGCTCACCCATCTTCATCCCTGATGCCTGAATCGCATCTTTGAAGAAGGGTTCCAATTCAGCAGCCTTCCAGGTATTAAATCCTTCGAATGATTGGTTAATATCCTCAAAAAATGCAGTTTTCTCAGCAGACCATTTAGGTTTTACCGCGCTCAAATCATATTCCGCAGGCTGCGAAAAGAAGAAGGACGCCTGAGTCCAAAAGTCTTCAACAAAGGTTAAACGTTCTTTCACGGCATCCAATACTCGGCTCACATAAGCGGCATCGGCTTCTACTTGATGATGCTCCAAAACTGTATTGATCTGTGGCAACAGAGATTCTGTCGATGTGCGTTTAATCCATTCATGGTTGAACCATTTTGCTTTTTCAAAATCAAATTTTGCCCCAGCTTTACTGATACGGTCAACACTAAATTTCTGGATCAATTCATCTAAGGAGAAAATCTCCTGTTCAGTTCCATCATTCCAGCCCAACACCCCAAGCATATTGACAAAAGCTTCTGGCAAGAAGCCCATCTCACGGAATCCTTTTGTTGTATCACCAGATTTCGCATCAGTCCAGTTCATTGCATAAACAGGGAAGCCCAAGCGATCGCCATCACGCTTACTTAATTTACCATTTCCATCTGGTTTCAGAATTAATGGAAGGTGTGCCCAACCTGGCATGCTATCACCCCAGCCGAGGTATTCCCACAATAAAATATGGATAGGCGCCGAAGGCAACCACTCTTCACCACGGAAAACATGCGATATTTCCATAGCTTTATCATCGACAACAACTGCCAGATGATAAGTCGGCATGCCATCTGCTTTAAGCAACACCTTGTCATCGACAAGATTTGTATCAAAAGCAACCTTTCCACGGATCATATCCGTGAATGTTACCGTTTCATCGGTAGGGATCTTTATACGAATGGTGTGCGGAGTCCCCGCATCCAATAATTGTTGAGTTTCAGTCTCAGACAGACTCAATGAATTACGCAATTGAAGTCTATTTTCGTGGCTATAGCGAAAATTAGGCTGTAACTTACGTTGCTCATCCAATTCCTCTGCAGTATCAAATGCATAATAAGCATAACCATTCTCGATCAACTGCTCAGCATATTTCCGGTAAGATGGTTTTCGCTCACTTTGATGGTAAGGTCCGTACTCGCCCCCTTTTAACGGGCTTTCATCTGGAGACAGACCACACCATGCTAAACATTCGTTGATATACTCCTCAGCACCTGGGACAAAACGAGTTTGGTCCGTATCCTCGACACGTAAAATAAAATCTCCCTGATGCTGACGCGCATAGAGAAAATTAAACAAAGCTGTACGTACCCCACCAAGGTGAAGACCACCTGTCGGGCTCGGTGCAAAACGCACTCTTACTTTTCTTTCTGAACTCATGCCGCAAAATTACCACAAAATTTTTGATTTGGATGGTACGTTAACTTCTTCAATGAAATAAAAGTGCAGAAAACAGACATTTATTCAGTAATTTGCAAATGAAGGACACGAATACGTAATCATGAAACCCTATCAGATTAGCCAGCAACGCTGGAAATTTATCTTGCTTATCTTTGCAGCAGTCATTGCTGTCGCCTCTTTGGTTTATACCAACTACCTCGTTCGAAATCTTGCGCATGCCGAACGTTCAAAGGCTGAGGTATGGGCTATGAGTACCAAAAATATCATGACCATGCCCGACGTTGATGATGAATTCATTACGTTTATTTACGCCGTAAGAGACAGCCTCAATTTACCAGCAATTATTACTGACGATAAGGAAGACATTATTTTCTGGCGTAACCTCGATTCCACAAAGACAAATATTAAACCCGGACACAACGACAGTGTTACAAAACATCTCGATTATGATCCGGCATATTTTCAAAAGCAGCTCGCGTTTATGAAGAAGAGCCATCCTCCGATTACATTGGAATTGGAAAATGGTCAAAAATGGCATGTTTATTATAAGGATTCTTGGTTTTTGCAACAGTTAAGGGTGTTTCCTTATGTACAATTATCATTGATTGCCCTCTTTCTCATTATTGCCTATACGGTTTTCAACTCCATCCGAAAATCTGAACAAAATCTTGTTTGGGTCGGACTAACCAAAGAAGCAGCACATCAGTTGGGCACCCCTATTTCGTCACTGATGGGCTGGTTAGAATTGATTCGCATAAAATTTGATGCCGAAGAAGATGACACGCTAAATGAAATGGAAAATGACATTAAACGACTTGAAATCGTCGCTGACCGCTTCTCCAAAATAGGATCTACTCCCGTACTGACCAACCATAACCTCTATGATGTCATCAAAAATTATATGGATTATTTTCGCATACGAACCAGTAATAAAATTGCTTTCGAATTAAAAGGCGACACACATCTTGAAGCACAACTCAATATTCCACTCTTTGATTGGATTATCGAAAATTTATTGAAAAACGGAGTAAATGCCATTGGCACAGAAGGAAAGATAACTGTTAATATTTCAGAAAATATTGCGAAAGAAGAAATTTTTATAGACATTAGTGATACGGGCAAAGGAATTCCGAGATCTAATTTTGAATCTGTTTTCCAGCCGGGTTTCACAACACGGAAAAGAGGTTGGGGGCTTGGCCTTAGTCTGACAAAAAGAATGGTGCGGTACCACCAGGGACAAATTTTTGTAAAAGAATCTGAAGTAGGTAAAGGAACAACATTTCGAATAATCTTAAAAAGCAATTTAAAATATGAAGCCACTCAAATCTGACGAATATCCAGCAGTCTACGCACCTTATATTGAGACTGTCGTCGATAACGTGTTTGATGCACTAGAAGAACAAACGCTCTCCTTTCCAGCATTTCTGGACACGATTCCTGAGGAAAGAGGTAATTTTAAATACGCCGAAGATAAGTGGACCATCAAAGAAGTTGTTGGCCACGTCATCGATAATGAGCGTATCATGGCTTACCGGGCATTGCGTTTTTCACGTAATGACCTTAAAGAGCTTGCCGGGTATGACCAAGACTATCTCATTCAATATTCCCGTTACAACGACCGCACATTAGAAAGTTTAAGCAAAGAATTCACCTTTCTTCGCAAAGCTAACATGATGCTTTTCAATAGTTTTAACGATGTGGAACTAGAACGTAAGGGCATGGCATCTGAACGGCTGACAAGTGTAAAAGCGCTTTTGTATGTCATTGCGGGCCATCTCAATCATCACCGCATTATTATCCAAGAACGTTATTTAAACTCAGACGATGTCAAAAATTTGGTTTCAGCATTACAGCATTGAGGAAATTAACGTATTCTTCAATAAATATCTGTCAGGTCTGCTCGAAATTCAAGCAACAGAAATAGATGACAACTCCATCACGGCGACCATGCCTGTAACAGATAAAGTCAAACAGCCGCACGGCATTTTACATGGCGGTGCTTCTGTCGTTCTGGCGGAATCTTTGGGAAGTATCGCATCCAATCTCGTGGTTGACCCTGACAAATACCGCGGTGTGGGACTTGAAGTAAATGCCAATCACATACGCCCGGTCAGTAGCGGTGTAATCACCGCGAAATGTAGTCCAATACACATTGGTCGGTCCACACATATTTGGGAAATAAAAATGTACGATCGTTTCAACAAATTAAATTGTATCTCAAGACTTACAGTAGCAATCGTTCCAAAATAACGAGCACTGTATGGCTCCTGCTAACTCGATTTATCAACTTGGTCCAATTAAAATTCGACAACGTTCATAAGCAAAGGAGGATAAATTTCACAATTTATCCTCCTTTTTTTTGTCAATTAATTATCAAAATCCCTCAAAAATATGCCTTTATTTATTTCCAATATTCAAGAAATTTAAGTAGTCTTGTAGGATGGATACCTTAAAAATCAGTAATTATGGAGCGCAATCGTTTGTTCATTCCTTATTCCTACTGATTTACCAATCCTCGAACGATAACTTAACTACTCGAACGATAACTTAACTAAATATAATAAAACAAAACATGACCACTAATCCTAACGTTGGTAAAACAGCTTTTCGCCCTATGGCCATCTGCTGTGGTTTATTTTTTATCCTCGGTTTTATTACCTGGGCAAACGGAACTTTAATTCCATTCTTAAAAATTGCTTGTAACCTCGAAACAGATTTGCAAGCTTTCTTCGTAACCTTTGCTTCCTATATTGCTTATTTTTTCCTAGCACTTCCAAGCTCAGTCATCATCAAAAAAATTGGTTTCCAAAATGGTTTAGTTGTCAGTCTTATTATATTAGGTTTAGGGTCTTTGATCTTTATTCCTGCGGCAGATAACAGAAGCTATGGTCTATTTTTAACAGGAATCTTTATTCAAGGTTCAGGAATGGCATTATTACAAACAGCAGTTAACCCTTACTTAAGTATTATTGGTCCTATTGATAGCGCAGCACAACGTATTTCAATAGCTGGTTTTTTCAATAAATCGGCTGGTATCATTGTACCTATCCTTTTCGGAACACTCTTTTTAAAAGATGCGCAAAAAGTAACAGCAAAATTAGAAGCAACAACGGATCTGGTCCAAAAGAATGCGATCTTAGATGATCTTCTTCAACGCGTACACACACCATACATCTCTCTTGCAATTATATTCGTTGCCTTCGCAATATTCTTAAAGTTCACTCACCTGCCTGAGGTCGATATGGATGCAGAAGAAGAAAGCAGCGCAGAAAGCGGAACTGTTGCGGCAAAGAAAACATCGATATTTCAATATCCACATTTGTTCTTGGGCGCTTTGGCAATTTTCTTCTGTGTAGCGGTCGAAGTTATGGCGGGAGATATCATTGGCGTCTATGCACGCGAACTGAAAGTTGATCCCTTCTTTACGACCTACGCAACAGCATTTACACTATCTTGCATGTTGATCGGTTATATTATCGGTATTATCTCCATTCCAAGATTTGTATCACAACAAATGGCCCTACGCATTTGCACAATCATTGGCATCACATTCACCGTTATTTCTGTTTTCACAACTGGCACAACATCATTTATATTTGTTGCCTTGTTAGGAATCGCGAACTCCCTCATGTGGCCAGCGATCTTCCCGCTAGGAATTAAAGGTCTGGGAAAATTCACAAAAACAGGATCAGCAATTATGATTATGGGTATTGCTGGTGGAGCAATATGGCCTTTGATCTATGGACTGTTAAAAGATCATTTGCATATTGATTTTCAACATGCATTCCTATATGCGATGGTACCAGGCTATCTATACATTATGTATTTCTCTATAGCAGGTCATAAAGTAGGAAAAACGAATTAAGGTAAATCCATCTTATATTTTAAGAAAAAAAGGCATCTAAAAATAGATGCCTTTTTTTCTTAAAATTCTTCCTACTTTTAGGAGATAGATGCTGTAAGAGCCATTAAATATTAAGCATACAACAAAACAAACAATGATACAGATGAAAAAGAATCTTTTTGCAATTGCCATTGCCGCAACAATGATGTTTACGGCCAACGAATCTTTTGCTCAGCTAAAGCTACCTGCAGCAAGTAGCTCACAGACAGTTACACAAGGATTGGGTATTGAAAACGTAACCCTTAATTACAGCAGACCTAGCATGAACGGCCGTAAGATCTTTGGCGATCTTGTTCCTTATAATGAAGTATGGCGTACAGGAGCAAATACCAATACCACATTAACCTTTGAAGGTGACGTTAAGTTGAATGGCCATAAGCTTTCTGCTGGAACCTACGCTCTTTTCACAATCCCAAACAAATCAGAGTGGACCATCATCATCAGTAAAAACACAAAACAATGGGGTGCCTATACCTATAAACAAACTGAAGATGCCTTACGCTTCAATGTTAAACCACAGACCTTAGCAAATCCAGTGGAGACATTTACCATTTCTTTTGACAATGTTACACCTACAGGTGCTGTATTGAATCTGGCTTGGGAAAAAACGTCTGTAAAGGTTGATCTCAAAGTCAATCAACAAGCTAAAATATTAGCTTCTATTGACGAGGCTATGAAGGGTGAGAAAAAACCTTATTTTGCCGCAGCCCAATATTACTTCAGTAATAATTTAGATCTAAATAAAGCACTAAGCTGGTTTGACGAAGCTGCCAAAGCTCAACCTAAAGCTGCTCACGTCCTATATTGGAAAGCAAAAGCGCAATTAAAAGCTGGTGATAAACAAGGTGCGATAGAAACAGCAACCAAAGGTCTTGAAGTTGCCACAGCAGATAAAAATGGTGAATACATCAAATTAAATACACAAGTGATCAACGCTGCAAAGAAATAGGTATCTCTATCTAAAAATGCCCCCAGAAAGTGTCTAACTTTTTGGGGGAATTGGCATTTAAAGCCTTTTTTATAGCTCAGCTTTTTATTTTATAACTCGTCTTTTAGCAATTGCTCAAGTTCTTCTGGTGAAACGTTCATATTGACGTTTCCATCCTTCGCAAAAGATATCTCACCAGTCTCTTCAGAGACGATAACGGCAATCGCATCCGAGATTTCCGTCACTCCAATTGCAGCGCGATGCCGTAGTCCGAATTGCAGCGGTAAATCCTCACTATCCGACAATGGTAGCACACAAGATGCTGTCATAATCTTAAAATCAACAATAACCACCGCACCATCATGTAATGGGCTATTTTTATGAAAGATACTTTCAATCAAGCGCTTGGAGATATGGGCATCAATATACTCACCGCTGCTTTGATAATATTCCTCGTCAAAATACTTTGAGAAAACTAATAGAGCTCCCGTCCGTGTACGCGACATGCTTCTACAGGCTTCAATAACGGGTTTTAGATCCTCCGTCAAATCTTTTTGTATTGCCTTTTTATTCCCGATAAACGACCAAAAAACTTTTTTTCGTTTCATGGATATATTCTTTCCCACGTGTAGTAAGAACCGCCTGATTTCCTGCTGGAATACAACAATCAAAGCAATTGATCCTACGGATATAAAACCGCCAAATATCTCAGTCAGCAAGCGCATATGCATCTGTTTGACGACAATATAAACGCCATAAAACAGTGCTACGCCAATCAGGATATTAACGGCAATGGTCCCCCTAATCAAACTATAGATATAGTAGATAATAATCGCTACCAATATGATATCAATAACGTCCAATAGGCGAAAGCCGCTAAACAGGCTATAGTCGATTCCATCCATATATGCAAGTTAAAAAAAAATAGATATTATTTGTATTTTTACATCATAACATACAGGAAAATGACTAGGCTTTCAGTAAATATCAATAAAATCGCAACGCTCAGAAATTCTAGAGGTGGCAATAACCCCAATCTAGTATCTGCGGCACTAGCCTGTGAACGTTTTGGCGCTCAAGGTATCACTGTGCATCCACGACCTGATGAAAGACATATTCGATATCAGGATGTTTTTGATCTAAAAGCAGAAATCCAGACCGAACTCAATATTGAAGGGAATTGCCAAGAACAGAAGTTTATTGACCTTGTATTGGCCAATAAACCAGCACAGGTAACCTTAGTGCCCGATACCGAAGGACAATTAACCTCTAACCATGGCTGGGATACCATTAAAAACAAAGCCTATCTACAAGATATGTGTAAATTGTTCAAAGATGCAGGTATACGTGTTTCTATCTTTGTTGATCCCGTCGAAGAAATGGTAGAGGCCGCGGCCGAAACAGGAACAGATCGCATTGAGCTCTATACAGAAGGATTTGCTACAGAGTATGGCTTCGATAAAGAACTTGCGATAAAACCCTATTTCAAAGCTGCATTAAAAGCACGTGAAGTTGGATTAGGTCTAAATGCAGGCCATGACCTGGACCTCAACAACCTGCAATATTTCAACCAGCACATTCCTGAGCTGCTGGAAGTAAGCATAGGCCATGCGCTTATATCCGATGCACTATACTTAGGGTTAGAGGAAACGATCAAACGTTACCTCGCTTGTTTGAAGTAGTGCAACATTCAGGGAATAGCGTTCATCAGGCAGCACCCTTGTGGTTGAGAAACTGCAAAAATATTCATTAAAACCTTCGTAATTTCGCTGTCACCAGCAGCTCCAAACGAGATCACAAAGGTTTTCTCTTGCTGAGAGAAAACACAGATTCATAAAAAAGGGCTTTCACAACGAAAGCCCTTTTTTATTGCACCCCAAATAGCGGTGTTATTGCTCAAATGGCAGTTGCTAATGAATTCCTTTAAAGATACGGTTCCAGCGAATTTTCGAAAGTCCTGTACCAATCTCATCCCAGCTCATCCAAGTAAATAAAGCCTTTCCGACAACATGATCTTCGGGAACAAATCCCCAACCTCTTGAATCCAAGGAATTATGGCGATTATCACCCATCATCCAAAAATAATCCATTTTAAAGGTATAATGGTCTACTTTCACATCATTGATATAGATCCCATCCGAACGTTTTTCTAACTTATTGTTTTCGTAAACGCGGATCGCTCTTTCATAAATGGGCAGAGTCTGTGCATTTAATGCCACTGTCCATCCTTTCTTCGGGATTAAAATCGGCCCAAAATTGTCAAAATTCCATTTGTATTGTGGATCGTACGGATAAGCACCTTCACCACCAGGATTTCTTCTGATTTCTTTGACATTCGACCACGATTTTACTATAGCTAATTCATCTTTTGTCATGAACAACTGATAAACACCAGGCTGCTGATCTCCACCAGCCGCTTCTATTCTCAACTCCCGTAATCTATCCATATTTAATGGGGTACCATCCGTTAAGACGAGATAGTCCAATTGGCTTTCTGGAGGATCAAAACCCGGTTGATCGTTCACAAAGAGTTTAGCATCCTTCATGAAAATTTTATCGCCCGGCAATCCGACACAGCGTTTAATATAGTTCTCCCTTTTATCAATAGGTCTTGCCTGGATCGTAAATTGGGAATTGACAGTCTGCCAGCCATAAGCCCGAACAAGATCGTAATAACTTGCATTTTGGTTCTCGAGCGCGACAGTGTCACCTGCAGGAAAATTGAAAACAACAACATCATTACGCTCAATCTTTTGAAATCCTGGCAAACGCTTATAAGGTAGTTCAATCAATTCAGAATATGCTTTCCCACCAGTGATGGGCATCGTATGATGCGCAAAAGGAAAGGCAATCGGTGTGTTAGGAACCCGTGGTCCATAATTTAACTTGCTTACAAATAAGAAATCCCCGATCAACAAGGTACGCTCCATCGATCCTGTAGGAATCATATAAGCCTCGATCAGAAAACCACGAATAAGTGACGCTGCTACAGTTGCAAATACAATGGCATCTGCCCATTCACGTACCATGGATTTCTTGTACGGATATTTAATTTTATAATCTTTGTAAGATTCAAGTGCAATTTCGGCACGTTTCTCCTCGGTCAGTTCAATACCTTCCTGAGTAGCTGCCTTTAAATTCTTTGCATATAAACCATTCAAAAAACGCACATTGTTGTCCTTTGCCCACATGGGCAGAACGATAAAAGGCACTAAAACAGCAGCAGCATTCTCCCAAAACCGGCGTTTTCCAAAACAATGGATAAAATCAAGGTAAAGATTATAGAAAACAAAGACATTGACAATTGGCACGAGCAATAAAATTACCCACCATGTAGGTCTTCCCGTCAATTTTGCCTGAATATACTGGCTATAAAAAGGCACGATCGCTTCCCAGCCATTTCTGCCAGCTTTAACAAACAATTGCCACAAACCATATCCCGATATTGCTGTTAAAACCGCAAATATAATTAATCCCATAATCTACTAATTAGTACTATTTATTAAAATCAAAAATTTCAGTAACCTGATAGAAACCTTTTTTGCCATTCAACCATTCAGCAGCAACTACAGCTCCTAAAGCAAATCCATCACGGCTATGTGCGGTATGTTTAAATTCTATTTGGTCAACCTCAGAACTATAAAGTACCGTATGTGTTCCCGGAACCTCTTCAATTCGATGACTTTCTATTAAAAGTTCCTGTGGTTTTGGAATAAGCTCATCCTGTTCACCAACAACAGTATTTACCCAATTGGTTTTCACATCGCTATTATCCAATATCCCCTCTGCAATCGTAATTGCTGTACCACTTGGTGCATCCAATTTGTGAATGTGGTGTATTTCCTCTACCTGAACATCATATTGTTTATAAGGCTGCAATGCCTTCGCCAACATTCTATTGATATGGAAGAATACATTCACTCCGATAGAGAAGTTGGAGCCATACAAAATAGAACCATCAGCATCCAAACACTTCGCCTTAACATCCTCCAGTTGATCATACCAACCGGTTGTTCCGACGACAATAGGTACACCTGCCTCAAGACAAAGATTCATATTATCCAATGCTGCAGAAGGTACACTAAAGTCTATTGCGACATCAGCACCTTTAATATCATCAGCAGTCAGGCTAGGACGATTATGTTCATCGACAACTAAAAAAATTTGATGGCCTCTTTTCAGCGCGTATCTTTCGATAATCTGCCCCATTTTGCCATATCCCAAGAGAATGATGTTCATATATTTAGAAAAAAGTATAGTTTATTTTTAAAATTAAAAAATTTCAATGAAATACCCATGTTTAAAACCATAAACCCGTATGAAAATAAAACTGTTCAGTCCTTATTGTCTTAAATTTGCTTGGGCTATATGAATCCCTTAATAAAGAAATAAACTCATGAATAAACAAAAGGAATCAAAATATAACCTTTAAAACAGGAGATTTTAATTGAATTTCATGGTCAATTTAAGTCCGACCGTAGGTTTAAACGAATAAGTTCCCGACGCGAGACTAGCATCCATTAAAGTAGGTCCTATTAAGAAAGCCGTTTTTTTGGGTTTATCATCACCGATACTCCAGCGATATTTAAGCATCGAGTCGATATAAGCTTCTGCGACATTCAGGCCATAAACACCTAACGTAAGTAGCACCATGAGATCTCGATTTCGCCGCGCATTATCTTTTGCCCGGATGATAGATTGGTCGGAGATTCCGATGTAATAAGGATCAATCGGCTTACCAAGAGCTTTGTCTTGTAATACCCCCAGTAATTCCTTATAATAACGGTTATTAAAATCGAAAACAAGTACGGTTGTTATTAAGCCACCATAGATTGCAGGTACTTTTATCCACCAAACGCCGCCATTTGTATATTGTCCCCAGCCTGGAAGTACTAAAGAGCGCTTCCAAGCTTGTTTATTTTTTGCTTCGATAGCCAAACGGGTTGAATCTTTAAACACAACCTTCTCTTTCGCCTTCGCCTCCTCCTTCTCCCGTTTTTTACGTTCCTTCCGAGATTCCTTCTTTACGGTATCCTGTACCGATTTTTGCTTTATGCTATCTATTTTGACGGGTGCCAACTGTTTCTTAGGAATTGTATCCACAGTCTGTCCATGTACTACCGACAGTGCAAACACCGCAAATATCAAGCTTATTAACTTGGCCATATTACCAATCTAACAATTCAAGAATGCGACTTAAATCATCTTCCGACTCAAAAGGTATCTCAATAGCACCCTTTCCTTTCGTGCTCTTCAGATTCAATTTGACCCGAGAAGAAAATTTCGACGCCAGATCATCTTCAATTTTCTGCAATTGAAAAGACATCGGAGCTTTATCTTTTCCAGCTTTTTTCTTACCGCCTTTTTGTAACTCACGAACCAACTCCTCCGCCTTACGGACGGATAAACCTTGATCAATAATCAACTTAAAGATATAAAGCTGCTTATCAACCTCTGGAATATTAATCAGGGCACGAGCATGTCCCATAGTCAAGGCTCCATCGCGTATTGCCGCTTGAATGACAGGTGGAAGTTTTAATAAACGGAGATAATTTGTAACAGTAGAACGGTTTTTACTAACACGTTCACCTAATTCTTCCTGTTTTAAATTACACTCCTCAATCATACGCTGAAAGCTTAAGGCTACTTCAATAGCATTTAAGTTCTCCCGTTGAATATTCTCAATCAGGGCCATCTCCAGCATCTGCTGGTCGTTGGCGGTACGGATATACGCTGGAATTTCGGTGATACCGGCCAAGCGCGAAGCGCGGAGACGCCGCTCTCCGGAAATCAACTGATAATTTCCGTCCGAAATTTTACGTACGGTAATCGGCTGAATTAAACCCTGTAAACTAATCGATTCCGATAACTCCTGTAAGGCAACCGGATCAAATTCTGTACGCGGCTGAAAAGGGTTGACAGATATTTCTTCTACACGGACATGGCTGATACTGCCATTCTCTTTTGTTGTTTTTACTGCAGTTGGTGTAACTAGAGGAGCTTCTTCCACTTGCTGATTACCTTTAGCAGGAACTTCTACACTATCGTTTAATAGCGCACCTAAGCCTCTTCCCAGTCCTGTTTTACGCTGATGTGCTGCCATATTATGCGGTTACTGTTTTATTCATTTCATTAAGATGCCCGTTTTTCTGTAAAATCTCGCGTGCCAAATTCAAATAATTTATTGCCCCTTTGCAGGACGCATCATGCATGATAACAGAAATTCCAAAGCTTGGAGCTTCGCTCAAACGGGTATTTCGCTGAATAATCGTATCAAAAACTAAATCTGTGAAATGTGTTTTCACTTCCTCGACCACCTGATTTGACAATCTTAAACGAACATCATACATGGTCAACAAAATTCCTTCGATCTCCAAACTTGTATTTAAACGGTTTTGAACGATTTTAATTGTGTTCAACAACTTACCAAGTCCTTCTAGGGCAAAGTATTCGCACTGTACCGGAATGATAACTGAGTCCGAAGCAGATAGTGCATTGATTGTAATTAAGCCTAAGGAAGGTGAACAATCGATGATAATAAAATCATAATCCTGTTTCACCTGATCCAAGATTTTTTTCATCTTGTACTCCCTTTCGTGCATATTGATCATCTCAATTTCTGCCCCAACCAAATCAATATGAGCCGGTAAAAGATCCAAATTTGGCGTTTCTGTTGATTGAATAGCCTCACGAGGATCCAAATCATTCACTAAACATTCGTATACACTTGCGCTGATTGTACGAGGGTCAAAGCCAATCCCAGAAGTAGAGTTTGCTTGGGGATCTGCATCGACCAACAATGTTTTATATTCTAAAACCGCCAAACTAGCCGCCAAATTAATTGACGTTGTGGTTTTTCCGACCCCACCCTTTTGATTTGCGATTGCAATTACTTTTCCCATCTTGAATGAAAACCTTTCTTAATTAAAATGTCATTTTATACTACATTTCACGTCTCTGAAGATCAATTTGCCCAAATTTTAATCTGCGATTCAAATTAACAAAACTAATTCAGCATATTTCGTACTTTTGATTGATCGAAAGCACATATCCTCAGGATGCTAAGATACAAAAAATCAAGATATGTATCCACTTTGAAAATGCGCTTTTTATAAGTATCAACAACACAATGATTTTAATAATATCCGGAACAAACCGTCCCAATAGTAAGACGTTAAAAATAGCAAAATGCTACCAGCAATTACTTGATCGTAAGTCAATTGAAAGTAACATCTTTTCGTTGGAAGATCTACCAGCAAACATTTTAGAAACAGATCTTTACGGAAAAAGAAGCACCGCATTTGAATCCATCCAAGAAATGGTCAGTAAAGCTGAGCTATTTATTTTCATCGCTCCCGAATACAATGGAAGTATTCCAGGAGCACTGAAACTGTTCATTGACTGCTGTACATTTCCGATTAGTTTTTATCACAAGAAAGCTGCATTGGTTGGGTTATCCTCAGGTCGCTATGGCAACCTCCGCGGCATAGATCACCTGACGGGCATATGCCACTACTTAAGAATGCACGTGCTTCCCCTTAAGATCTTTCTACCCAATGTTCAGAACGAACTGAATGATGAAGGGCAGTTATTCAAAGAAGATACGCTGCAATTTATCAACGAACAGATTGAGGAGATTATCCGGTTTTAATACGCTAGTTTTAGTAGCCATGATAGCGAATTCACCTTAAAACTAATCCTACTCGCGAACAGTGAAACAAGGATTCCGTAGCGTGAAACAAGAATAAAAAACAAAGGGCATCACAAAACCTGATACGAAAGAAGCCTCCGGCAAACACCGGAGGCTTCTTTCGTATCATACGCTAATCTAATTCTTAAGACAAGCAATCCGGGATCTAATAGCCGAAGATCTCTTTAAGATCCAGCTTTTTAACCTCGCCCAGTTTCGCAAGATCCTCTGGCTTAAGACTTTCTTCCTTCGCTACAATACAATAAACGTACGGCTTTTGACTCATCTCTTTCTTATGGAAAGTGCTTAGGTCACCATAAGTTAATTTTGGCGCTTGCTCATAGACAACTTTACGAATATCAGTTGCATTTCCCAAACGTTGTGCAGCTAGATAACTACCTAATATAGACGCATTCAACACACGTTCACTGGCAATTGATTTTTCCAGACTTACTTTCGCAATATCCAACCCTTTAGCGCTTTCAGGCAACACATCCAGCAGCTCATTCATGCCTTTAATCGCATCGTTAAACTTATCAGCCTGCGTCCCAACATAGGCCCCAACGGTGTAATGGTTTTCTTTTTTATAAGGCTGTCCATAATAGGCATAAGTTGAATAAGCCAATGCTTTCGATTCACGGATAGTCTGGAAGACAATACTTCCCATGCCGCCACCAAAGTAATTATTAAACAGAGAAACAGTCGGTGTCAAGGCACTACTGTATACTCCTGAGCTTCTATACCAAAATACTTCAGCCTGCTTCATTTCGAAATTAGCAAAAAGGACCTGGTTCTTGCTTGTTGGCAATTCTGCGAACACGACCGCCTTTTTCGCCGGAATATACTCTCCAGCCCCTTGTTTCAAAGGCTTCGCTTTCGCTACAAATTCCGCGGCAGTTAACGGGCCAAAATAAAGCATCGTATGTTTCATATTAGCCAAATCGTGCAATGCCTTCACCAAATCCTCCGCTTTTAAAGCATCCAATTCCGCGTCTGTAAACACATTATTAAATGGATTTTTAGCGCCGTATTTAGCATAAGATTTTAGGCCCTCCATGATCGCTCCCTTGTTTTCTTTCGCATTTGCTCTCGCTTTTTTAAGACGGGCAATATACATTTTGAAAGCCTCCTGGTCAGCAACACAATTACGCAATAAATCCTGAATCAAGTTCTGTGTAGCTATAAAGTTTGAATTCAAGCCTGAAATCGACACCATAGTTTCTTCATTTCCTGCAGACACTGAAAAATCAGACGCCAATTGATAAAAATCCTTGCTAAACTGCTCACTGGATTTATCTTTTGTACCTAAAAATTCTAGATAACCCGCAGCCAATGAAAGCAATTTATTGCTCCATTTTCCACCATCAAAACGATAAGACAGCGAAAACAGTTCATTATCTGAGTTCTTTACAGCAAGTACTGGCAAACCGTTTGCAGTAGCCTTCTGAATATCTTTGTTATAATCTACCCATACCGGCTGAATTTTATCCTCTGGCAATGCTTCTACTTTCTTCAAGAAATCAGACTGGTCATCACGATTGACCGTTACGGGAGTAATCTCAGGTTTAACAACTTTAACGACATTATTATCAACTCCCTTACGCTTATAAACAACAACATAATTATTGTCATTCAAATATTTGTTAGCAAAATCAACCACATCTTGCTTGGTGATTTTATTCAACTCATCCGAATAGCCCACGACAGACGCCCAATCCTGACCCGAAGTAAAGGCATCCATCAATGATTCAGCACGATCACCATAACTTTCATTTTGCTTGATTTCGTCTTTCTTAGCGTTGTTCACAATCGCCGTGATCAGCTCATCCGAAAACTCTCCTTTTCTCAATTTTGCCAATTCTTGTAACAGCAGCTGTTGCACCTGTTCCAAGCTCTGTCCCTGACCAGGATTACCCTGCAACAGAAGCAGAGAATAGTCTTTTAACACATACGGAAAAGCACCTGCACCTAATAATTTTTGATTCTTCACCAAATCCAGATCAATCAGACCGGCAGAACCATTTGTCAAGATCTGACTCATCAGATTGAGCATACGGGCATCCTTTGTTGCAGCGCCAGGAAAACGGAATCCCATTAACATAAATTCAGCATCCGGACCTTTAACCTCGCGGACAACAGGAGTTAAAATTGGTTTCTCTGCATCAAACGTGTAGGCCGGAATTTCTTTCGCCTGCATAAAAGCAAAGGCCTTATCCACCTTTTTCACCACCTCTGTAGGATCAAAATCACCCGACATAATAACCCCCATATTGTTAGGGACATAGTAGGTGTGAAAATATTCACGAATCGCTTTCAAAGATGGGTTTTTAAGGTGCTCTACAGTACCAATTGTCGTCTGCTTTCCATAATTATTATTAGGAAAAGCAGCTGAAAACATCGATTCTACAGCCTTACGATTATCTTTATCCAGACTGATATTTTTCTCTTCATACACAGCTTCCAGCTCAGTATGGAACAGACGCAATACCGGATATCTAAACCGTTCTGCCTGTACAGCGAGATACTTATCCATTACATTACTAGGAATTTGCTCCTGATAGACTGTCTGCTCAAATGAGGTGAATGCATTAGTACCTTCCGCCCCCATTGATGCCATCAATTTATCGTACTCATTCGCAATAGCATATTTCGCAGCCTCTCCAGATACTTTATCGATTTCCTTATAGATTGCTTTCCGTTCGGTTTCATCTGTTGTACCATTGTATTTCTCATAGAGCGCATCAATCTGATCTAACAAAGGTTTTTCCTTTGCCCAGTCTTTAGAACCAAATTTATCGGTTCCTTTAAACAGCATATGCTCCAGATAATGGGCCAAACCGGTGTGATCTTTCGGGTCTGTTTTGCTCCCCGCTTTTGTCGCAATGTAAGTTTGGATACGTGGTTCTTTTTTGGTCGGGCTCAAAATCACCGTTAAGCCATTTTTTAACTTGTAAAACCGTGAATGTGTAGGGTCATTCGTGACGTACTTGTAGGTGTAACCCCCCTCAGATGCTTCTTTCCAATCAAATTTGGCGTTTTGAGCAAACAAAGCACACCCTGCTGTTGTTAGTGCAAACGTAACAGCAGTAATTCTAAATAGGTTTTTAATCATATTTCCTTTTTCTTTTCACCTCAAACTTAGATAAATTGCTTTTTATATGCAATATAATTACAGACATAAACAATAATTATTTACCCATTTGACAGCCTGATAGTTAAGCTGCCTAATTTCTCTCACCACTAACCGACATGGTGTGGCTGAAAAATGGCATTTTTTATAACTTGATTTCGCTACTGTTTAAATACTGTTGTTACAATGATATATCATTCTTATTTTTGCAAAAATTTTAAAAAACGCTAACGTTTTATTTCATGAGATCAAGAATACTTGCTTTTGTGGCCCTGACACTGCTCTCCTTTCGTGCCACAGCACAGGTCACACCCCGAATAGAAAATCCGAATGACACTTTACAAAGCCGTACCCCAGCTAAGACGAGACTTATATTCCAACTTGAACATGAAAGCGGGGGCGAACTCAAATTCAATGAGCGCTCCAAAGAAACCCTTGCTGACTCATACTATAGTGGGTTAAATTTTAGAGTCGGTTTTCAGACCCAGTTTCAAGACTCATTAAAGAGTATTTACAATGAAATATACAACTATCCAATATACGGCATAGGCATCTACAGCAGTACTTTTGGTCAGGAGCACCTCGGACGACCTTTCGCCGCCTATGGCTTTGTTGCCATTCCTATTCGGCCAAAAGTAAATTCAAGATGGAATTTCAACTACCGCATTGCGCTCGGTCTTTCCGGGAGATTCAACCCCTACAATGAGGAGGACAATCCGTTCAACCTACTTATTGGCAGCAAAAACAATGTATTTATTGATCTTGGACTTCAGGTCAACTACCGCCTAAATAAAAACTTTCAGGTAGGGGCTGGTGCAGCCTTCCACCACTTCAGCAATGGCGCCCTGGCATTACCGAACACAGGGATAAACCTCGTCCCCTTGAGCCTATCGGTTTCGTATACACCAACAAACAAGCCTTTTGATTATAGAAAAAGTAGTATTCCACAAATGGAGAAAACAGAGGAACTCCATTTCAACTATGCCTTTGGCTTCAAACAGATTGATCGCGAACACGATAGCCAATATTTTAAATCTATGCTAGGTGCATACTACAGCAAGCATTTCGGCTACAAATGGCGGCTTGGCGCTGGGTTTGATGCATTTTATTCAGCCAGTGGAAACGACGAGAAGGTTGCCGGCGACAAAGCCGGAAAATTCTCCGCCTTATTTTCTTACGGCCCCGCATTCTACATTGATCATGTGTTAAATTCACGCCTTTATATCAACGGAAATGTAGGAGTCTATCTTCATCGCAACGAATTCAATGGCGAGAGCATGCCCGTGTATTTAAGAGCAGGAGTACGTTATAAAGTTTACAAAGATTTCTTTGCCGGTGTTTCCATTAAAGCCCATGGCGGTAAAGCTGATTTTATTGAATGGACAACAGGTTACGGAATTAAACTAGGGAAGAAACGGAAATAGTTAGAAAATAAATGCGAAAGATTCCCGAGATAGATTGAATACCGGATCGGGGACTTTCAAATTTACAGCGAATTCAGCCCATAAAAAAAGCGTTCATGAAGAACGCTTTTTTTATCGTGGGGATTACTGGGTTCGAACCAGTGACCCCTACCTTGTCGAGGTAGTGCTCTAAACCAGCTGAGCTAAACCCCCTAACGAAAAAAAAGCACCAATTGATGATGCTTTTGTGGAGGCTACAGGATTCGAACCTGTGACCCTCTGCTTGTAAGGCAGATGCTCTGAACCAGCTGAGCTAAGCCTCCGTTTTGGATTGGTGGAGAATACTGGATTCGAACCAGTGACCCTCTGCTTGTAAGGCAGATGCTCTGAACCAGCTGAGCTAATTCTCCGACTTTGTATGGTGGAGG
Organism: Sphingobacterium sp. UBA6317; assembly: GCF_002440385.1. Lineage (NCBI taxonomy): Bacteria > Pseudomonadati > Bacteroidota > Sphingobacteriia > Sphingobacteriales > Sphingobacteriaceae > Sphingobacterium > Sphingobacterium sp. UBA6317. Next base: position 71,102 of record NZ_DJTD01000046.1, on the reverse strand, counting down.
CTACAGGATTCGAACCTGTGACCCTCTGCTTGTAAGGCAGATGCTCTGAACCAGCTGAGCTAAGCCTCCATACTTTTTTAAAGAACGCCGTTCCCTAATTGCGTGTGCAAATATAGCTTAAAAATTCTATTCTCAAAATTATTTTATAAGATTTTATGCCTTTAATATCACAACAAGCTAAGAAACACCGAAATAATTTTTAATCATAGAACTTCCAAGAAATACCAAATCTAAAATTAGCACTATTCATCGGATAACGTCTGACCGTATAGTAACCATGCGGATAGAAGTTCTGATTTAAAAAATTATAACTCAAAAACATATTCACCCGTTGTATATTCGCAGTAATCCATAGATCCATGATTGGATATGTCGAAAACTCAATCTGTTTGTAAGCATTGTAAAACTGTCCCGTCCCAATTGAATAATTCGGATTGGCATAAGGTGTATTGAACTTTGCGTCCAGACCGATACTATAATCAATAACTTTGTAAAACAGGTTACTGTAATACAAACTATGCCAGGTATACAACTCGGGAACTGCCAATGCATCCTGTTGATCTGTCTTTTGATAGACCACGAGATTATCGAAGGTAAAATGGTTTAGTTTAAATTTTTGTCCAACGGTTACCTTCAGCAAATTAGCTTTATCCAATTGTGTCGGAACAATCCATTTATCCTTCTTAGGATCGTTCTGTGGATTGGACAACTCTTCGAAATAGGTATAATTGTTCATCAAAAAATACTCCACCTTACCATGGAAACCAAGCATCGGATTGGCATATTGAAAACCCAGATTCTGAATTTTCGTCTTTTTAAGATCTAAATCATTCCATTTTCCGTAGGTATAGTTTAAATTCTCGAAAACCATCTCTGGCGATTTATTCTGCGAATAAGCCGACAGGGTCACCTTTCCAATTTTATCCCCCATGGAGATATCCGCTTTAGCTTCATACAAGAAATCCCCAAAGTTGTGACCAAATACAATCTGATTCGCTTTTAAACTAAAATCAAGACGATCTGAAAACTTATACCCTAATTCACCTTTCACGATTCCATTTTGATAAAAGCGATCAAATGTGGTGCTATCCGGCAATTTCTTCAGCGGCTGTGGATAGGCTGAAGTATTGTTATAATAGCGCATGGAGTCCAACTGATGCTGCTCCACCCAGTTCATGTCGTGCTGAAAAGCCAAATTTAGTTTCGCCTCATTCTTAAAGACCGACTTTCCTCTGAGAAAAAAGTTATATTCAAATTCATTGGAAACATTCGTGATCAGCGTCTTATCACTGTTCAGCGCCAATGCCTTATTATTGTAAGGCAATGCCGCATTTTGGTCATCCATGTTCTTGAAGAAATTATAGGTCTGTCTTCTTATGCGCGTATTATGCGCCATGCTATTGGTCGGATGGATCTGCATGGTCGGCTTTCCTTTATCGATTGTATCCAATCGCCCTAAATAAAGCGATTGACGTAGAAACAATGAGTTATCCCACCATTTGGATCGCGGTACATTTGTTTTACTCGGATCATTGAATTTCGGTATAAATCGGTCCGGAGACTGCCTGTTTCCGGGTGCAAATGGAAGATCCTCCGTAATAGAACCATTCTCCATGGCATCCAAACGATTAAATACTGCATTGATCAACAAATTATACCGGTTATTTTTCGATTCATACCAAGACGCAACTGAAGCCTTTAAATCCGAATAATTCTGCCCAAGATAAAATCCATCCGTTTTGGTCGAATGGAAATCGACATTCATATTCCACTGAGAATTGATATTCTGTGCTAATTGTGCCCTAAAGACTTGGTCATTAAAAAAGAATCCCACAGCCGACAGTTCGGAGTACCTCGCCCGGGCCCTAAAATATTGGATCGAATCGGGGTTCAATAAATAACGTTCCAATGCTGTAAAACCAGACTGAAAGCCAATGGTCTTTTTAGGTTGGAACAATAGATCCCGTGTAGCAAGACCATAAGCCCCAAGGTTCACGCTGGGATTCCAGGGTAAATTCTGCGGATTATAATATTGATAATTATGATGTGATGTATCGATCTGCCGTGTATAAGTTCCTTTTTTTAACATATCCAGTGTGGCATATCGGATATACTTCGCAGAAAGGATGACAGAATCTTTCTTCCCATCTTCCTTTGCCCTAGCCGAATCCAATGCACTACTCCACTCTTCCTTGCTCTGGGCAATAACATCCATGGAATAAACAAATAAAACACACCATGCGGCAAGTATGCGTACGATCAACTTCATCTAAAATTATATAAAAACCAAAAAAGCTAAATTCACCTGAATGAACAAATTACTCTCAAATATCCACCAATCCATCAACTTTCGCCATCAAAGATGATACATGAAAAGACAATTTATTGCAAAGCTATTAATTCTTTCAAAATTAATGTCATTTTAGGTTCCGCTTTCTCCGCAACATTAACAATTTCCTGTAATGATACGGGTTTAAGCTCCTCGTGAAAGCCTTCATCCGTAACAACAGAAATCGCAAATACCGGCAGTGCCATATGATTAGCAACAATCACTTCTGGAACGGTACTCATACCGACCACATCCCCACCGATCAGGCGCATATAACGATATTCCGCTTTTGTTTCCAAATTTGGACCTGCGGAAGAAACATAAACAACTTTTCGCGCAGCAATAGCATGTTTGGCTGCAATTTCAAGAGCCTGTCCAATCATCTTTCGGTTATAAGGCTCGCTCATATCCGGAAATCGTGGACCAAACTCGGCCAAATTCTGTCCGCGTAGCGGATTATCCGGCAACAAATTGATATGATCTTCAATAATTCCAAGGTCACCTTTTTTCACATCAGGATTCAGGGAGCCCGCAGCGTTGGAAACAAACAATTTTTGTACCCCCAAAACTTTCATGATACGGATCGGAAAGGTAATTTGTTGCATATCGTAACCTTCATAATAATGCAACCTCCCCTGCATAGCAACCACATTGCGGCCACTCAATTTTCCAAAAATGAGCTTACCAGAATGAAATTCAACAGTCGAAATGGGGAAATTTGGTATATTGGAATACATCAGCTGATACTTGACTTCAATTTCATCAACCAACTTACCTAAACCAGTACCTAGGATGATACCGAATTCTGGAGTAAAATCTCCAATTTTTCTACGGATAAATTCCGTAGTCTCATTTATGCTATGATACATACGTACAGAAAACTAAGTATATCAAACTTAACTTAATTTTTCTGTACGTACAAATCAAAATCAATACTTGTATTTACATCTTCTCACCAATGGAGAAATTTTTTATAGCCGAAGTGCATTAATTATGGGACAATGCTTTTTCACTTGCTTTACCTGGAGAACTGATCAAAAGCATCACAAACGTGATAAAACCATTAATAATGATCAAATCCAATCCGATAACATAAGGTGTATACACTTCAATAACATAGGTTTTAAGCAAAAATAAGACGGTAGGCGAAAGTACACAGATATAAGGTACAGCGTTATCCCGCACGGCATATTTTGTGAATATTCCGAAAACGAATAAACCCAATAAAGGTCCATAGGTATAACTCGCCGCAGTAAAGATTGCATTGACGACCGAGTCATCATTGATCAGCTTAAAGACCAGAATAACCAACAGCATCACAATGGAGAAACCAAAATGCACATAATTACGCTGCTTGATCAGCGCTGGATCATTGGGATTTTCTTTTTTATTGAAATTTAGAAAGTCCACACAGAAAGATGTTGTCAATGCCGTTAGCGCACTATCTGTCGTTGCAAAAGTAGCAGCCGTTAACCCCATCATAAAGATGATTGCAGGAACAATAGCCAAGTGGTTTAATGCAATTTCTGGGTACAAATAATCGCGTGTTGCTAATTGAGTCACATCAATTCCGTTTTTAGCCGCATAGATATACAGCAAAGCACCGACAGCTAAAAAGAAAATATTAATGACCACAAAAACACTTGTAAAAGTGATCATGTTCTTTTGGGCTTCTTTAATGGTCCCCATCGATAAGTTCTTTTGCATTAGATCCTGATCAAGCCCAGTCATCGCAATGGTCACAAAAATTCCTCCCAAGAATTGTTTCCAAAAATTTGCTTTACTGCCGACAAAATCATCCCAGAAAAAGATCTTGGAATAACTACTTTCTTTTACAGCCTCGAAAGTATCGACGATACCAAAATCTAATCCTTTGGCCATAAAATAGATAGAGAGAATTACTGCGGTCACTAAAAAGGTAGTCTGTAGGGTATCTGTCACAATAATCGTCTTTAAGCCACCCTTGTTTGTATACATCCAGATTAACACCAAACATATAACGACCGTAATCGCGAAAGGCACATTCCAGGCATCAAAAATAAAATGCTGCAATACGATTGCGACCAGATAAAGACGAAACGCCGAACCGATCGTACGGGAAACCAAAAAAATAGCAGCACCGGTCTTGTACGTGGTGTGCCCAAAACGTTCTTCCAAATACGTATAAATGGAAGTCAAGTTCATTCTATAATAGAGCGGAAGCAATAGATAGGCAATAATGACAAAACCAACGGCGTTCCCAAGAACAAATTGAAAATAGCTAAATTCAGACGCACCGACTGCGCCGGGAACCGAGATAAAAGTTACGCCGGAGAGCGCGGTACCGATCATCCCAAAGGCGACCATATACCATTTAGAGTTCCGGTTTGCGACAAAAAAGGTAGAGTTATCGGAAGCTCCCTTCGAGGTGAAGTGAGCTACAGCAAGCAGAACTGCAAAATAGATTATTATAAAAGATAATAATATTACTGGTGACATAGTTTGTTTTTAAATAGGTGATTTTAATAGGTTATGCTCAATGGGTATCCTGATAAGCTTCGATTGCCTGTCTTACATTACCAAATTGCTCAAGTAAAGCCGCAGCTTCTTCTTCAAGCGCCCCGGTCTGATCCATAATGATACGTACACCACGACCGACCAGCTTATGGTTTGACAATTGCATATCGACCATCTTGTTCCCCTTTACCCTACCCAATTGGATCATCACTGCGGTACTGAACATATTTAACACAAGTTTCTGTGCTGTACCCGATTTCATTCGCGTAGACCCGGTAACAAATTCTGGCCCAACAATAACTTCAACCGGATACTGCGCTATTTCCGCAATCGGGGACCCTCCGTTACAGACAATACAGCCCGTCACAAGCCCTTTCTCGTTTGCCGTTTTCAATCCGCCGATAACATAAGGTGTGGTTCCAGAAGCCGCAATGCCGATAACAACATCGTTTTCATCAATATCATACGCTTCCATATCTTTCCATGCTTGCTCCAGATCATCTTCTGCAAATTCAACTGCTTTTCTAATTGCAGTATCACCACCAGCAATCAACCCAATGATCCATTCAAATGGAACGCCGTATGTCGGAGGTAATTCAGACGCATCCAGCACGCCCAAACGGCCACTTGTACCAGCGCCGATATAAAAAGTTCGACCACCAGCCTTCATTTTCTCCACAGTGACTTTGACTAATGCTTCAATCTGAGGGATAGCCTGCTCTACAGCAAGTGGCACAGATTTATCCTCATTATTGATATTTGTCAATAACTCATGCACAGACATCTTGTCCAAATCCTGATAATTCGAATCTTTCTCCGTTGTATTTACCATTATTAGTATATATTGTATTTCTTTATTTCAATAAATCGGGTACATCCACAAGTTGATACCCTTTCCCCTTTAATATGCTAATGATATCATCCAAATGATGATACAGCTTATCTTTCCGCCGATCATCAGTTCCCATATGAATCAATATCAAAAATCCATTGAGCCCATATCGAGCTTCGTAAGACCAGAGATTGTCGAGAATCGCTGTCGACGATAAATAACGCCCCCCCATTTCAGGATAGGTATAATCAGCCGCAGTCCGTATTCCTGGTGTATAATTAACCGAATTTAGACCAACTGCCTTTGCCCAGTCGACTGTTTCACTATTATACCATTCATAAGAAGGAATATAATAGGACAGCTGCTCTCTTTTGACACCCGCGCCTTCCAGTGCTTTCAGGTTTGCTTTTAGATCAGCGACAAAAGAGTCACGTTTGACCAAAAGCACCTCCCTACTCCCCCAGTCACTCACCAGAATATGTTTATCGGAATGCCCCGAAATCCAATGGCCATCGCTTAACATCTGACGGACATACGGCTTAAAACCTGGAGTTCTGAGATAATCGCCTGTCAGGAAAAAAGAGCCTTTAATGCCATTATGCTTTAGACTTGCTAATACCTCAGCAGTACCCTCAGATAAATCATGACCGGTAAACACCAGGGCCACCTGCCGTTTTGTCGAGTCGCCCCGGACAATAGCTCCAAAAACATCCCGTGTTACTTTTTTCCGGCAGGCTCCTCCATGGCCTTACCCTCCTTTGAAGCCAACAGATAAATCAACGAAGCGGTACCATCCATTGTCGGCTCATTCGTACTATAATCTCCGTAGTCGTCATGATAGACCGCCAGATCACTTTGAAACTCCGCATAGCTATCCGGATTATTCAACTTGATACCAATCAGATTGCGATACGTGGATGCCATAATGGGCCCATCAACCAATCCGCCGTCGATCGGATGCTTTCCAAGAAAGGTAAACGCCGAATGCGGATCGACAGGTGTATCGCCTCCAGCCGGAAGACCATATACCATACTCGTGCCCCAAGGGTTCGCCCCGAATAACCAGTCAAAATTAGCTTGGGCTAGCTCATCAAAATGTGTATCTCCTGTCAATTCTTTATACCAGAGACATTGGATCGCAAAGGATACCGTTAAGTTGTTGCTACACCAAATAAAGGGAACTCCCCGAAAAAAAGCGTTTTTCTCAGCTCTCCGATTGACTTGCTCAATCCCCTGTTTATAATAGGAAACAATCTCCTCGCGATCTTGTCCTTTTAATCCTTTTGCCAACTCATAATGCCCAAGATTGATAAAAGGATACCACTGATAATGTGCAGCAGTATCGCTATCCATCCAAGGTGTAATCTTTTCTTGCCGGGCGTAGCGTAAGGCTTCTCGTGCAAACTTTTCTTTTTTTGTCATCGAAAAACCCATTGCAGCGGCCAACTGCATATCGTCTACCCAATTATCTTCGGCATAAATATAGGGCGATTTCACAGAAACTGTCTGTGTCACGCCTGGTTTTATATTGGCATAAGCATAGGCTGTTTCCGATTTCTTCGAAAGCAGCGTTGCATATTTCCGATCCTCTTTGTCAAACAACATCGCCCCCAGGCGAAAAGCACTACTAAATTTACCAGCAGTAGAGCTTGTTCCGGTTGTATTGTTCATAAACTTGCCACGCTGCTGTGGCTCGCCATCGATAAAATACACCGGTCTCTCAAATCCACGACCATAATAAGGATCTTCCTTTGGCATCCGCATGCTGGCATGATCCCGGTCATCACCAATCTGATTGTACATTTGGTTGGCCTTGGGATGCATTTTCAACAGCCAATCCAAGCCCCATTTTGCTTCATCGAGCACATCGGCCCGGCCATTTTTTCCATCAAGACCATTTGCTTGCTTTAGATCACCAAACACCTTTGGAAAATCGCGGTAAGCCGCTAACAGATGAAATGTCGCATTTGCTGACGTTGTCGCATATTGCAAATAATCAGAAGCATCATGCCAACCGCCCCCCGCATCGATACGGGAGCTATCGGGAATACCAACCTTTCCTGCATACAGCGCAAAGCCATCGTGTGTATGGCAGCTATCGTTCAGAAAAGGGTTGAACAATGTCCGTTGTTGCCGCATATAACGCAGTACAAAATCTGCCGCTCCTTTATAAACGTCCCGAGCGATTCGGAATGTTGGAGACTTCACATCTCCGGCCTGAACAAAAAAGCGTCCTGTATCCTGCATGGAAGAGAAATCAAAACGAAAGCTCTGAACAAAAGGACCATAAGCCCCATAATCTTTTCCAACAGGATGTACATAGACTGTTTTACCCGTTTGTGCGTTTTTAATTTCAAAAGAACGAAGCTGCCTGATTGATTTCCCACCCCATACCGCGACCTTCTTGCCCGCTGGAGTATAGCCCAATTGGTTTATTCTAATCCAAGCATTTTGCTGTGCTTTCGCAAAGTTACAAACAAAACATGCAAAAACAAGCAAAAAAGCTTGACGTAAATTTAAGAAGTTTAGACATTTTTTTATCATATCAAGGCATTTATTTTCAAAAAGATCATTTCAATCGATTGCTTAAAACTGTAATGAAACTATTTTGCCATCCATCGTACTCGCTATCACGGTATTTCTCCCATTTAGTGCAACGGGATTAACCATTCCATTGGATATTTTATATTGCCATACTACCGCGCCTGTTTTTGCGTCAACTCCAGATAGCAAACCCGAATGACTCGGCACAAAGACCAACTTGCCATTGGATGTAATTGCAGAAGGTGTCAATTCGTAGGGCAATTTAAGTTTGGACTTCCAGGCAACATCCATACGATCACCAGCAACCGAAATACCTAAAAGATCCCCATCCATCGTCTTCACATAAACCAATTTATGATCTGCAGCCAACCCCATAGACTCGCGCACCCGAATGGTATCTTTCTTTTCCCGCCAGATGACCGCACCGTTCTTCGCATCCAGTGCTGTCATAAAACGATCCGGTGCAACTACAAAAACACGATTGTTTACCCCCACCGGATTGCATGCCGCAGCAGAAAACATCCGATTGGCCTGTCCATTATTCCACTCCCACGAAAGCTTACCCGTTTTGGCATCCAAAGCATAGAATCCATTGCTCCAGGAACCAAAAATTACATTCCCCAAATAATACGTTGGCAGCGTCGATACAAATCCTTTGACCTGGTCAAAACTCCACTTTACAGCTCCCGTCTTGATGTCCAGCGCTCTAAACTTACCATCCGAGCCACCGATAAAAGCCACGCCATCATGTAGCAAGGGTGAACCCAAAACCGCCTTCTCAGTCTCCACCTTCCACAACAACTTGCCATTACCGGCATCTACCGCATAAATTGCATGATCCGATGATCCCGCCACGACAATCCCTTTCCACACAGCAGGCGTAGAATAAACTTTACCGCCGGTACGGTATGCCCATAGCTTTTTGCCAGTTTTTAAGTCAAGCGCAAAGATATCGCCCGCGGTATTTGATGTAATCACGCTATTTTTGTAAACGGCTAGTCCCGCCCCGATATCGCTGGCGTCTTCAAACGTCCAATTAACTTTAACCTGGTCCGCATATTTTGCGTTCACAGCATAACTTGGTCTCAGGTAGCTTATCGTTTCATTTTCATAATGATGCTCGAACATTGGAACAACAACCCAAGGTTTCTCCTGCATTCCTACACCGGGATTACGCTCTTGATAACTGGCTTTGCCATCGGCGATGGTCACAATATTATAACCCCCAACCGCTTTATTCGCACGCAGATTAGACCGTCCCATCACCCCCGGAATTCCTTCCCAATCGTATAATTTATTGGCATGACCATGCCCACAAAGCGCCAACTGGACATTCCGCGTTTTAACTCTTTTCAGTGCGTCAAACCAGTTATTTAACGATGAATCCTGTGGATAATGATTAATATAGATCAATGGTAGCTGTTTATCCGGATTCGCTGCAAAAATGGAATCCATCCAAACCAGGTTTTCCCGAGGAATTTGACCAGGACTCATGCGCATATTGGGCCCTGAATTGGTTCCAATGAATGCGTAGCCTTTATGCTTAAAGAAAAAGGTTTCGCCACCAAAAACGGTGCGAAACGTGTTGGCTCCATTTTCAGACCAATTGCCATCGTGATTTCCCGGGATAACATACCAGGGCAACTGCAGACTATCTAAGATCCGCTTCGCAAGCTTTAATTCATGATCAGCACCAAACTCAGTGATATCTCCAGAAAGTATAACGAAATCAATATCTTTCAATGTATTCAGGTCCTTTACAGTACGTCGCAGATCTTCCTCTCCTGTTGCACCGCCAACATGTGTATCTGTTACGTGGGCAAACTTAAAGGACTGCTGTGCTATCGCAACGTTAAAAACGCAGGATAATGCAATAAAAAAGGTGATAATTGGAAACTTCATGCGTAATGTTTTCTTAAAAATAGCGTTTTTATGCATAAAACAGAAATGATATTGCATTTTTATGCATCTTCATGTAAATCAAAATTCATTATGTATTAAAAAGCCTTTCTGAAATTCAGAAAGGCCTTTTAATACAATGCTATCTATTGCCAGCCTGGCGTCTGTGTTAAGATATAGCCCAAATTTGCATATTGTTGAATCTGATTCAGTCCAACAGGAGCCAAGTACGACCGATCGGTAAAACTTACCCTGTTTGCAAATTTCGGAACAACGTAATATCCCACCATAGCATCGGCGTTTTTACCATTGTACGTGATTGTATTTCCTGCTGCGTCACGGACTTTCAAAACACCTTCGTAAGCTTTTGTCAAACGATTTGGAAGATCCTTTTTGATATTTACCCAGGGACCCAATGAATAATCGACATTGCGTGAAAAGTTCATATAATCCAATTTTTTCCAGCGACGGATATCATTCAATCGCGCATACTCATATACAAATTCCATTCTTCGTTCACGTCTGATTTCCCACATCAACGGCGACACATCCGCATCGCGGCTTGGATCGTTCGGCAGGGAATTTAATGTCAAAGGTGCCGTTTTCTTTACCCCTTTAGCTATGGCATCTGCGTCTAGCGGCCTATTCCGTACCGCATTGATTGATTTATCCAAATCACCTTGGGTAACAGCTGCTCCACCAAAAAACTCCGCAAGAATCTGCCTTGCCTCAATCCAATTCAACACAACCTCACCAAGACGCACAATCGGAGCATCATTTGTATTTGTATTACTACTCCATTTTGCTGGATAAGTTTTTCCAATATACGTCAAGGCTTCTCTAGCAGCAAATTTATGACCGTAAGCAAATGTTGATGAAGCTGTATTAACGGTATCCATCAACGAAGCTTCAAACCGTGGGTCTCTCGTTCTCGCCAAAGATTTCATCGAAAAGTCCGAAGCATTTGTGAGCGCTGAGTTTTGCCAAACCTTTCCATCGTTACAGATAAAAGATTTCAACAAATCCAAGTTAACGCCCTTCTGCCCTTCAGTACCATTACTGTAAGAACCTACGGCGTGCGTTACTTTCAAGGCATCATTATAAGTTCTGAAGAAAATTACCTCTGGATTGCTTGAAAGATCTTCAGATGCGAACAGGCTTTTAAAATCACTTCCAAAAGACCACTTTCCACTATTCATGACAACTTCGGACGCTTTAACCGCAAGCGCGAGATACTTTTTCGCACGATCTTGATCCAAGCCATGGTATTTTTCCCAGGAACCTTCAAACAACATGAGGTTAGAAATAAGTGCCGCTGCTGCATATTTATTTACATAACCTTTTCCGTCATCAGCACGCATATTATCAAGCACATACTCAAAATCTGTATAGACTTTATCCATAACCTCCCCGCGCTTGGTACGTTCCTTATACATTGTAGCCTGATCCATCGGATCAACTTCAACATCAAAATAAGGCACATCACCAAACACAGAAACTAACCTACTATATTCGTAGCCTCTAAAAAAACGAGCTACTGCAGTCCAGTGCTTATACTCAGCCTCTGACAATTTTGACTTGGCCTTTGTTTCAATCCTGGTCAACATCACATTAGCCTTTCTAACCCAGTAAAAATTCCAGGTCGGCCCTGAGTAGGTCGTCAACATATCAGGTGTCACCGTACTCGCACCTCTACTCGTCGGAACAACTGACTCAAAGCCACCTTGCGTTCCTTCAGAAGTAAAGTCATCTGCATAGTTATATCCCACTAAGGGAGCATAGGCCGTACCATAAAAAGTATTATAGCCAACAAAATAATTTAAATAAAAATCATTTGCATACAAACGAACATCAGCTTCATTTCTCCAAAAGTTTTCATCGATTACTTTAGTTTGATCAGGCCTATCCAGCACATCCTTACTACAGCCCACCCCCAATAACATGGCGGAAAGCATGATAGATCCAATTTTTATTCTATTTAATTTCATCTGTCAAATTCGTTTAAAAGTTTAACTGAACACCAAATGAGGCACTCTTAAATGTTGGTGTTCCAACACCTGTACGTCCACCGTTGTAATTCGTTTCATTAAAAATCGAGAAGCCTCCCACCTCTTCCGGATCAATCGGTAAGCCACGAAGCTTATCCCAAGTGAAGAAATTCTCCAACGAAACATAAACACGTAAGTTATTTATCTTAGCTCGTTGCACGATATGCTGAGGAATTGTATACCCCACAGTTAGGTTCTTAATTCTCAAATACGACATATCCAACAGATAGCGGGACTGAACTTGCATATTATTGACATTCGCACTACCGCCGTTGTTGAATGCAGCCGGATAGAATGCTCCTTGATTATCTTTCGTCCAGTAATCGTTTACAAAGCTTGCAGGCATCGCTCCATCTGAAGTGTTAAATCCTGGAATCGCCAAGAATCCTGCTCCCCAAACTTTACGTTGTCCCACACCTTGGAAAAATGCTGAAACATCGAAGCCTTTCCAATCAGCACCAAATCTAAAGCCATACTGATAACGAGGCGTCGAATTACCAATGATCTTCATATCGCCAGGATTATCGATCGTACCGTCACCATTATCGATCTCGCCGTCACCATTCAAATCTTTGAATTTAACATCCCCAGGACCAAAATAGAAATTAGTTGAATTTTGGAATCGTGGCTGATAGACAGGCTTTTCACCATTCGGCCCCTCTTTCAAGAGATAGACGTTATCTGTACTTCCATAATATTTGGTCATATCTGCATTTGGTTTTACCAACTGCGGATTGTTATTTCCATCCAATACAAAATCATTGTATTGGTACAGACGGTCTGTCTCATACCCCCAAATATCACCATATACCCGACCATTATAATTCACACCGGTAGTGCGTAATGACGTATAGCCACTAAAAACAGATTTAGAGTCATCCAAATTAGCCCTAAAATTAATACCCAATCCATTCTCAAATCGGTGATTAAAATCGATGGCCAATTCGAAGCCTTTGGTCGTCAAGGTACCGAAGTTACCCCAAGGCGCCGCAGAACCCAAGGTCAGTGTTGTTCCTTCCAAAGGAGCAAACATATTTTTGGTCTTCTTCTGATACCAGTCAAACGTCAAACCTAATTTATTCTTGAAGAATCTGGCATCCGCACCGAAATCCAGGGTTTCCAGATCTTCCCACGTAACGTTTGGCCAATTCAGTTTTGGCGTACCCACAGAATTCAACAATGCGCCATTGACGATGTAATTAATCTGACCCGCATCCATGTTTGAAACATAAAGATCAGAAGGTACCGTTTGATTTCCGATAACACCCCATGAACCTCTAAACTTCAACTGATTTAATGTAGCCCTTGACCAGTCCATGAATTTTTCTTCTGAAACTACCCAGCCTGCTGAAAAGGATGGAAACCATCGCCATTTCAAATCTGTTGGAAACTTGGAGGAACCATCATAACGGATATTACCTTCAAATAGATACTTATTCTTATACGCATAGTTCACACGGCCAAAATACCCTAATTGTGATTCCCAATACTCACCACCGCTACCCGTAATTTGGCCCACAGCCAAATCAAACTGAGGATTTGTGATATCCAATAAATCAGCACGCTGTGTCCAATGGTAAGAACCATCGTTTGTTACTCTATTTAAACCAAGGATAAATTTAAAGTTATGATCATCATTCAAGTCGAGCTCATACGTTGTAAATGCATTGACAGTATGCTTATGTTCATTTTGTGAACGCATATAGATATGATCTTGCGCAGAACCATTCGCTGTATACATATCATTGGAAAGATCATAAGCTAAAGTTGCATCAGCATCTCCCTTATTGACAACAGCTCCTTCTTTATTGACATAAACTGGATTTCCTTGTGCATCAAACCGTTGTTTAGCTGCTACCCAAGAATTGGCTGCTGTATATCTCGTCCCGTTTTTACGCCAGCTATAATCCTCATTGGTAAATGTATAGTCTACATCTACTTTCCAATTCTTCATTATATTAACTGTAGCACCAGCGCTTAAATTAATATAATTGCGAAGCATGGAAGCTTGGTTTGCCGCCTCATTTTCACTCCATGGACTCCTTATTGGGTTGTTATTTTCGTCATAGCCCATTGGATAAAGGGAACTCCAGCGATACATGTACAACCATGGATCGGCCGTTGTTGAGTTTGTCGCATAAGGATAGATCTTGTTCCGTTGTGCAAACATCGCTCCACCCCTAATAGTCACATATTTATTCAGTTCGGTATTTAGTCTTAATGCAGCATTATACCGTTTAAACTTATCCGAATCGCCGGCCTTTAACATACCGCTTTGGTTTAACGAACCAAATGAAGCTGTATATTGTGTCTTCTTAATGGTACCATTTAAAGACAAGTTATGTGTTTGTGTGGGAGCCCACTCGCGCACCATATAATCATATGGATCATACGTTCTAACACCGTACTTTTTCGTCGGCGATCCCGGATCTACATACCAGTCTCTGCCATATACCGTTGGATCATCTTTCCCGATTGAAGATCCATATTTTTTATCCCACTCCACTGCGCGTTCATAACTTTCTCTATTTACTTTATAGAAAGCACCAGTTTCGGTTCCGCCAACTCTTTCTAATGCGTCAATGGTATATTTCAAGGCATTAACACGTCCCATTTCCAACTTTTTATATGGATTTTGGAATGAGAAGTTATTAGAATAATTTACGGTAACCTTTTCCGCACTTCCACCTGTTTTCGTCTTAATCAATACGACACCAAAAGCAGCTTTCGCACCATAGATGGACGAAGAGGCAGCATCTTTTAATACGGTGATCGACTCAACATCATCCGGATTTACATATTGGATACTCGGGATTTCCACATTATCCACCAAGATCAATGGACTACTATTCCCTTGAATGGAAGATATTGCACCACGAATACGCATGGTAGGATCAGATCCAACCTCACCACTCGGTACAGTAACACTAAATCCTGGCGTCGTCCCTTGAATTGCCCGGCCGACATCGGCGATCGGACGACTCTGTAGATTCTCCTTCACATTGATCGATGAAACCGCACCAGTTAGGTTACCTTTTTTCTGGGTACCGTAACCGACAACGACCACTTCGTCCAACGCTTGATTATCGTCCGCTAATGTTACATCAAGCGTAGCTGAAGTAATGGCAACCTCCTTCGTCACGTATCCTACAGACGAAAAACGCAACTTGCTCCCCACGGCAGCTGTAATTTTAAAATGCCCCTGAGCATCAGTCTTAGTTGACGCAGTACCGCCAATCACAGACACGCTTACCCCAGAGACTGGACCTTTTCCATCCTTTACAGTACCTTGCACCGTATTTTGAAACGCATTTTTTGCAGAAGAACTCAGAAAGGCGCTTGTTAAATTGTCGCGATTCAAAGCACCTTCTTTTTTTGCAAAAGAATAGGATTCAGAAGGAAAACTCAATCCAAGAGCAACAGAAAATAGTACAAATTTTCGCATTGATTATAGAGTTTTAAAATAAATGATTCTAGTTAATATTGTTAGTTATTGCTATTCGAAATCAGTATAAAGCAGATACTTTTTACGCATTTGCTTATAGGCTTTCAGGTCATCGGACCAAGAAGCACGAATCTGAGCTTCAGATTGTCCGGCAAGGATTTGCTTACGTAATTGATCTGTCCCCGCAAGCTTATCAAAAAATTCAGGCCGCGCGAAGAAAGTGGATTTATCAGGTGTCTTTTGATAAAAGTCCAACAGATATTTTAAGGTAAATTTTTGATGATCAGCATCCAGACCGCGCAAATCAACACCATAATTGACTGTTCCTTTGCCCTCCACATGTTTGGACATACCGTGACGTTCGCCCGGTGTAAAAGTAAAGGAGCCATAGACCGGATTTGTATAACCTAATACCTGGAACGGCCAATCCGTACCCCGACCTACCGAAATATCCGTACCTTCAAAAAGACATAATGAAAGGTACAACCGAACAGAAAGATAATTTGGCAGACTTGGCGATGGGATGACCGGCAGCTCATACCTACTGTTATGATTCCAATTTTTGACCTTTACAATCGTTACATCGGCCTGGCGGCCATTCTCAAGCCACCGCTCTCCATTGATCATCTGCGCCAGCTCGCCGATTGTTAAACCATGGATCATGGCTATTTTATGCCAGGAAACATCTGATTTAAACTTATCATCATGCCTTACAGGTCCATCCACCTGGTCGCCATTTGGATTTGGACGATCCAGTACAATTAATTTTTTATTATGCTTTGCACATAATTCCATTACACGGTGCAAAGAAGTGATGTATGTATAAAAGCGTGCCCCAACGTCCTGCAGGTCGAAGATCATCACATCAATTGAATTGACGATAGAATCTTGTTTCTTATTACCTCCATATAATGTAAACAGCGGCAAACCAGTCTTTTGATCAACATCATTCCCAAACTTCTCACCACGTTCAACGTTCCCGCGGAAACCATGTTCAGGCGCAAAGGCAAACTTCAAATCAACCTTATTATCGATCAAGACATCGACAAGATGTTTTTTATCAGCCCCTACAATGGAAGTTTGATTTCCCATTATTCCCACTTTCTTACCTTTTAGTTGTGGTAAATACAGCGTAAGTTGATCTGCACCCGGAATAACAACTTGGCTCGTTACCCGGCCGGTCATGCTGTTTACTGCGGTTTTGCTCGCTTGCGTAGACTTCAACGAATTCCCACAGGAAACCCAAGCAACAACAGAAATTAAAAAGGATAGCTTTAATAAGGCATTTTTCATCATAAATAGACTCTTAGATCATGCACAAATTGCAGTTTTATGCACGAATAATTGAAAATCAGAATAAAAGTAAGTAGAACTTTTCGTTTTTAAAACTTAAAGCAACATAAAAACGCAAAAGAAAGTAAGTATTCACTTACAAATTACTTCTGTAGCAGGAATTAAACCGCAATATATTAGTTGAGACTGAAAGCAAAAATACATTACAATAAATTGAAATACAGTCGATTACAATAAATCAGACGATTAAAAAGAAAAATAAGTAAGTGTGCAGAGCACACGCTCACGTAACAAATCAAATACAATTAACATTTTATTAACAATGCAGCAAAATACAGCAAACCAGCAAAATATATTGCAAAACGATCACCAATTGCACACTTATTACTTATTCCTGTAGGAAAACGCAATTTACCTGCAGAACGAAATTCTTCGATTATGCATGATTTAAGGTAGGGGATTCAATTTCAGATCGACAAGATGCTTTCTTAGCTCATGCATAAATTTATCTCCCGGATCATCTTTACCCGTGATGTAATTGGGATCAGTTTCTTTCCACCAGCTTGTTTTCTTAAAACGTTGGTACTCATGGTGACCTAAAACAAATTCGATGGGATATTTTTTACTGAGGTAACGGATAAGCTCTTCGTTCGCTTTCAATTGTGCATCAGTCAGTGGGTTCTGGCGACTACCTATATTTTCTATCCCTATTGCACAATAATTGAGACCTATGGTATGCCGTGCAAAAATAGAATCTGGTAAAAACTGATAAATCGTACCGTCACGATCGATGACAAATTGCGAAGATACATTCAAGGCACTGGCCTTGGTCAGTTCCGGACGCCCCGGAAGCCGCGTAGGATTGAATGTATTAAAGGTCGCTTTCACGCTGTTATTCGCGGTCCAATGCACTACCACCATTTTGGGATGGATAACCGGAGTCGACTGCGATAGACCGTGCCGATTTTTGAGGTACTCCAATGAAAGTTGAATACGGTCCTTATCCCAGGTAATCGGTTTTTGAATAATTTTGGGTGATTGTGCAAAAAGCACAAATGATATAAAAAGAAGAAGGAAATTAATACAATATTTCATAACAAAAACAAACTAGATAAAGAAAGCCGCAGTTGCGGCTTTCAAATTTAAAATTATTCTTTGGTATCCCACCAAACCGGGAATGACCAGATATCGTCATTTAACGCATTCGGATGAGATGCTTTTAAATTATCGGAATTGTAGTTGATCTCATGTGAAACCTGACGTACTCTTCTGAACTGCTTTCCTTGCGGTATTTTAGTTTGTGCTGCTGCGGTCACCGTGTACTCATAGGGAACTGACCAACCGGGATAGACTGAACTGCTAAAATCATAGCGACGCATATCATTCCAGTTTTGCTGTGAAAACGAAAGTGCGATAAATTTTTGCGTCATAATTTTAGCCAATGTAATATCTCCCGCCGTACCAATGCCATTGTTCAGAAAATTATCGATCTTAGCCTGGGTCATTGGCGATTTGCTCGGACTGGCGTCTGCATAAGAACCCAGCTTTATATTCATTAAGTCAATATGTGCTTTAATTCCCTCTTTATAGGCATTGAAGGCACCTGCTTTATCTCCCTTATTAAATAAGACCTCAGCTTTAATAAAGCACATTTCGGGGTATGCAACCAAATGGGTAGGCGCATCGGGACGCGAATAAAATGTACCTGAAGCAGCCACGGTACCATCTTTCCATCTATAGGTATCCGACACATCGCTGTCATATCCCTTGGAACTACTTTTAATGGATACATAAACGGTATCCCCCCAACGTGCTGTATTGGCACTGTTAATATACCAGGAGTGTGGGTTTACCGTACGGCCATTACTCTGAATAGCCACATCTTTATCATTATAAGAGGATGCTATCGGCCCGGAGTTCATGCGGATAGTAGACTGCATATCTACTCCCTTTGACCGTATCATCTTTTTGGGATAGCCGTATTCTGCCCAAGGTAATAAT
This sequence comes from Sphingobacterium sp. UBA6317, assembly GCF_002440385.1. Taxonomy (NCBI): domain Bacteria; kingdom Pseudomonadati; phylum Bacteroidota; class Sphingobacteriia; order Sphingobacteriales; family Sphingobacteriaceae; genus Sphingobacterium; species Sphingobacterium sp. UBA6317. Next base: position 52,215 of record NZ_DJTD01000046.1, on the reverse strand, counting down.
TTGTCTGCCCGCGGATCCTCTATGCCTTTATTGTCAAAATTGGTTAATAAATTCTCATACCATTTCGTAACCAAAGTATTGGTATTCATACCCGCATTATTAAAAACGATAGAGGTTTTTACAGGATCTGCAAATAGGATATCCCCGATATTATCAGTCGCATCATCCATATGGGCTATCACTGTGCTTTCTCCCACCGAAGTGGCAGCCTTATTTAACGCCGCCAATACATCATCCGGTTTGTACAAAGCGCTCTTTTTCGATAGGTTATTCAACCATCGCGCTTTTAAGCCATAACACATCTTCAGCCACTTACTTACATCGCCACCATTCCAGCTGTCGCCGGCCGACAAGGGAGCAGCAGTGCCAGGCTGTGTCATATTAAAGTATTCAATTGCCTTATCAATATCAGCAAGACAACCTTCGAAAATCACTTTTCCACCATCAAATTTTGGCGTTATGATGGTACCCAAGGCCTCCGTGTAAGGCATCTCACCATACCAATCCATCATTAGCATAAAACCCATGGCACGGATAGCATGCAATGCACCAAGATAATGGTAAGCCTTATCGGCCGTAGCCTTATCTTCCATATCCTTAAAATTTGCCCCTGCACCGACAAAGAAAAACTGATAAGGTGTGGTCGACATACCTGCCGCAGGGTTCCAGCCAGCAATCATACTGTTTGATGCAGTACCGTTGACAAATGTCAGTTGCTGTGTCACAAACCCCGCCCGTGTCCCCGCTGTCCCTTGTGCATACATATAATAATGCTGTATCCAAGCCAAACGACTCTGGACCGAAGCCACGGTGCTGGATGGCGTATTCGGGTCTATATTGATATCCAACCAATTCTTACTACAGGACGAAAATAAAGTTAGAACCAACAGAAATGAGACTATTCTCTTATATTTATTCATGACTTTTCTATCTTAAAATCTAAAATTTAAACCAAACATAACACCGGCTGTACTTGGCACACCGTTGTAATCAATACCTACCGAACTAGATCCCGTTACACCAGATCCGGCAGCGGAGGCCTCCGGATCAAGCCCTTTGTAGTTGGTCAACAACCAAAGATTAGTACCAGTCAAAGTAGCTGTAAGACCTTTTACCACTTTGGAAACACCGGCATTCTTCAGGACACCGTCCGAAAAGTTGTAGGACATCGAGATATTCCGCAAGCGCAACCAGTTTGTTTTCACCATAAAGTTCGCACTTTCACGGGCGTAGAAATCACTCCAATAATCTTGGATAATCTTCCGTCCGCTTGTTGACACACCTTTAATCGTGTACATCTGGTCGGCCAAGAAAGTGAATGTTTTGTTTTCGTACACCGGAGCGTCGTTTGTTCCGCCGTTACGGATGGCTCCGTCCAAAATCAGCTGATCACGATCTTCGGTTCGCTTGCTCATTCCATTAATCGTCATCGCATAATCTGTACCGTTATAGATATCGCCACCTATACGGAAATCAAACAGGAAGGACAGATTAAAATTTTTATAAGTCAAGCTGTTATTGAATCCACCTGTCAGCTTAGGCTCACGGTTTCCGATATTATATGTCGTCTGGTTGTCACTTGTTGGCATACCCGTATTAGCGTCCAAAACAACTTTTCCATCAGGTGTACGGGTCCATTGCGAACCTGAGATCCCCATAAAGTTTCCTCCGTTAAAGGATGCAGCTTTCGCATTCCCTACCTGCACGTCTGTGACATACAAAATATTGACCCCTGCGAGCAAGTTATCTACTGTCCCTTTGTTTCTGGACATGTTTAACGTAGATTCCCAAACAAAGTCGTTTTTCACAATCGGCTTACCAGTTAAGGACAACTCCATCCCTTTATTGTAGATATCGCCACCGTTGACTGAGATGAAAATATATCCTGTCGATTGTCCTAAACGTGGAGACAGAATCTGGTTATAGGAATTATTGGTATAGTAGGCATAATCCACGCCCAATCGCCCCTTAAAAAAGCGCAATTCAGCACCGACTTCAAACGAACCTGTTGTTTCAGGTTTCAAAAACGGATTACCTTTCTGCCAGTTATTTCCCGCGCCTACAATTCCACCTAAATATTCAACAGGCTTCCAAAGGTAGGTATTGGTTACATACGGATTTGCGTCCTTACCCACGCGCGCCCAGGAAGCTCTCAGCTTTCCAAAATCCAACCAGTCTGGGCGACTGTCTTTCATGAGTTCGGTAAACACAAAGCTACCACCAACAGAAGGATAAAAATAAGACCTATTGTCTACTGGTAACGTTGAGGTCCAGTCATTTCTTCCCGTAACATTCAAAAACAACATATTTTTATACGAAGCTCTTAACTCACCGTACAAACCAAAAAGACGTTTTTTTGTATTGTTTACTGCGAACTGTTTATTCGCTGCAGCTATATTTTCGAAGCTGTAAAAATTATCTACCTCAAAATGATAGCCCATACGGCGGTTTGTTGTCGTCTTGGTTTGTTCCGAGAAAAATCCCACCAAAGCGCCTAAATCAAAATCACCTACCTTTTTATTGAAATTGGACATGATGTTGGAAGACCAATAGTTGTATTTGAAATCACTTTCCGACATCATACCTTTTTGCCAAGGTTTCTTAATTGCACCACCTTCACCGATAATAGTTGAGTTTTTAGTCAGATAACTATCCATCCCGACACGATAGGTCAGGCTCCACCAATCGAAGATGGGCATACTTGCATTGATACTACCTGTAATACGCTCAGTGTTATCGCCCAAAATATTTTTATTGATTGTCCAGTATGGATTTTCCACATCAGATTCTAGCGGCTGGCGGCCTTCAAACATCCGATACTTCGACCCGTCATCGTTGAGGTATTTCTTCATATTATCACTTCTTGACCAGCTGTACAGGGACTCCATCGCTCCTGTACCACCTGATCCCCATAGCCCCGCAGAAGTTAGTGTTTTATCTGTATTTGCCAGCGAATACCCCACATTAGCGCCCACCGTCAGTTTACCAAATTTTTGATCCCCATTAAAGCGGAACGTGGTTTTATCAAAGCTTGTATTAGGTACGATACCCTTTTGATCAAAGCGGGAACCAGACAAATAGAATGATCCATTTTTATTTCCGCCGGATAAATTAACGGTATTGTCAAATACCGTCGAATGCTGGAAGAAATCTTTCACGTTGTTATAAACAACATCATTACTTCCAAATTTTTCGCCCCAGGATTGCGTGGTATAATCATCCAGTACACCCGCACTGTTATAATAGCCACGTTTGTATTTTCCTTGCTGCTCTGGCAAGCGATTCACCCAATTATTTGAAAATCTACTTGAAAAACCAATCTCCGTACGCCCTTCTTGTCCCTTTTTCGTCGTAATGATAATAGCTCCCGCAGCAGCTCTTGACCCGTATAAGGCTGCCGCAGCCGGACCTTTCAACACCGACACATTGTCGATATCTTCGGGATTAATATCCATCACCCGGTTACTGTTAGAGGTTGCTGTTGCTTGAGCGCCATCGAAGGCGCTATTTCCTCCAATAACCGTAGAGTTATCGTAGATCACACCGTCTACAACAAACAAGGGCTGGTTGTCGCGCTCAAGAGAAGTTCCGCCGCGAAGAATAATCTGCGCTCCGGCACCGGCAGAACCCGAAGCCTGTGTTACATTAACCCCTGCAATCTTCCCTGCCAATGAATTGACCACGTTTGCCGTCTTATTCTTCATCAACTCATCCGATTTTATGTCCTGAACAGCATAGCCAAGCGCCTTTTTTTCCTTCTTAATTCCCATGGCCGTCACAACCACCTCTTCAAGGGCCTCCTCACTGCCAGAAAGCGTAACATTGATCGTTGCATTTGTCCCAACCAGTTGTTGTCTTTCCTGAGAACCCACGGCTCTGAAAATCAAAATATCGCCTGGCTCCGCATTGATGGTGAAACTTCCATCAGGCTTAGTTTGTGTACTGACAGATTTACCTTTGATGCTTACGGTTACATTAGGCATTGTACCACCATCAGAAGCATTCGTCACTTTACCCGTTACAGTTTTGGTCTGTGCCCATAAACTGGTTGACAGCATCACCCCTGAACAGAATAAGAGAATTTTTTTATTCATGGTTTTTAGTTAGTTGTTAATAATTTTCCATAACGGGCGGTTCCAACCCTAAGTTTATATCAATTACTACACAATAGTATGAAAAGCTTCCTATTTTTGCAAGCTTATGCGTAATTATTTGAAAAAGAAATAACAATAAACACATTAACGCACAATCTGACAGCAAAAAAACCATTAATCCCTATAAAAACAGATACAAAAACGCACAGCACAGCAAAATAAGAACCAAAACATCTTATAAAAGCATTTAGCAAGACCTTTTCACCGAATTTGATAGCAGAAAACAAACATTAGCACAACAAAACCACCAATAGCATGCAGCATCCAACACATAACAGCGTGCTTATGCAAAGGAATGTTCGATTTACACCGCCATTTTAGACTAATTATTAGCTATTGTATTCGGAGATTACTCGGTGCTTCTTCGGTACTTGTTCGGTGCTCCTTCGGTGCTTCTTCGGTTGGAACCGAATAAAGTCCGACTAAATTCCGATCAAGATTCGTTGTAAATCCGAAAAAAGGTTGAATCTACTATTGATCAATACCTATTTATTTTGTAACTTAAAGAAAAATCAATCGCAATTAACTTAATATTATGGCAGTCATTAAAAACGGTGCCAATGGCACGCTTTCGGGCAAAGCAGGATCAGTAGTATTTGTTACCAATGGAAATACAACCTATGCAAGGGGCTTACCTAAGAAAAGCAGAAAAAAACCTTCTGCAGATCAAATTCAATCAAGGTCGCGTTTCTCCCTCATCCAAAAATTTATTTCCCCAATGCTAGATTTAATACGGGTCGGATTTAAAAATTATAACCCCGAGAAGAAAGCATATGGCAATGCGATGTCTTACAACCTCAATAATGCCGTAGAAAAAACGGCAACTGGCTATGTCATCAATTTTGAAAACTTTCGCGTGAGTAAAGGAATCCCCAATCCCATTTCCACCCATACATTTCAGGTAGATGAAGAGACAGGAACATTTACACTCACCTGGGAATATGATGCAGATACTGCATCACAACATAACATCAGCTCGAGTAATTGCCGTTTGCTGCTATACAATCCCGATGAGTGCGCTTTCACAAATGAAAGCATGAATCCTCTTACGCATAAAACACAGACAGCTATCCTATCCCGACAGCAAACCGTCGGCAACTATCATGTCTATGTATTTTTCTACAAAACAGACGGAAGCGATGAATGCACAGACAGTAAATATCTAGGGACATTTGAATGGTAAGAAAGGAAAGAAGGCCTAGGAGCTCAGACTGATCTTCACATCAAAATGCTGCTTGATATAGGCCTGCTGTTCAGCAGAATCTGTCTCCAGATCATGAATAGCACGATCTCTTTCTTTGTCAACTTCCATCTTCACCACACAGCGGTAGAAACGAAACACATCTTTTTCGGTCTCCAATATTAACCTTGGCACACGGGTAGGCCTGCCAGTTTCATCTTTGGCCACCATCGTAAAATAGGAGGAATTGCAATGCTTGGTTTCGCCCGTCTGAATATTCATGGCCTCTACCCGAATACCGACTTCCATGGAAGAGTTGCCTACATAATTCACAGAAGCAATTAATGTAACTAACTCCCCCACCTCAACAGGTTTCAAAAAATCCACCTTACCTACTGAAGCAGTCACACAATAATGTGCAGAGAATTTGGATGCTACAGCAAATGCAATCTGATCCATCAAAGATAAAATATAACCTCCGTGTATTTTGCCTCCAAAATTTGCATTGGATGGCAACATCAGCTGTGACATCCGAATCACCGATTCGCTTACCGTTTTATAGATTTCTTCCATACCTATAAATTTACCTTGGATAGATTACAATTCAAAACAAATCCTTCATGAAATAGCAAACAACAATAGTTATAAAGGCTGCTTAAAAATTCTTTCCAACCAATAAAGACAAATACATTCTTAAAAAAAGGGATATCCAACATACAGATATCCCTTTCTCTTGCGGTGCCTAGGCAATCGCCAACTATTTTATCTTTTCAGAAGCATAAGGCCCCTCGTTACTCAAACGGTCAACAGCTTTAACGGCAACATACTCCAATTTTTTGTTGTTCAATGTCGTTGGAATATCCTTACTTGTGACTCCAGGCTCCAAAATCTCATATTGCCATACACCACCGTAATTGAGATACAATACCCATTTTGCGACCTGATCAATTTGCTGATGTTGCCATTTCACAAAGACATGACCGCCTTGTGGAGTGACCAGCAAAGTCGGTTTCAATAAGGGATTAGCACTCAACCATGGGCTAGTAGGCACCAATGCTTTAACCTGATAAGGGCCATTAACCAAAGCTTGTGTCATAGCCGGATTTTTAGTCAACCCAGCCAGGCTCCAGTGGATAACACCTTCCCGGTTATCCGGCAATAGTGTCCTTGCTGCCTCAACTTGATTGACAATTTCCTGAACATACTCCGGACCACGTCTGCCTACCGTATTGATGCCCGGCCAAAGGTGGCGTCCCAAGGTGTTTTCACTTTCCCACCATTTTAACAGCGCCGTATAACTCTGTTTAGCTGGCTGTATAGGCCAATATAGCTGTGGGGCAAAATAATCAATCCAGCCTTTATTCAACCATAATTTAGCATCCGCATAAAGCATATCATACTGGCTGGAGCCTTGGATACCTGACGGATAACCCGGTTTCCAGATACCAAATGGACTAATACCGAATTTTACAAAATTCTTCTCTTTCTTAATATCCTTATAAATACGTTCGATAAAGGTATTTACGCTATTTCTACGGAAGTCTCCGCGTGATAGATCCCCTCCATTGCGTTTGTATTCATTGTAACTATCTGAGTCTGGAAAATCCTGTCCGCCATTATATTCAGCATAAGGGTAGAAATAATCATCAAAATGTACGCCATCGATATCGTAACGTTTGACAATATCCATAACCACACGTGCGGCATGATCCTGTGTCGATTGTTTGGATGGATCAAACCAATAATACCCTTGTTTCAATTTGACAACCGATTCGGGCATTTTGCGCGCCATGGAAGCTGATGTAACAGCACCGCCAGCGGTATGATGCGCACGATAAGGGTTCAACCAAACATGCAGCTCGATTCCTCTTTTATGCGCCTGTTCGACCCAAAAATCGAGTGGATCGTAGTAAGGAGAAGGAGCTTGCCCTTCTGTACCGGTCAAAAAGTACGACCAAGGCTCAAGATCACTTTTATAAAATGCATCCGCCGAGGGACGCACCTGGAAAATCACCGCATTAAAATTATTGTTTTTCAAAAAATCCAAAATACCAATTGCTTCCTGTTGCTGTTCAGCTGTACTCAGATTGTTCTTGCTAGGCCAATTGATATTGGCAACAGAAGCAACCCAGGCCGCCCGAAATTCACGTGGTAACTTGGGAAGATCGACGACAATTTCCTTCTTTTTTTCAGCAACAGGCTGCGCTTTCGTTTCAACTGTATTCTTTACCCGTTCTCGCTTGGGTATCGAGGGCGGATCTTTTTTTACAATTTCGACATTTGTAGTTGTGGTATTGACAGGCTCCTGCTTTTTATTTTTCTTGGATGAACAAGAAGACAAAACAAAAAGAGCCGTCGCTAAAAATAATAGGGAACGTTTCATCAATCTATAGAATAGTGTTTTTTCAAAATAACTAACGAAGATACATATAATATTAGTCAATCTGGGTCAAACGACCGATCTTGTCGGAAATAGGATCAGAACTTTAACTCACCTTTGAAGATTACCTGCTCCAACTTAAAGTCGTCGTTAAAGACTATGACATTCGCCATGCTTCCCTTATTAAGGTTTCCAATATCCACTCTCTTTAAAAGGTTTGCCGGATACAGCGTAGCCATTCGGATCGCTTCATCGAGTGGTATGCCAACCTTTTGAACAGCATTTTTTACCCCCTCAAGCAACGAGATTGCGGCCCCTGAAATGGTACCGTCAGGCAGCGCATAATAACCGTCGTTCAAAACATGATGATAAATATCTTTATCACAAGCGGCCACAGCATCTGTAATCATAAACAGGCGGTCTCCCATCTGACGTTTTGCAATTTTCACGGCTTCAAAGCTTACATGATGCCCATCGACAATAATACTCGCCTGCGCTGTCGGATGATTAAAAATTGCGCCAACAAGTCCTACCTCGCGATGGTGTAAAGGCGACATTGCATTAAACAGGTGCGTACTCGTGGGGATTCCCAGATCGTAACCACGGGTACCCTCTTCGAAAGTTGCATCACTATGCCCAGCACTGAGCAGCAAATTGTAGCCCTGTAAGTGCTGTAGCACATCGTCCGCTATACATTCGGGTGCTATCGTCATCATCTTGACAACCTGATTCCCTGCCAAAAGATCGTCAATTTTTTCCTTCGTGGGCCTAACAATTAAATCCGCCGGATGAGCCCCTCTTTTTTTCGGATTCAGGAAAGGACCTTCCAGGTGCAGACCTAAAAATGCATCGTGCTGGAAACCTTCTGCTACCCGAATGGCATCCTTAAATACAGAGATAGTATTGGTCGCTAAAGTCATCATAAAGGAGGTTGTCCCTTTACGGACCAAACCTTCGGTGATACGCTCCAGAGAGGCTACACTTCGCTCTGCCGAATAAAGGTCCGAGCCGTCACCATACAATTGAAGATCGATCAGCCCAGCGCAGATATTGGCTCCATTCACTGGATAACTCTCATAATCTGAAGGTATTTCATGATCATGGACGATCCCATCAATCTTACCTTCGCTGGTCAGTAATGCCTTTTGCTCAAAAATCGCGTCACCTGAATATATTTTACCCCCAATTAATGCTACCTTATTCATAAAATTTCAATTTCGTTCACCAATTTACTAATATTCAAAAAATCTCAGCCATTTGTACAAGATTTTGTTTCACAGCTCAACAGAAAACCTTTCAAAGTTTTTAATCTTTTCATTTTAACTTTCTAATTTACTGTTGTAACTTAGTTCCATGTACTTTTTTAGAAAGCGTAACGCAGATCGCCCGACAAATGGAAGCATAAAAGCGATGCATATCATTAATGCAACGGCCATTATTGTCTTTTTATTGGGCCTGATCTACAAAATATGTTTTACCTCCTAAACACTGTAATCCATGTCAAAAAAAGAAATCTTAAATACCGACAACGCTCCTGCAGCAATTGGCCCCTATAACCAGGCAATCAAAGCCGGTAATACATTATACGTCTCTGGACAAATTCCTCTGATCCCAGAATCAATGGAGTTAATTTCATCAGGTGTAAAAGACGAAACACATCAGGTACTGAAAAATATAGAAGCTATTCTGACAAATGCTGGCTATACTTTTGAGGATGTTGTCAAGGCCTCCATTTTTCTGAGCGATATGGGTAATTTTGTCTTAGTCAATAAAGTCTATGCAGAATATTTTAAAGAAGCGCAACCAGCACGTGAGTGTGTTGCGGTAAAAACCCTTCCCAAGAATGTAAATGTCGAGATTTCGGTCATTGCCTGGAAAGATTAGTCCGTGGAAAACAGCAACGAAACAGCAAGCCGCGGAAAATATCTTTTCGCGGCTTTTTTGGCCCCTTTCATCTGGGGATTTATGTCTATCCCCGTACGGTGGATAAGGGATTATCCTGCCGAAGATATTCTGTATTTTAGAATAATCACTGCGCTCCTGGTACTCTGGATTTATCTTTTGCTTTTCCGCAGAAAAACCATGACTGCTGATATCCATAAGTTCCGGCTCCTACCTCGGACGGGCAAGCTTCGTCAGATCTGCCTAACCCTGCTGGCCTCGGGATTAATCTTTGGAAATTGGTTTACCTATATCTATGCCGTCAACCATATCAGCATCCAGTCTGCCGCATTGGCTTACCTGACCTGCCCACTCATCACCGCAGCTGGAGCCTATATCATACTCAGGGAACAATTGACCCTTTGGCAAAAAATAGCGCTTTTTATTGCTTTCGGCAGCGTCTGCCTGCTGGCTAATGGCTCGTTAAACGATGTCCTCTGGGCGGCTACCATTGCCACCTGTTACGCTTTCTATCTAATTGTGCAATGGGTTTCCACCGGGTTTGACAAACTCCACCAATTGGTCGTCCAGCTCAGTATATGTGCCTTGTTTGTAATCCCTAAACTGATCTATAATCATCATGCAATCCCTGCTGAACCTCTGTTTTGGGGCACAATATTTCTTATCGCGTCTTTATTCACGATCATCCCCCTTTTCCTGAGCATGTATGCACTCATTGGTATTTCATCGACAACAACCGGTGTTCTCCTCTATATTAACCCACTGATCGCATTTACTTTAGCAGTAACTTATTTTCAAGAACCTGTTTCACCAATTAAGTATGTTGCATATGGAATTATACTCCTCGCAATTATCTTATTTAATATCAAAAACATCAAAGAGGCTTTTTCCATATCAAGGGTACATGCTAAACGATAGATCAACGCATATCCGGCAATAGCTTTTTAGTCAAGTACATGGTCTGAAATCACATAGGGCACATCTTTCTTATCGTGAAATACAAAATCACTATCGCTGTTCAAAAAAATGACAAACCGCACATTTCAGTGACTACAAGCAAATTACACCAAAAAACCTTCCGACATGTATCATTTTTGTTTCATAAAATTTTTGATTTTTGCTCAACTATAGTAAATTAGATTTTTATTAAGGGAAATCACACCGCTCTTTCTTCCTATAACTAGGTATTGAATAGCTTATACTATTATAAATAATCACTTATTTCGCCCCCCGATTATTCAATATCCCCCTCTTCTAACCAAAAATGCTAAATGGAATTAGCCCATTTCATTAGAAATTTCACCGTTATGAAAATATGTATATAAAAAACTGAATATAACACATATACTATATGAATAACAAATTATACTCTACATTAAGGGTGTTAGGTATTGTTCCAACAATGCTTTTTTCAGCATCTTTATTGCACGCGCAAACCAACCAGATTAAGGGAACGGTTGTAGACGCTAAAACTAAAGCTCCTATTCCAGGTGCCACAATCAAAGTATTGGGCACTTCCAACGCAAGTTCAACGGATGTTAAAGGTGCATTCCAGATCAATGTCGACGACAAAAACCGTGTATTAAATATCAGTACTGTCGGTTATGAAAATAAGACAGTCACATTAGGACCTGGAGAAACGACAGTAACTGTAAGTCTCGATGAACAGACACAGCAACTGGAAAGTGTGGTCGTCACCGCTTTGGGTATTAGCCGTGCACAGAAATCATTAACATACTCTACACAACAGGTGAGTGGTGACGAACTAAACAAAGTTAAAAGCACCAACTTGGCCAATAATTTAAATGGTAAAGTCGCGGGTGTTAACATCGCTTCTAGCTCTTCTGGACCAGGTGGTTCAGCAAAAGTTATTTTGCGTGGTAACAAATCGGCCTCCGGCAACAACCAGGTACTTTACGTTGTTGATGGGGTTCCAATCAACAACCAGACATTGGCCAGCCAGCCAGACAACGTCTTCGGTGGACAGCGTGATGGTGGCGACCCTATTTCATTGATCAATCCAGAAGATATCGAAAACATCTCCGTATTAAAAGGAGCATCTGCAGCGGCATTATATGGTAGCCAAGCTGCCAACGGCGTTATCTTGGTCACAACAAAATCAGGCAAGCAAGGCCGCACAACGATCAATTTCTCATCAAGTGCACAGATCGAACAAGCTGTATCGACACCGAAATTCCAAAGCCAATATGGTCAAGGTTCGGGTGGCAAAAACAGTAACACCAGTGTATTTAGCTGGGGCGACAAAACTAATGGTGCCGACTATGATAACTTAGGTGAATTTTTCCGTACGGGTAGCAACTTCACCAATTCATTGACCTTGTCAGGTGGTAACGAGAAAAACCAAACGTATTTTTCTTATGCCAATACCCTTGCAAAAGGTATTCTTCCAGAAAATGACCTGATGCGTCACAACTTCAATCTTAAAGAGAGCGCTTCATTCTTTGATAATAAGCTGACCGTTGAAGGAAGTGCCAATTACATTACGCAAAAATTAGATAATGCACCTACTTCAGGTTTCTATTATAATCCATTGGTTGGAACCTACCTATTACCTCGCAGCTTAAATATTGCGGATTATAAAAATTTCGAAACGTTCAACACAGGCCGTAATCTTTATGATCAAAACTGGTTTACACTTTCGGACGACGAAACCACCCAACAAAATCCTTGGTGGATTATGAACCGTAATTCAACACGTTCAACACGTAATCGTTTGCTCTTGAATGGTAGTGCGAAATACAAAATTGCACCTTGGATCAGCGTGCAGGCCCGCGGTAGTGTAGACCGTACCAGCGAAGTATGGGACCGGAAAGCTTATGCCGGCACACAGCACATTTTAGCGCGTGAAAATGGAGCTTATAGCTATACCAATACCACGATCACCCAACAATACGGTGATTTAACGGCCAACATGAACTTTAATATTGGCGATAAATTACAAATTACAGGATTGGTTGGAACGAGTATCACCGACTGGAAAACAGAAGGTACAGATTTTACCAGCGGCAAAGATGGACTCAAAGTTCCCAATCAGTTCTTTATCCAAAATACGACAACTCCGGTCACTTCGACATTGTCTGCAAACCGAAGACAATTGCAATCGGTATTTGCATCGGCTAACTTAGCCTATGACAACTGGATTTATTTGGATCTGACTTCACGTTGGGATTGGTCGAGCACATTGGCCTATACACCACAAAACCCATACGCTTATCCATCGGTCGGTTTGGGCATCGTCTTGAACGACAAGCTTAATCTACCTGAATTTGTGAATATGGCCAAAATTCGGGGTTCATACGCAAAAGTCGGAAATGATCTTCCTCCTTACACTACCTTGCTTACCAACCGGGTAGACCCATATGCGGTACTAACCGTGAATGATATTGCCTTTTTGAAGGAATTAAAACCAGAAAAAACGGCTTCCTTGGAGATCGGTACGGAATGGCGCATGTGGAATAACCGTTTGAATGTGGATGTTACTTATTACAAAACAAACACTACCAATCAGTTTTTCAAAATTGCAGCTGGAAATGCATCCCTCAACAACATGTATGCAGTTAATGCCGGCGACATTCAAAATCAAGGGGTAGAAGCATTGGTATCATTGGATGCGATCAGAAATGACAATTTTAAATGGACAACCAGCCTCAACTTTACGTATAATAAAAACAAAATTGTAAAACTTGCTGACGGTATTTCTGAATTTACCCTAACAGGTGAGGGACGTAATAATTTTGCATCTAAATTGCAAGTAGGTGGTTCTTTCGGAGACATCTATGGTCAAGATTTTATACGTGACGACCAAGGAAGGATTCTTATTTCCGAGGACGGTATTCCGCAGAAAAGCAACACCTATACCAAACTTGGGAATTCAAACCCAATTTGGCAAATGGGCTGGAACAACAGTTTCAATTATAAAAATTTCAACTTAAGCTTCCTGATCGATGGTAAATTTGACTACGAAGTGATGTCCGTGACGCAAGCGTTGCTTGACGGTTACGGTGTCTCGAAAGCGAGTGGCGACGCCCGTGCCAATGGCGGTGTTAGCATCAATGGGGTTACACCAAGCGGTAAAGCCGTAACAACAGTGGACGCCGAAAAATGGTACACTTCCACGGCTGGTATGGGTCCGGTTAGCAGCCAATATATTTACGACGGAACGGTTGTGCGGTTGCGTGAATTGACTTTCGGTTATGACTTCAATATTAAAGACAGTTTCTTCAAAAAACTTCGCGTAAATGCTGTAGGAAGAAACCTATTCTATATTTCGAAAAAGGCTCCATTCGATCCTGAAGTAACGATGTCTACAGGTAATTCCTTAAGTGGGGTGGATATCTTTATGATGCCGGCAACACGTAATTATGGTCTTACACTAAATGCGACTTTCTAAACGACCAACAATGAAATATCCCTCGTTAAAAAACACATATATCGGTAAAAATGACGAGGATATTTTATATAGTCTTAAAATACAAACGATTAAAAGATGAAATTTAAAATAAAAAACATATCCAAGTTCTCACTCGCTTTTTTAATGCTTGGCGGCACCTTAAGTAGTTGTACCAAGAATTTTGAGGACTATAACAAAAATAACATTGGCGTTACGGATGAGGATTTAAAAGGTGATGGCCAAGATCTTGTCATTTTCTTGCGAAATGCACAGATGTCTATTTACAATTTCTCGGGCGCGGGCGATCCCAATTCCTATCAGGTACAACAGAATCTAAATGCGGATGTATTTTCAGGTTTCTTCATGTCTCCTACTCCGTTTAATAGCGGGCAGAACAACCTGAATTACGCCATGGTAAATGGATGGAATGGAGAACCATTTAAAGTACTCTATTTGAATGTTATTAAATCTATTGAAAAGCTAAAAAGCAATGGACTTGCAGAGACTTACCCTGCATTATGGGGTTCGGCTTTGGTGATCAAAGTAGAAGCTGCCAGCCGAGTGACAGATATCTATGGTCCTATCCCCTATAGTAAAGTAGGCACCTCCAATACTGTTCCATACGACAAACAATCCGATGTATATGCTGCTTTCTTCAAAGAGCTCGATGAGGCTGTAACAGCATTAAAATCATACAAAGCGGATAGCCCAATGGCTGCTAAAATAGACCAGATCGATTTGGTATTTCCGAATACCGATAATCAGGTCAGATTTAAAAATTGGCTAAAAATCGCCAATTCGTTACGTCTTCGTTTAGCGATGCGTTTGGTTAAAATCGATGCAACTTTAGCAAAAACACAAGCTGAAAAAGCATTGGATCCAGCAAATGGCGGTGTATTGGAAAGTAATAGCGAAAACTTCAAGATCACTGTACCAGCAGACGGAACCTACAGCAACCCACTCTGGTTTATTTCCAAAAACTGGGCTGACACGCGTATCAATGCGACACTTTCGTCTTATATGACCGGATTGAACGACCCTCGTATCTCTAAGTATATGTCTCCCGTCATTAAAGACGCAACAACAACAGCTTTCGCGGGAAAATATATCGGAATCCGTGCAGGAGCAGACGGCATCGAAAAGGATAAATACCAAAAGCTATCGGCATTGAATACTGAAGGTACAACGCCAACTTTCGTAGCGACTACAGCACCGATATTAATGACTGCTGCTGAGGTTTACTTCCTCCGTGCCGAAGCAGCATTGAGAGGTTGGAACAATGCTGGGGGAACAGCGCAATCACTTTATGAAAAAGGAGTGGAAACGTCCTTTACACAATGGGGTGTATCAGCTGGGTTAAGCACTTATCTCAATGATAATACAAGTAAGGCAGCGGCTTACGAGGATCCTTTCAACGCGAAGAATAACGCAGCTTCACCTAGCGCACTGACCATCAAATGGAATGAGGGCGCTACCAACGAAGAAAAATTGGAACGTATCATTACGCAAAAATGGTTGGCGATCTTCCCTGAAGGACAAGAGGCCTGGAGTGAATTCCGCCGTACAGGATATCCGCGTCTATTCCCTGTTGTGGTCAACAATAGCGGTGGACTGATCGACACTAAAATACAGATCCGTCGTTTACCGTTCCCACAAAATGAATACAATACAAATGCAGCTGAAGTACAATCTGCAATCTCCTTGTTGGGCGGACCTGACAACGGCGGTACCAGACTTTGGTGGGATGTAAATAAGGGTAATTTCTAATCAAGAGATTAGCCGAGATAAATCTCAAAAAGGGGTAATCCATAACTGGATTGCCCCTTTTTTATGATGTCTTGAAAGTTAATCAAAATTTCCAGATTGTTGTAACTATATTACAAAGTCAACTAAATAATGTTGTTTTAAACCTACAATACAACAGAAATCAACCACAAAAGATTTCAAAATCAAATTTCTCTTAACAAAAACTTAATAGAAAGTTCCTGTAGCAGAGATAAAGAATTACCCGTTCAATTAAAAAAACCAAGAAGAATATTATGAAAAATCTCTCAATCCTGGGTTTTATCACCCTCCTGGCATGTTGCATGCTATTTGTTGTTTGTAAATCAGAATCACATTTAGAAAATCCCTACAAGGACAAAACAGAAAAGGAACTCGAATCCCTATCCGATGAAAAATACAGTAAAATCATTGCCTTTGCGAGCCCTAAAGCATGTTCTGATGCCACAGAATGGGAAATGATAGAAATACGGACAGTATGTGGAACAAGTTACCTCCCCTATCATAAATCGGTAGACAAAACAACCTTGCAAAACATGATCAATGACAACAACCGACTAATGGAAATATACCAACCAATGATGGCGCCCAAAATAAATTGTATATCTTATCGCAAACCATTGGGCGTGATCTGTAAAGAAGGAAAAGCGGACATTAAATATGAAGAATCCGCTTCAAAATAGTTACTCGAGCCTAAGAAACAGCTCCATAAACGCATAAATTTTTCGTAATTTAGCCATCAAGAAGAATGGCTGAATTACGTTTAATTACCCCGATAGAATACCTCAAAGGTGTAGGTCCACAAAAAGCAGATGTACTCAAAAAAGAGCTACAGGTATTTACGATTGGTGATCTATTGACACAGTATCCTTTCCGTTATATCGACCGTACGGAGTTTCATAAAATCCGGAAACTTCATCCCGATATGATGGCTGCACAGGTGCTGGGCCGTCTGGTTTCTTTACAGCTCGTAGGCGAAAAGAGAACGAAACGTCTTGTTGGCTCATTCAAAGATGAGACCGGCTCCATGGAACTGGTCTGGTTTCAGTCCATCCCCTGGCTTCAAAAATCATTGAAAGTCGGATCCGCCTATATTATTTATGGCAAGCCGAGCGAATTCAATGGCCAGCTATCCATTACCCATCCCGAAATGGATCTGTATAACCCGCAGGTAAAACAGATCGGCAATATGAGTTTACAGCCGGTTTATTCATCGACAGAAAAACTCAAAAAGTTCAATCTGGATACCAAGGGAATCCAACGCTTACAAGAGACTGCTTTGGAAACCGTATTCCGCAGTATTGACGAATCGCTTCCCGAGGATGTGCTCACTAAACATCGCCTTATTTCCAGGCAACAGGCTTTTGCATCCATTCACTTTCCAAGCGATCAAAAGGAGCTGAACCAGGCCATCAAACGCATCAAATTTGAAGAGCTATTTTTTATTCAGCTGAAGCTGCTCAACAACAAGCAGCTCAACACACAGAAATTCAGAGGCCAGCGGTTCAATAAAGTCGGTGAAAAATTCAACACGTTCTTTAACGAGCGCCTTCCATTTCCTTTGACAGGAGCGCAAAAGCGCGTTGTGAAGGAAATCCGCATGGATACCAATACAGGTGCGCAGATGAACCGCCTGGTACAGGGCGATGTAGGTTCCGGGAAAACAGTTGTTGCCCTCATGAGCATGCTGCTTGCTGTCGACAATGGATTTCAGGCCTGTATGATGGCTCCTACAGAAATCCTGGCGACACAGCATTATCATGGACTAAAGCAGCTCGTGGGCGATGACATCGTCAATATCAAGATACTTACAGGATCCACAAGCACAAAGGAACGCCGTTTGATCCACCAGGCACTGGAAGATGGCAGCTTAGATATTTTAATTGGCACCCACGCCCTGATCGAGGATAAGGTACAGTTCAAGAACCTGGGCTTCGTTGTTATTGACGAACAACACCGCTTTGGCGTGGAACAACGGGCCAAACTCTGGCGCAAGAATGTCATTCCACCGCATATGTTGGTCATGACAGCGACACCAATTCCACGCACATTGGCCATGACCATGTATGGCGACTTGGACATCTCTGTAATTGACGAATTACCTGCTGGGCGTAAACCGATTAAGACTGTTCACTTTTTTGAAAGCTCCCGTTTACGGATGTTTGGTTTTATGCGTGAGGAGATCGCCAAGGGAAGACAGGTCTATGTGGTATATCCCCTCATCAAGGAAAGCGAAAAACTGGACCTGATCTACCTTGAAGCAGGTTTGGAGAACTTACAACGTGAATTTCCATTACCACAATACAAGATCAGTATTGTTCATGGCAAGATGCCTGTAAAGGACAAGGACTTTGAGATGCAGCGCTTTGTCAAACACGAAACACAGATTATGGTTGCCACTACCGTTATCGAGGTGGGCGTTAATGTTCCCAATGCATCGGTGATGGTCATTGAAAATTCCGAACGATTTGGACTATCCCAGCTGCATCAATTACGTGGCCGTGTAGGCCGTGGTGCTGAACAGTCTTTCTGTATTCTGATGTCGGGCAATAAGCTGAGCAAAGAAGGACGATTAAGGCTGGATACCATGGTGCGTACCAATGACGGATTTGAAATTGCAGAAGTCGATCTACAGTTACGTGGCCCGGGCGACATCTCCGGCACGCAACAATCGGGTGTACTTGACCTCAAGATGGCGAATCTGGCGACAGATCAGGCATTGCTTACAGAATGCCGCAACACGGTCATTGCTATCTTCAAAGAAGACCCAACGCTACAAAGCGAAAAGAATCAGTTGCTGCGAAGCTTCCTCGCCAGAAAATCAGATGGCATTGCCTGGGACAAGATTTCTTAATCGCATGTCATTTTCGAAATAAAAAGCGGGGCCAGCAAATAAATCGATAACGTGTTTAAGTGAATAAATAGAGCGCATTGGGATCTAAAGGCCACTCGTCAACATAAATAGGATACGAATTGTTTTTATTAGTTCTTGAAGACAATTTATCTTTTTTGTATATAAAACCAAATTTATTTACTTTTGCATCATTATGAACATGATATAGAAAAATATCCCTTCTTTTACTAGGCAAAAGATGGCGACCGAACGCTTACATATTTTGAGTTGCCCTGGTAAGCAAATCACAGGAAATTTATTGGTTAATGGAGAATTATGTCATAATCGGCATCAGTCTTGTGTGGTTTACAAACGCATAAATTCTTAAATTTACCTTTTCAAACAAAAACCGGGCTTACAAGCTCATTGAAAATAATTTAAAAAGTGAACGTATAACAATAGGTAGGCAATAGCATACATTGCAAAGCTTAATGACCTCCCTACTTCACTTGAAAGACTTAATAGTACAAAATGGCCAGAATTAAAATACACGATACAGCAATAAAACCCGAAACAGCCGTCTTGGTGAGTGTGATCACGCCAAGTGTGACGGAGACAAAAGCAAAGGAATATTTGGAGGAACTTGAATTTTTGGTACAGACTGCCGGTGGCGAGACCAAAGGCATGTTTACACAGAAACTGGGCTTTCCAGATCGCTCTACATTTGTCGGCAGTGGAAAGCTGGAAGAAATAAAAGCATACGTTGAAGCGGAGGAAATTGACATCGTTGTTTTCGACGATGAGCTTTCACCTTCGCAGCTGCGTAATATTGAGAAAGAATTGAAACGCAAGATATTGGACCGCTCCAACCTTATCCTGGACATCTTTGCCCGACATGCCAAAACTGCACAGGCAAAGACACAGGTCGAATTGGCACAGCTGCAATATCTATTACCACGTCTGACCCGTATGTGGACCCACTTGGAACGTCAGCGCGGGGGTATTGGTATGCGTGGTCCGGGTGAGTCACAGATCGAGACCGATAGACGGATCATCCTGGACAAGATTTCCCTGTTCAAAGAACGCCTAAAAGCAATCGACAAGCAAAACGAGACACAACGAAAAAACCGTGGCGAGATGATCCGTGTAGCTTTGGTAGGTTACACCAATGTCGGAAAATCGACGATCATGAATATGATCTCCAAGTCTGATGTACTGATCGAGAATAAACTTTTCGCAACATTGGATACGACGGTACGTAAAGTTGTGATCGACAACCTTCCTTTTTTGCTTTCAGATACCGTTGGTTTTATCCGCAAACTACCACACCACCTGGTGGAATGTTTCAAATCCACATTGGATGAAGTTCGGGAAGCCGATGTCCTGATCCATGTGGTCGACATTTCGCATCCGAATTTTGAGGATCACATCCAGGCGGTAAACGAAACATTGAAGGATCTTAAAGCACTTGACAAACCGGTGATTACAGTGTTCAACAAAATTGACCTTTATAAACCGGCCGTCGAAGAAGGACACGATGGTGAGGAAATCGAGGTCACGTTGGATGACTTTCGTAATTCCTGGATGGCAAAAAATTCTGATCCAGCAATCTTTCTATCAGCAACGAATAAAACGAATATCGAAGAGTTCAAACAAAAACTTTACGATATTATTGTGAAAATGCACAATGAACGCTACCCTTACAATAACTTATTGTATTAATTTTGACAAACAATGCTGTGAACGGGCCTTATACTGTTCACAGCTTAATAAAATACGAAATGAACAAAGAGGTGCAGTTTCAAGATTGGGGCCTTGTCGATTATCAGGAAGCCTGGGACAGACAAGAATCCATCTTTAAGGGCGTATTGGACATCAAACATGACAATAGAGTCAATGCAACAGCAGCAAATACCCCAAATTACTTGATCTTTACAGCACATCCCCATGTTTACACCTTAGGGAAAAGCGGGCACGAGGAATACCTGCTCCTAGATGAGAAAGGACTGGAAGAGAAAGAGGCCAAATTCTACAAGATCAACCGTGGTGGCGACATTACCTATCATGGTCCGGGACAGATTATCGGTTATCCGATACTGGATCTCGACAACTTCTTTACGGATATCCATCTGTATCTGCGTACACTGGAAGAAGCTATCATATTGACCTGTGCGGATTATGGTATCGAAGCAGGGAGATATCCCGGGTTTACGGGAGTATGGATAGAACCGGATAAACCAACTGCACGCAAGATCTGTGCAATGGGCGTGCGTGCTTCACGCTGGGTGACCATGCATGGCTTCGCATTCAATGTCAATACAGATCTTGATTATTTCGGCAACATCATTCCTTGCGGCATCGACGATAAGGATGTAACGTCTTTAAAACGGGAGCTTGGCAAAGAAGTTGATATGGAAGACGTGAAAGGGAAACTTAAAGGCCATATTGCCCAACTCTTTGAAATGCAAATAGTGTAATTTAAGTTTTCAATAACATACAAAGGCCCTTTGAAAGCGGAATTTTAATCTCCTTTCAAAGGGCCTTACTTTTTTGAGCATCCCTGTTCCTCATGGTTAATAAAAACCCTACTAAAGACACAAACGAGGGACATTTTCAGACACTTGGAGGTCTTTACGTGACCCCGACGCTATTTCCGAATATCAACAATAATACATACACTCATAGCTGGCGAGTTTCCCATCAACAAATCTGAAAATAAATAATCCTGCATCGCCATTTTGAATATAGAAAGTATGTGGCGTTGAAATCCAGTCTGCCGAAAGCAGTTCACCAAAGTGGTTTACAAAGTCTCTTTCCGCATAATTGGCATCCATCCGCTGGTCCCCCAACACAATAGCTTCACCCGCACTAAAAAATAGCTTATACAAGGTTCCGACCACTTTGCCTTTATAATTTTCTTCAAAGGCAACGATCATATTCGGTGTTTTATAATAATACCGCGGCTCCCAGCCACATTCGGGCATATCGGGTATTTCGGTAACCCCCTGCAGCGCCAGTTGCTTCATTTGTCCATCTGTGATTTTACCATCAAATAAAGACACTCCTTTCCATTCGAAATGGAAGTTTAAGGCCTTCAGTTTCTTTGCGTACACTTCGGACTGGAACTCATGTTGAAATTTATCGGCCATTAACAGTTCAAAATCGATATCAACCTTGGGGTCCACTTTTCCCGCTTTGTCGTAAGATTCCTTCCAATAGGTAAGCGCCTGTTTTAACTTGGAATACTTCGTCCAGCCGATTTCACGTAGACGGCCTGCCTGTATCAGTTCTTCCTCCTGGTCCTTCCCTTTGACAGCCAAATATTCTTTAAGGACCTTGTCATAGCTTAACTCAGCACCCAAAAATTTCATCTGAATGTACTCCGGATTTTCATGGAAGTGGTCTCCGATGTAGACCCATCCATCTGTGTAGAGCGGCACATAATCGATACATACCATTTCATTGAGCCCCGCCCTACGCACAGCGGTACTTGTGGTATTGGGTGCCTTACGCACGCGCAATTGCGAGACCTGTACATAGAAATGTGGGCATTGAGCGCCTTCGGTTCCGCGATAGAAATATTGTTGTGGTTCTCCGGCAGACCTTTTTCCATCCATGGCACTTTTCAGAGGCTGACGGTCTATAAAACCGATATCCCCATTATTCACCTGCACTTTGTAATGCGTGTTGGTGGAATCCAACAGATACACAGGTGCCTCTGTTGGAAAAACTCCCAAGAGGTCTTTATTATTTCCTGCTTCACGGAAAAGGTGCCCCCATGTTGAGGTATAAAGTGGCCGTTGACCCGCTGGCTGTCCTACTGCGTGATGCACAAACCAACTAACAAAAAAGCAGAGTATGAGTAATCCTTTTTTTGGCATAAAATTAATTCTTTGAATACATGACCAGTGGTCGCTCCATTGCGATCAACAGCAGGGAACGAGACATCAATAAATGCAACAGAAACTTTTCCTGGCTACCGGTCAAACACGCACCGTTGCAATAACGAAATTAAAACAAAAAGGAGGCCAATGAAATCACCGGAATCAGGTATTTTTTTGGGCAGGAGATTGTTTGGTTTCTAAACTACGCAATGTGGCTATTTGCGCTGTAATAAACTTACCTGACCTTCCAATGAGAGGATTGTTTTTTCCTGTGCCTTGACCGTTTGCTCTAAGGCATTGACCAGCTGTTTATAAATACCAAGACCTTCGGCAGTGACATGAGCTGTTTCGGCAGGTAGAGCACTGAGCGCCCCCTTCTCATCCTTTCGCATCATAGTCCCTTCACCCATGAGCAACCAGGCTGGGCTAATGTCAGGATGTTTGGACAATATAGCCACCATAGCATCTGAACTGAGTGCAGTATTTTTCTGCCCTCCCTTAAAGTTTGCATAGGAAAGTTGCACATCTTTGAAAAATTCGGTCTTACTGATGCCTTTGGTTTCAGCGATCAGCAGCACACGTTCCTTTACATTCACTTATAGCTTTTTTAAATGTTGGCTGTTTATTTATTTCTTAACGATTTTATTTCTTGCTCTTGAATTGACAATAATCGCTCCAACGAAATAATTGTCTTCTCCTGAGATTTAATTGTGATATTTTGTGACGATATAACCTGTCTTAAGGAGTTGACAACGGCATTAGTAACGCCCTCAATTTCATTTGTCACATAACCCTCCTTTTCTTCTTCCTGAGCAAGAACGGGCTTTAGCATCTCACCTTCGCCTTTTAACAACCATTCGGAAGAATATGCAGGATATTTTTCAACAATACTAACTAACCATTTCGCCTGTACATCTGTATTGTTGGTTAAGGCACGTGTAAATACTCCTCTACTAGCTCCAACGGCAGTTTCAAAGGCTGTCACGCTCAGTCCTTCTCGATCTGCAATAACTTTAATTCTCGTTAAAAAAGAACTCATAATCAATAATTATCAATATAAAATTTGATTAATTGAAAATTAGTGTTTAAATTAGCTTAACTATTGATAATTATAAACACATCATTCACCAAAAACTAACAAATGAAACCAACAGGGCTATAGATCAGTGCACAGATCATTATGAACCCAAGCAGCAGTTTCATCAACTTTAAAACATATAATCTGATGAAAAATACGCAAAAGAAACTAAAAGCGAAACATTTTCGCTATTTAACCCAAGAACACATCGACGATCCGATGAAATATCTCATTGGGTTCTTTGAAAGCGAAACATCCATACGTGACTGGTTAGCGGACCTAAATACGCTAATTAACGCGGCTTCAAACGCAAAGATGAACCCACCACGTTCCTCTACCGGATATCTCACTAGAAAATTAATTGAACAGGTGGAATTGGCCTATGTTATTTTTAGGAAATGTAAACTAAAAACAATAGAACAACCGCTGAAGTTCAACAAAGGCGTTTCAGACTACTGGAATCAGCTATTAGCAACAGACTCATCGGCAAGCAATATTGATACTGCAGCAGACAGCATTAGCCGTTTTTTTTCTTATGAGTCTTTACAACAATGGTACAACATTCTTGATGATTTATGGATAAGTTTAGGAGACAGAGATAATGGCTTTTTAGGCGACAACGGCCATGAAATTCTTGCTATAAAAGAATTCCTACTGCGCCTAGCTGCTGCTCTCGGAAAGATCTATGAAAATCAAATACTTCCAAACAATGTTATAGAAAATCAAGAAGACATTACAGATGCGCAGCGCCAAACCCAGCAATCTTTGGACGAAACAGAAGACGAAATACTTCATCCAAAAAAACGCATTATATTGCCCGACTGGCTTGCTTCTCAATCTTACTCCATCTCAGCATTAAAAGATTTCTTTGATAGAGACGATCTAAATGGCTGGCGAGAAGATATCCGATATTGGTACCAAACGGTCATATACGAAAAAGAATTCTGGTCTGCTGATCATGAAAACAGTAAATTTTCGGGAGCAAATCTACTCTTTAACTACGCCTGTCTTTACTCCTTATTAGAAATGTTATCCAATAAATCTGAGGAATCCTCTATTCTTCCAGTCGGCATGGACAATTCATTTTCGATATTGCCCGAATGCCAATCAATTTTGATTAGACATGCAAAAGAGGAGATTATACTTTATTATGTATCGAATGAAGAATTAGACAATCCTTTGTCAGCACTATTGGCAACAGTTAAAACATACGATCAGCAAGAATGGAATGAAATCTTGTATGAATGGATCAACTATGGCCTCGCCAAAAACCGATATACCGGTACCTATTCAGACTACAGTACACGAATTTACCAGACTATGATCAAAATATTAGAACTGGCCTATTTAACAGCTTTTTCTGAAGAGATAGAATTCCCCAATCAAGAACAAATAGCTCCAATAGAAACAAAAATATAACCTCCATTTATTCAACCCATATTATGAATACCGATATTAATCCTATTATCGAGGCAATCCTTCGTGCTGTTGCTGTCGATGAAATCTACCAATGGACTTTTGACCACGATGGTAAAAAGTATCAGATGCTACAGGTCAATCTTACGTCAAATGCCGGAATTCGATTTTCCGACGCCAACAGTCTGATAAACAAAACTGTTGGCTCCTATCCCAATGTGTATATCAATGTGAACTTCACGCACGAAATACAACAAAAAGTGGATCAAGGTTTAGGCCGAGCCTATCTTATTTGCCAACCTGAAAACCGCATTTATCAGAATCCCGTGCAAGAGATTCCCCTTGTCTTACCCAATAATAAAAGTGACGAAGTCATCGAAAAAACACGGACATATATCGAAAAGGAAAAGAGCAAGATTCGATCTTTTATTGATGGCTACAATTTCTATTTTGAGCATAAAAATTATGCACACGCAGCATTCATGCTACATCAAGCTTTGGAACTTGCATTTCGAACATCCGAAAATATCCTCGTTGTTGAGGATAAGAAGTCCCATTCCTTAAAAAACCATATAAACTATCTCAAATCTTTCGGCGATCGCCTCCGCACACTAGCCGATAATAACGAAAAAAAACAGGCTTTGGAGAAAATTAACAAGGCTTACATCGACTATCGATATCACTTTGATTATTTTATCGATGAAGATGTATTAGAAACAGCCTATCAGATTGCTATCAATACATTAAACTGGATATACGATTATTCCAATCTTCTTTACAAAGAAATTAGGGTAAAACTTACCATTCTTCCGAGTTGCAATAAGGAGATTGAAAATTACAAAACTAAGAATGATATATACAAACAAACCTATTGTAACTCCAACTATCGGGATCTTATTCTTAATGCAATTGAATGTTATTGTACACCAACTTTGGTTGCTTGTTTTGGTTATCGCTCTGATTATTACAAATACCATAATGCGCTCCAAAGAACCAAAAATGACCGCATCACGCATGCCTACTATATTTTTGTCGCTTATGATACTTTAAACGCCGAGCTAAATAATCTGCCCCAGCTCATTACGGATATGCTCCCCAACAATGTATCGCTTACTTTCGCCCTTGAAAACTCCTCAGCTTTCAGCAAACAGCTTTCAAAGGGTCATCCCTTTTTTCTTTCGCTCCTGAAAGCGGGTGACATCTGGTTGCAAAATACATCCATAGCTAATATCGATCGGGAAAGCATCGTTGCCCCACAGCTAAATCTAGATTATGTACGTCAACAATGGAAGACGCGCTATAATAATGCGCGCACATTATACTTGCCTTATGAGGAATACTGCTCGGCAATAAGCATAGAGGCCGTATATTTTATGCTATCTCAAGCGCTGGAACAAGTTTGTCTTGGCGTAATCAATAGCGTACTTCAATACAAACCGCAACGGGTCAACCTTACTTTCCTCATGCAACTCTGCAAATTGATAGTTCCTGATGCCTACTTCATTTTTTGCTTGGATCATCAAGATCAGCTTAACGCCTTCAAAAACATTACGGAAGCACAGCAGGAATTTAGATATAATGCAAATTATAAAGGAAATCCACTAACAATTATAGAATTGCAAAAACGCACAAAAACGTTTATAGAAAGGTGTAACCAAGAGATGGAGAGCTATTTCGAGAAAATTTCTAGCCAACAGCTGGTCGAACAAGTTGAATAGAAGGCCGCTTATGAAGGAATAAACCAATTATAATTATGTCAAATAATTTGCAAATAATCGGGATTATTCCGATTGCTATATAAATATTTAACAAAGCGATCAAGCAAGGGCCCGAATATCTTTAATTTCCAATATATTCTTAACGTCATCGCGTTCCACGGCATGTATCATGGCACGTCCGACTTCATGTAGGGAAAGTACTGCTGAAGGGGCAAAAAATTTGATTATTTTGGCCACAAAAGCAAAGGGATTGGCATGCTTTTGCCCTGAAACAGTCGTCATTGCTCCTGGTCTAAAGTTATACTCCTTTTTGAACGGTAATTTGGCAAGATCATTCTCTGTTTTACCCTTAACCCTAGCCCACATCACTTTGCCTTGCTCCGTACTATCGGTGCTTCCTCCGGAAACATAAATAAAACTGATCTCCGAATTGATTTCCAACAGGGACTTTGCAAAAGCTAGTGTTGTATCATAAGTAATATAACGGTACTTGTCTTCTTTCATTCCCCCAGAACTCACGCCAGCACAGTAAAAGCAGGCATCATAGCCTGCAATCGCATCTCTAAATAGCGAGAGTTTAGTAAAGTCTTCGACCAAAAGTTCCTTTAATTTTGGATGCTGAATGGCAGCAGTCCGGCGGGAAATGCTCAGCACGGCTGTTACCTTTTCATTTTGTAGACATTCCAGCAAAACGCCTTCGCCAACCATTCCGGTGGCCCCTGTTATAATTACCTTCATATTTCAGCATGGCTCCTCATTGGAACCTTTAGTTAAAAATACATTATTGCCCTGAGGCATTTATAAAACCCTATGACTAAATCCGTCGCAACCGCTCTTCTTCCAAGTCCAGTTGATATAACTGCGAACGAAAAATCCCCTCGTCAATAGTCGACTCGCAGTTTAGCTTCTGAAGATACTCCCTTTGTACATCCAAAAGCTCCATAAATATCACTTTCGTTTTTTCATTCATCCACGAATCATCGGCCGCATTCACCTTTTCTTCCCAATGTTTCAAAATGCGGTCCATAACATCACGGTTGTGCAGTTCTTTCTCATGTCTATCTTTCAGAAATTGGTAAACATGATGTTTCAATCCTTGCTTCATGCGACTACGGACCTGCTCTTCGGGCTCTTCTTCAAATGTTTCGAACAGCCTAGTCCTTCTGATTAAGTAGGGCAAGGTAAGCCCTTGTATCAAGAGCGTGGATAAGATCACGACAAAGGTGATAAATAAGATCAGGTTTCGCTGCGGAATAGCCACAACATTCATAACGACAGGAATGGATAATGCTGCTGCCAATGACACCACACCACGCATGCCGGTCCAGCCCAACAAAAGAGGCATTAGAAAACGCTGTTTGGTAGATATCGATCTTGGCGCCACACCCGGGCGAAAAATAAGGGTAGCAATCATGGCTGAATACGAGCTGATAATACGGGCAAGGATCAATACTCCCGTTACCAAAAGACCGTACCCGATGGCTTCCAACAGCGACGTTCCATTGGACCGCAAACCCGCAACAATCTCCGGAAGATCTAATCCAATAATAAAAAATACGATACCGTTCAGGATAAACACAAAACTCTCCCAGACACTCAGCCCCCGCACCCGGCTCGTACTATTGAGAAATGTCAGCCGCTGACCGGACATCAAAAGGCCACCGGCAACGACAGCCAACACCCCTGAGCTATGGAATTGCTCTGCGATCCAATACATAAAGTAAGGTTCAATCAAGGTAAGTGCAATATCCGAGGGCGCATCTGTCGGTAGACGCTTGTGTGCCTGTATAAAAAACCAACCCAATAACAGGCCAATACCCACACCACCGACCAGCATCCAGATAAAGGATACCGCAGCTTGTCCCCATACAAATTGCCCTGTACCAACCGCAATAAGAGCAAAACGGACTATGATCAATGATGAAGCATCATTTAACAGGCTTTCGCCTTCCAGGATCGCAGAGGTAGCTTTGGGAACTTTCACAAATTTCATAATCGCTCCTGTGCTGACAGCATCTGGCGGTGACACAATGCCTCCCAGCAGAAAGCCCAACGCTAGTGTAAAGCCCGGTATATAATAATTGGCAACAACCGCGACAGAAAGTGCCGTAAAGAATACAACCAAGAAGGCAAAACTCCCGATAATACGCCACCATTTCTTCATCTCCTTAAACGAAATTGACCAAGAAGCCTCGCAAAGCAAGGGCGGTAGAAAAATGAGAAAGATGACGTCCGGATCAATCGTCACTACGGGCAAAGTGGGAATAAAACTAATGAATAGCCCCGCCAGAACCAAGAGAATGGGATAGGCTACCCGTAGTTTGGTCGCCCACATTTCGATCAATACGATGATCGCAATCATTGCGATAAATAAAGGAAATAAGCTGTGCATACTACTTCATAATTTATAGATCCGGAGATATCCTTTTCGTAGTGTAAAGATCTCAAATGGAAATTACAAAAATCACCGGACAACCTAATTTTTTTCTGTACCCCTATTTTAACGGCACTCTGTACCTAAACGGCATCCTGTACCCTTCTTAAATTAGCAAAAAGATTTATTCTTATGGCGACAACTGCACATCAACCGTATCTGATCAGACAAGTGGATCTTTCTGATTTAGCGCTTATCAAAGAAATACAAAACAAAAAGCAGGTAGATACAGCACACATAAGCATGCCTTTCCTGGTGCTCGACCAAGGCAATCAATTAAAAGCCTTTTCGTCTGTAATACTCTGCAAAAAGAATTTACTGTCGGTCGAAATGACCTACGACGGTCCTATTTCGGATACGCTTTCCAACGTATTTATGGACAAAGCGCAATCCTTCTTTGAGCAGCAGTTGATGAACCTATTTGGTTCGGAAGAATCGCTCAGAAAAGGAATCCGCCGATATAATAACTGGTTAAATCAAAACAGAAACAGTAAATTAGCATAAGGATGGAACAGCAACTGTTATATAAAAAAATAGCCAATATCGTAGAGAACCAGATCAAAAATGGTTCCTTGGTCTATGGCGATCGTTTACCTTCTGTCCGCAGCGCTCAGAAATTATACAATGTAAGTTTAAATACGGCAAAAAGTGCCTATATGGAACTAGAGAGTCGATCGCTCATTGAATCACGCCCAAAATCGGGCTATTTTGTAAGTCGGTCTGGGCTCCGTCGGATGGCTATCCCGTCCATTTCTACCTTCAAAATCGACGAAAAGAAACAAGATCCCGCGGCATTGATCGATAAAGTTTTCCACTCCCTGGAAGACAAGGAAATTACACGCTTTTCACTGGGTTTACCCAGTGCATCATTACTTCCGATTCAGAAACTTAATCGATGCATTATAGAGTCGGTTCATGAGCTGCATGATTACGGTGATCAATATGGACAGGTACAGGGAAGTCCGAGCTTACGGAAAGAAATTGCCAAATGGTCATTGGTACTTGAGGGAAAAATAAGTGACGAGGATCTTATTATCACGTCGGGCGCCATGAATGCCATCTACAGCTGCCTTCGTGCCGTCACTAAACCCGGCGACACCATAGCGGTAGAAAGCCCCCTTTACTTTGGCTTTATTCAGGCTTTTCAACTACTGGGCCTCAAAACCATCGAGATTCCGACCCACCCTATTACGGGAATTGAATTGGATGCCCTGAAAAAAGTTATTCATAAAATTGATGTCTGTTGTTTTGTCACCAACTTTAGCAATCCATTGGGCGCACTCATGCCTGAGGAGCACAAGAAAGAGCTTGTCAAACTGCTCGCACACCACCATATTCCATTGATTGAAGACGACCTATATGGAAACATCTATTTCGGTTCGTCACGGCCCAAACCATGCAAATATTTTGACGAAGAGGGACTGGTGATGTGGTGTGGATCATTTACCAAAGTATTAGCCCCAAGTTTTCGGCTCGGTTGGGTTGAGCCCGGGCAATACAAAGATAAGATCCTAAAACAAAAGCTCATACAAACGATTTCGCAGCCTGCAATTTACCAGGAAGCTGTTTCCAAATTCTTACAGATCGGCCGGTACGACCATCACCTCAATAGCTTCAGAAAAAAACTGTACAGCAATTATGTCAATTTTAGAAACAGCATTGAGGCCCATTTTCCGGAAAATACCAAAATGTCGCAGCCCGAAGGTGGCTTTGTACTTTGGTTAGAGCTGGACAAAAAGATAGACTCAACGGTGCTATACGATTATGCGCTCAGGCAAAAGTTGAGTTTTGCTCCGGGAAGGATGTTTACACAGCACGATCAGTTTAAGAACTGTATTCGGCTAAACTATGCCGTGGACTGGAACGAAAAGACAGCACAGGATCTGATGCGCCTCGGCCGATTTTTTAAGGCTGTATTGTAAGAGGAAATTTCCGCGATCATCAGTATGGTATCCTTGGATAAGAATTGCTCTGCGCCATGAGGCGTTGTCTACCAGGATCTGACCTTAAAGGTATTTAAGCCGTACCCTATAAACGTTCCAAGGGCACCTTGTGAGCACCCTTGGAAATAAAAAACAAAGTGTATACACTTCGCAGAGAGAAAAGAATCTTTGTTAACGAATCGTCTCAAAGAATTTTTTAGTCTTGTTATAGGCGATTACACCAATTATACCGATCATCAGCCATAAAAAGTCGACGACGAAAATATCCCGCTGTCCATTGCGGAAGGTATCCCAGATCCAGTTACCAGTCATAAAACCATTGGCAAGTGGAATAAAAAATGCCAATATGCTTCCAACCAGCAATGTTTCGCGATTGGTTCTGCGTATGCTTCTCCGGATAATGTAATACAGTGAAAATAGGAGCCAGCTATAGAAATAAACGCGGTATATAAAATCCTGATTGACCTCAGGGCTCAATTTAATAGCAATGAAAGTCAATGCAGTGACAGGTAACATCGTCAAACATATTGCCGTGAAAATATTGGCCGCCCAGAAATTGAATTTTCGTTTTCGTGGAATTACGTTGTTTTTGTCACGCGCTACCAACCAGATCAATATACCCGAGATAATAACAAGACACCCCATAACTCCCAAAATAAAGTACACCATCTTGAGCGGATAGCCTCCATAATCGCCATAATGCAACCGGTATATAATGCTGCGCACCCCATCTGCATAGCTAGCATCGCTAACTGCTGATTTCTCGGCAACAACTTTATTGTCGGCCGCTCGCACAGACAACAGCCCCGATCCAGCAAAGCTTTTGTTAAAATGCGGTTCCAGCTCCATGATAACATGCATATTGGAGTCTGCGTAGTTTTTGATCGTAATACGCTGAAAATCGGCTTCCGGCCATTTGTGTTTTGCCAGATCTAAAAATGGAGCGATATTAATGTCTGCATTTAAAGGTTTGTAGGTATAAGGAAAATTGGTTTCGGCACTAACCCCCATCTCCTGATACATTTTTTGCTGATCACCATCATACAACAACTTGCTCAGCGGCAAAGCGAGTACTGAATTGATGATCAAGAACGTACCTGTTACCGCGAAGATAAATTGAAACGGAAAACCAATGACGCCCAATGCGGTGTGCATATCGGTCCATACCGTTTTCCATTTACTGAAGGGTCTGAACACAAAGAAATTTGAGACGATCTTATCCCAATGCAGCAATAACCCGGTAATAAGGGCAAACAGAAAAATAAAAGCGGTAATACCTGCAATAAGATAACCAAATGGCGCTATGCCTACCCGAATCGGCACCTGATTGAGCTGGGCCAAGAAATGCAAACGAAATAAAAACTCGCCCATATCGTAATTCTGCACATAGTCTCCAGCCTTTTTATTAGCAAAATTATAGGTAAAGTTCTTTGAATCATCATCTCCACCCCTTCTGCGGCTATTCTTTTTTGCAGCTTTTTGTTCAGGCGTGATCTTCGCCAGGTTTTCTTTATTGAGTATACTATCGTTGGATGCACTCAAGCCCAAGTAGGCTGAAGTCCCTTCCCGGTGCATATAAAAGGTAATATCGCGTCCATGCAAATTTGTTTGTCCTTTGAGTGAGTCGAGCAAATGATCAACGTTTTTATGATCTTCGCGATAAGTCTTATACGACGTATTATTCTGCCAGGCAGCAATTTCATTCCTAAAAAACGCAAATGATCCCGCAAAAAATATCACATAAAGGACAGCGCAAATAATAATGCCACTAATGGTATGCGTATTGAAATAGATATTATAATTTCGGTTATTCATGGTCAATTACATTTTGAAAAAATAAGGCAGCGAAAAAACTGCCGCCAAGAGTAAGTATAATCCCCATATTTTCCATCCACTCTTAGCAAGAAAGGCCAACAAGAGCAGTACTGCCCATAGGAGATAACCCGTGAAGCAAGCCGTGGCAACAACATCCTTTTTCTCAAAAATATGAGTGACCAAAACGTGGAAAGAGATCATGACGACATAACCACCGATAAATCCGGCTGTAATTTTCAGGAATCGCTGAAAGGGCGTACTGAGGTATTTTTTATTAGCAGGCATATTTAATCGGTTAAGAAATCAATAATTCAACACAAAGGCTAAATACATACAATCCCATAATTGGGTATAATTTGAAATAGCGATAAGGATTTAATAGGACCACAAGACACATCATGCACATGAAATAGGCAAAAAAAGCAAAAAAACCTGCTCCAAAACCTTGCAGATAAAGAACAGCTCCAAATGGAAAGATCAATAGCAGCATGCTCAATGTGCGCACAAACTTCGTTTGTGCGCACAATTTTTCAAGCCATTGTGGTCTAGGGCCAAACTTCACCTTTTTGCTCGTGTTGTAAAAAAGATAGGCTCCCATGAGTATAACGATTAACAGTGTACTATACATCGATTCTATAATTTATCTGGATCGGTCCGTTAAAATTTATAGGTCACTCCCATACGGAAGTTACGTCTAGCTTCGACGATATAGGAATAATAATCCACACCACCGAGCTTCTGAACGGCCGCACTTGCTTTGGAGATCGATCCAGCAGTCAGCAATTTGCGGTTGTCCAACACATTATTGATTACGACCGAAATGGCATACTTCCCTTTTTGATAGCTGATGCCTGCATCGGTACGCAGATAATTCTTGAAATTACTTTCTTTTGTTGTCCCAACTGCACGGTCAAACATTCCCTGAACACTTCCCATAAAGCCAAGTCCACGCACTTTCCCATCCTGAATACGATAGGATACAAATGCATTGGCTGTATGTTTGGCCGTATTCGGAGTGATATTACCTATATTTTCTTCTTTGGTATCTTTGGAGATCTTCGAATCTGTCAAGGCATAATTTGCATTCACATTCAGCCCCTTAATAATTTCACCGGTGACATCAAATTCGATACCCTTGCTTCTGGTTTCTCCCAATTGGGTCTGGAATGACACACCATTAACGACGTGACTCGGATCGGGGTCAGCTACCAGCGCATTTTTACGGGCAATAGTGTAGGCACTTAACGTGGAGATCCATTTTCCACCCATCCACTCTTTCTTAACACCTGCTTCTAAATCATTTCCGCGTATTGGTTTGAAAGCATTACCTTCCCAGTCGGTACCAGCGACAGGAACAAAAGATTGATCAAACAAGCCATATACACTCATGGATTTATCGATCGAATAGCTCAACCCTACCCTCGGCGTAAATGCTTTATCGGTTCTGTCAGCTACAGACGTTTTTCCTATGGTCTCATTAATTGTATAGCGTAAGCCAAGCGATAAACGCAATTTCTCTTCCAGGAACGCCAATTCATCGTGCGCGTAGAATGACATATAGTTTGTTGAAGTCACGTAGTTGCTACCGCCCGCACGGACCTTTACACTCTGCGAACGATCCAGCGTAGGGAATACACTGCCTGGAATACCGTATTTAGGATCATAGACGTTGAGCGGCGCTGAAGGAATCGAATCTAAAATCGTTCTGAAATCGCCCCAAAACTTCTTATTACCATAATCCGCACCGATTAAAATCCGATGACGAACGCTTCCAGTATATTCCTCTCCATTTAAGGAAACCTGACCAAAACTATTTTCACCATGTTCGTCGGCAATACTGTAATAACGTGGCATATCGCCATTGGCTTTCATGTAATTCAGCCATGTACTGGTGGCTTTCATATCAAAATTGAAATAGGCCATCTGTGCATGCAATTTCCAGTTTTCGTTTAGTTTGCGATCCAGGTAAATATAGGCACTATGGTCTTTTAGCTTTCCGGGCTCCATGGAGGGATCACCATAGAAGAAGTCATTGGCAATACCCGGATCGGCAAATCCTTTGGGTGAGAACGTATAATTACCATTTGATAGGTAGGTAGACCCTTGGTAGGTGTATTCAAATGTTAAGTTCGTCAAAGAATCTACTTTATAGGTAACCACTGGCGCTATAACAAGCCGGTTACTGTAATTATATTTTGTAAAAAAATCTTTTTGTTGTCCGGCCACATTCAGACGGTAAAGCAGTTTGCCATCTTTGCGCAATTTACCATCCAAGTCAACGGCAGCGCGATAGGTACTGAAGCTCCCTGTATTCAGGGTAACAGACCCCTTGGTATTACCGGTAGGTTTTTTTGTTACCACATTATAAAAGCCGCCAGGTTCGCCATTGGCAAGCATAAAACCGGCTGGTCCTTTTACAAATTCGATCCGTTCGATCATACTTGCATCTTCGGCTGTAGGCCCCCAAGAAGCTTCAATGTTCATCCCATTACGGAATGCAGGGATCTTAGAGCCACGCATACGGATATTGGCATATTGGTTGTCCCAATGGCCCTGACGTGTTGCGCCACTAACATTACGCGTAATACCATCAACAATGTCGAAAACCTGTTGATCTGCCATTAAATCGGAAGAAATAACCTGTATATTTTGAGGCAGCTCTAGGATTGGTGTTTTAAGGCGTAACGATCCGGAGATACTGTCAAACTTATAATGCTCATAGTATTTACCATAAACCGCAACTTCGTCAATAGCTTGCGATTGGTCCTTTAAGATAATGGGACCAAGGTTTGCCGTCTCATCTGTTACGTTCACTTCCATCGTATGCTTACCGTAACCGATCGCTTTAATCTCGATATGGTAGGTTTTGGATGAAAGCTTATGAAAAGCGAAATGCCCCTCACTATCTGTGCTGGTGGTCACACCTGTATTAGTTAATTTTACTGTCGCTCCTGTGATAGGTTCGGATTTTTCATTGATAAGAATTCCTTCAATGACTTTGTTCGTCTGTGCTTGTGCAACAGAAAAGACCGAACTAATCATAGGAATAGCCAAAAAGGATAAAGTTTTATTCATGAATGTAGTATGGTAGATGTTTTATTATAGTAGATTTTTCTTAGATATTTTTTTTGTAAGGACCCATTGGTGTTGCCATCGTTTCAGATTAGACCCTTATGCTGTCTGCGCTGTAGCTGCGGTTATTTGACAGTAATGAAAGTCGTACTTCCCTGCCATGTCGAAGCATAGGCTTTCCCTTCATGTTCACCTGCAGTTTCAGCAAACGTACTTGCTTCCAAGACGTATGGACCAGCCCATATTGCGTCAAATGTCAGGATGCCATGCTCGTCCGCAACAAACTCTTTTCCCCAACCGGTAGTCGAAAAAACAGAAACTTTGGCCTGTGGAACAGCTTTGCCGAAGCTGGTGATCTTTGCTTGTATACGTTGCCCCTTTTTTGCGTTAGCCGCACCAAGCAACTCAATTTGCAATGGGCTTTTTACATTTTTATAATCGAGTGTTGCAGACTTTCCTACGATAACAGGCACTAAGGAAGAAAATTCATATTTCGTTTTACCGCCTAGATCTTTAGGTGCTTTAACAATGGATAGGAAATAGGTTCCGGCTGCTGTAGGTTGGAATGAACCGCTAAAGTGATCGCCTTGATTCGTCAATTGAAGCTTGACGGGTTCCTGTCCCGGGGCATGCAACATTAATGAGAAGTCCTTCACGTCGGAGTACCATTTGTCGACCTGATCTCTTTCATTCGTTGCAAACTCGCCGTAATATACCTTGACTTCATGGGATTGGTTTAACGTTCCATAAGAAGATGATTCAATCCAAAGGGCATGGGCATGACTAGAGTGACTACACAGTAATACCGTAAGAAATGTGAAAAATGAAATTAAAATTTTCATAATATGTTGATTGATGTTTAGTTTTCTTCAACTTATTATGGGAGAATTTGCAGGTTTTGCATATGCTTAACAACGAATAAAATAATAAAATTCGTTATCTTGCAAGTTCTTCCATATCGTATATCGGGAGTAACTGACACAGCGTGCTGTTTCAGTCATCTACATGCAGTTGCCGCTGTATGTAGATTAACGCCATGTGATAGATTGCCGTCTATTACATGGTGTTTTTTGTTTCTTGTTGTCCAAATAAGTATAAAAGATATTATTTAGACTGATTAAAAACAAAGCAAATATAACAGGAAATCTTTTTAAAACAACTAATTTTTTCATTTTACAGTATTCTTACGCTTTAACTGAAGAAATACAGCGAACAAAAAGAGCGTTGTTAGTTAGGAAGAGAGTGCGGAAAGGATTGAAAAAGATGCCACATGGTTTTCCAGCACAAGTCTCAGGTCGAATAATTCTGTTTCCTGGTAACGTGTCGCGACATGTAGCTGGATACGTTCGCAATGTGGTTCGAAAGTTTGCTGTACCAGATCGACGGTATTATTTTCGCCAGAGAGGTGAGTGAGGATAAGATGTTTAAGACGGTCGGTTTTATAGGCGTTAAACAGTTCGACGGCAACACGATTTGACAAGTGTCCCCAACCACTGCTGATCCGATTTTTCAGAAAATAGGAATAGCGTCCTGTACGCAACATCTCCTCGTCATAATTTGATTCCAGGAGCAAAACATCCGAATGTTGAATAACATGCTGCACATTTTCGCAAGGTCGTCCAATATCTGTCAGGACACCGATATTGTATGTTCCATCTGAGACAAGAAAGCTGCATGGTTCTTTGGCATCGTGATATTTGGGAATACCGTACACCTTAAGTCCTCCAATTTCAACAACCTCATCAGGAGAAATGATATGGACCAAATGGGATGGAAGATGCAAACGGGTGCCATCGTAACTTCCCTTGGTAATATAAAC
The DNA here is from genome assembly GCF_002440385.1 of Sphingobacterium sp. UBA6317. Classification (NCBI taxonomy): domain Bacteria; kingdom Pseudomonadati; phylum Bacteroidota; class Sphingobacteriia; order Sphingobacteriales; family Sphingobacteriaceae; genus Sphingobacterium; species Sphingobacterium sp. UBA6317. Next base: position 14,394 of record NZ_DJTD01000046.1, on the reverse strand, counting down.
CGGTAAATTATATTTTTTGGCAAATACAGATAGGCCCCTAATATGATCAGAATGTTCATGGGTAATGAAAATTGCTTTGATCTGAGTCGGTAAAATAGCCAGGTTGTACATCCGCAGGTGTATATGCTTGCTGTTGATTCCAGCATCTATCAAGATAGCAGAATCATCTTTAGCGACATAATAACAGTTCCCATTACTTCCGGAGGCGATTGCACAATATTTCATTCGTTTATGCTCTTTATAAGAATAGATCTATTTTACCGCGTCAAAGATACGAAAAACGAGAAAACTTCGGCAGTCATTAACATTCCGGCAAACTCAATGGAATATTGACGGCCAATCCACCATCTGCTGTTTCCTTATATTTGGCATTCATATCCAAAGCAGTCTCCCACATAGTTTTAACCACTGTATCCAAACTTACTTTTGCTTTATCCGGATTCGATTGCAGTGCCAATTGTGCCGCAGTAATGGCTTTAATGGCTCCCATTGTGTTGCGTTCGATGCAAGGAATTTGTACCAGTCCACCGATTGGATCGCATGTCAATCCGAGGTGATGTTCCATGGCAATCTCGGCAGCCATCAGCACCTGGCGCTGTGATCCGCCGAGTACTTCTGTCAGCGCGCCGGCTGCCATCGCTGATGAAACGCCAATCTCGGCCTGACAACCGCCCATTGCGGCTGAAATGGTTGCATTTTTCTTAAATATCGATCCGATCTCGGATGCGGTAAGAATAAATTGGATAATTTTATTTTCAAGCATTCCGTCGTGGAAAGTAATGTAATATTGCAACACCGCTGGGATAACGCCTGAGGCCCCATTGGTAGGAGCTGTAACCACACGTCCGAAAGAGGCGTTCTCCTCATTTACGGCAAGTGCAAAACAACTTACCCAATCCAGAATATATTGAAAGTTTTGGCCGCCCTCGCGAATGGCAGCTACCCAGGACTCATAATCTTGATAACTTCGTCCCTGCATTAACTTCTTGTTTAGCTTGGCTGCTCTACGTTCGACATTTAAGCCCCCAGGTAATGTCCCGCCAGTATGACAGCCGCGGTAGATACATTCATGTATTGTTTTATAAATATTCAAAACGCCTGCCACGGTTTCACTTTCTTCACGCCATGCACATTCATTTTCAAGGACCAGCTCCGAGATTTTCAGACCCGTTTTCATCGTCCAATGCAAGAGTTCCTGTGCAGTATCGACAGGAAACGGAAGGTCCACTTCAGACAAAACACCTTCAGTATCATTTTCCTGCACCACAAAACCACCCCCTATCGAATAATAGGTTTCAGTAATTGCCTTACCATTGGATAGGAATGCCTGAAAGGTCACTGCATTGGGGTGAAAAGGTAAACTTTCCGCGTATAGAAACAAGAGGTCTTCCGGATAGGAAAAAGGAATCGTCCGTTCGCCAGCGACTTCCAGTTCGCCGACTGTCTTAATATGCTCGACTTTGGGCATCACGCTATTGACATCAAAGGTAACCGGATCATCTCCACTTAGTCCCAGGAGCACAGCAATATCGGTACCATGTCCAGCACCGGTTTTGGCCAAAGAACCATACAGCAGGATTTTGACTTGTTCGACTTCATGCAAGACACCTTTTGACCTAAGAACAGCTGTAAATTGCTGGGCTGCACGCCAAGGTCCCAAGGTATGCGAACTCGAGGGCCCTATACCAATCTTAAACATGTCAAAAACGGATATTTGTTCTTTGCTCATAATCTTTTTTATTGTGATTAGCCGATCAAGCCATTGCTTTTGTGAAAACCGCATCTAAATTAGCACAAATAAAGTACAATGTTACTTGTATTTGCATTATTATCAATTTGAAAACCAAGCTCAGGTTCTTTTAACAAGTATCCAACAAACATCTTACATTTTTTAGGGAAAAAGTAAGAAATGCTTCCCTATCTTTGTTGGCTATAATTTATAGAATGACGGGAAAAACATATTTATATTCTTTTTTTACCATTGTTATCTGTTTATTTTCGATTAGAACGTATTCCCAGCAACTACCTAAGCGGGAGTTTCGTGGCGTGTGGGTTGCAACCATAGGTAATATTGACTGGCCATCTGTCAAAGCGGGCAATAATGTCGCACAGCAAAAACAGGAGTTTATTGATTTATTGGACCAGCACCGCAGCGCGGGACTGAATGCCATTATTTTGCAGGTACGTCCAGCTGCCGACGCATTTTACGCGAAGGGCAGAGAACCATGGAGTAGATATCTAACCGGGAAACAGGGATTACCACCTTCGCCATTTTATGACCCCTTGGAGTTTGCCATCACCGAGGCCCACAAGAGAGGAATGGAACTCCATGCCTGGTTCAATCCGTATCGTGCTTCCACAACATTAAATCCGGCTCATTTTTCGGATGAGCATATTACCAAGCGTCACCCGGAATGGTTCTTCACCTATGCTGGCAAGAAGCTTTTCAACCCCGGTATTCCGGAAGTTCGCAAATATATTATTGATGTCATCATGGATGTGGTCAAAAACTACGATGTAGATGGCATTCATTTCGATGATTATTTTTACCCCTATCCCGATAGCAGAAATACACCGGTACCGGATCAGATTACCTTTGGTCAATATAATAATGGGATCGAGAAAATTGACGACTGGCGACGCAACAATGTCAACGTACTGGTGCACGATCTTGGTGTTGCCATCAAAAAGATAAAACCATATGTCAAATATGGCATTAGTCCTTGTGGGGTATGGGACAACAAAGAAAATAACAGTGCCGGATCAGATACCCGTGGTCTGAGCGCTTACCGGGAACTGTATGCTGACGGTGTCAAATGGATGCAGGAAGGTTGGATCGATTATATCAATCCACAGATCTACTTTCCATTCAAAAATCGCGCAGCAGCCTATGAGATCTTGGTTGACTGGTGGCAGAAACACACCTATGGCCGTCACTTTTATGTCGGGCATGGAGCTTATCGTGTTACCGAAAATAAAATCGGCTGGACAGACCGTAGTCAGATCCCCAGACAGGTACGCCACTTAAGGGAGGAGCACGATGTGGAGGGAAGTATTTATTTCAGTTCCAAGTCACTCACGGACAATCTTGTTGGACTGCAGGATTCCATGCGAAATGACCTGTACCGTACACCGGCTTTACCCCCTACAATGCCTTGGTTAGATAGTATCCCACCCAATGCCCCCTTCGGTCTTCTGGTGAAAAATTCGGCCAATGGTAAAATGAATACCTTATTTTGGCAAAAACCCGATGTGGCCAATGATGGGGAGTCGGCTTATGGCTATGTGATCTATCGCTTCAACCTCGATGAAAAAGTAAACATTAAAGACCCTGGAAAAATCATTTTTATCACCTTTGATGGGGATAAGCTTCAATATACCGATGACGATATCAAACAGCATCAAAAGTATAAATATGTCGTGACGGCGATTGACCGTATGAAAAATGAAAGTAAGCCATCCGATAGCAGGTCCGCCCATGAAGAGATTTAAGTGTTGCTAAAAAAAATACCCCTTCCGAAATGGCTTTGCAATTGCAGGAGGGCCATTTTTGGAAGAGGTACCGTGTTGGTGTGATTTTATAATGCTTTATTTCCCCTGTCCGTATTTAAATTTTTTGTTTATCGTAACAGGGAGTTTTCCTTTCGGCGTATTTTGCCCTAAAATAGTTTTCACTGCCGCTTTCTGCATGAAAGCATCATTTTGATAGGCCAGCAAAATTGTTTTTGCTTTTTTGGATGCTTCAAATCCATCCACAGCATAGGCATTGGTAAATAAAGTCAGGATTGATTTTTTTGCAAATTTCTTCATCAGGCCCTGAACATCTTTATTTAATACCATGGTCGGACGTGGACGAAGTCTCGTATCGTGTACGGCAATAATAAATTGTTTGTTCTTCTTGATTTCTTTGGTAAGACGTTTGATATCTTCCTTACTTGTGCTATCCGTGATGAAATATTGTGTTTCATTTGTGAGTGCACTAGCCAATTCATTTTGGAACGTCTGATTGGCTGTAATACCAATGTTGATAATAGCCGTAGGTAAATCCTTTTTGAAGGATTTTAATTTTTCTGTCGAGTTCAAAGCGGTGATCGCTGCATCGGACAGTTCGTCAATGAGTTGAACAGCTGAAGCACGATGTAAATCATGGTATAGATTCTGTTGTACAGTTGCCTGATATTTATCTAAACCAAGCCAGAGCTTAGCGGCAAGCACTCGTTTTACCCGCGCATCAATATCGGCCTGCGTGATACGTCCTTCTTCAATAGCTTTTACAATCAAATCGATCGCACGCTTGCTATTCTCCGACACTTCAAGTAAATCATGCCCTGCGATAATCGCCTGTACGTCGGCTTCTCCATTTGGAAAAAACTTCTTTACACCTTTCATGTCCATTGCATCAGTAACTGTTAGTCCTTTAAAGCCAAGTTCATTACGCAAAAGATCGGTTACAACCTTTTTAGAGATGGAAGATGGCATATTAGGCGTATCATCTAAACTCGGAATATTCATGTGGGCCACCATAACAGCAGGTGCACCGGCTTTAATAAGCTCTTTGAACGGATACAACTCCAGGGTATCCAAGCGTTTTTTGTCAAAAGGTAGTTGCGGCAGATCATAATGAGAATCCACATCTGTATCGCCATGCCCCGGGAAGTGTTTAATGGAAGCCAGGATACCACCATCCACCATACCGTCCATATACGCTTTAGCTTTCTGGGTTACATTATATTTATTATCACCGAAGGAGCGGATACCGATAACGGGATTTTTAGGGTTATTGTTGATATCTACATCAGGGGCAAAATTGAAATGCATACCTATACGTTGGAAGTCTAAAGCAACCTCACGTCCCATGCGATAAATCAACTGATTATCCTGAACGGCCCCTAAAGTCATCTGATAAGGGAACGACAAAGTAGAATCTGGCATACGCATGCCTAATCCCCACTCGCCATCAAATGTCACCATCAATGGGACCTTGGACAGGGATTGATACCGATTGAACATATCAACATGGCGGACAGGACCGCCCTGAAAAACAACGAGACCGCCCAAATGTTGGTCCTGTATAACCTGAGCTACGGAGTCAATATATTTCTGTCCTAAATTGGTGTGTGCCCTAACCAAAAATAACTGTGCAACTTTTTCTTTTGGCGTCAACGTATTGAATACCGCATCGACCCATGCATGCTGGGAGTTGATGTATTTCACAAAATCTTTTTTGCCCTGAGCTTTCAAAAAAGAAATTGTGCCGACTAATGCCAATATTCCCAGACCGAGTTTTTTGAACATAAATTAGTTTGTATAATGTATTTAAAATAGAAATACTAAGGACGTTATTATTTTGGACAATATGAAATTGTTTTTGCAACAATTTCATATAAACACGCATAAAACAGCAATTCGTAAGGTGCAGAGCTGAAATATACCGCATGTCAATTGGTGGGAGCAATACTAACACTTAATATATAGAAAAATAACAGCGCCGGAATACAACTGCCATCCAACGATTACAATTCAATTATCGGTTTGATAAGCACGAAAGAACTTTATCAAGGAATAGATGTTTAGAAAAGACTATAATTCAGCTTTTTAAGCTAAATCAGGTTATATTTTTTCTCTAGAAACAGCGTCAACTCCATCACATTTTCCAATTCACCTATCGCTTCCTTTTTCCACAGCTTGTCGATAATCAACAAGAGAAATTGTGTTTCGAGATCTGGATTTTCATAGTTCAGATCTTCAAAAGCACGATGGATAATGGGCTGCACAGGCTTCATAAACTGCTCGTGCTGTTGTTTGGAAAAGGGGTGATGAGACAAACGCTCCTGCAATTTCCAAAATAAGGGTTCCGCGGTAACCAATTTATTGGGTAGATTGATCATTGTGCGCAGAAATTCCTTTGGTTCACGATAGGTCATCATTCCGCGGTGGTGCGTAAGAACCTTACGATAACCTGATTTAATCAAATAAACCAACAGTGCGTCTTTATTCCCAAAATGTTTAAAGATTAATGCTTCGGAAACTCCTGCATTTTGGGCAATCGTTTTGGTAGAGGTATTCGTATAGCCTTGATCTGAAAAAAGCAACAAGGCTTCTTTCATAATACGCTCTTTTCTACTCAAAACACTTTCTTTCATCTTTTATTTTTTTAATCTATATCCGCATATCACTCGATCGTTATACGGACTTGTTCAGTTGATTTTATAATTCTACTGCAAATATATCTAATCTTTCCATTCACTTGGGGTTATTGTAACTAAAATGATAATAATTCGTAACAAATAGTGCCATATTTTTGGGAAATAAAATTATATAACCGTCAACAACACATTAAAACACATTTGCACCTCGACCGATGAAGATCAAACTTTGGACCATCTTGTTCTTTTCTATCTGCTTATCGCTATTGGGGAAAAACGGGCAAGCCCAACAGTATATTACGGGCAAGCTGCTTGACAATACGACTTCGCAGCCTATCAGAGGTGCAAGCATCACCATTATAGCGGTAAAAGATTCCAGTAAAGTCCAGGTTCCGACAGACATTTTGGGCAGATTCAGCAGCAGTACACTTCCCAACGGAGATTATTTGGTCAGTACACAGCCGATGGGCTACAGCATGGATCTTCGGCGTGTAAAACTAATCGGGCAAACAATCGATTTAATGTTTAAACTCACTAATGCCGAGATTGTACTGGATGAAATTAACATTTCTTCGAGCAGTATACAGGTTAAAGGAGATACGCTGGAGTTTGACACCAAGAAATATATCACGCAGGATTTTGCAGATGCTGACGAATTGGTCAAACAGATTCCTGGTGTTGAAATTGATGAAGATGGCAATGTAAAAGCGCAGGGCGAGCCTGTCAATAAGATTATTATTGATGGTCGGGAGTTTTTTAGCACCGATCCTAAGGTTGCCCTAAAAAACCTTCCGGCCGATGTTATCGCCAAGATCCAAATTATCGATGACAAAACCGAGCAGGCCAAGTTTAGTGGTTTTGACGATGGAAAACGCATGAAAGTGATCAATATTGTCACCAAGCCTGATAAAAGAAAATCCTATTTTGGCAAGCTCTCCGGAGGTGCGGGTCCCGACCGAAAATATGCCGTCAATACACAGGTAACCAAAATGAACCCCAAACGGCAATATTCAATTGACATCAATACCAACAATGTTAATCAGCCCAATGGTTTTGCGACCCGCGGAAACACCAGAGGACGTACCGGACAAGGGGTGACGACGCGCTTTAACGCCGGTTTCAACTACTTGGATCGCTTTTTCGATGACCGCATGGACTTCAATGCGAATTATACCTACAACTATACGGACAATAACATCGTCAGCCAAAATAAAACAGAATATACGGCAGGTAACCGGGCCAACCAAATCAACAATCAAGATCAATTAAACAGTACTTACGGCAACAATCATGCTTTATCTATCCGCGCAAACTGGAAGATAGATTCGATTCAGAAACTGGACTTTCAGCCTAATTTCTCCTATCAAAGTAACGATAGGAATACAAGTTCCACAGGCAATACCTTGTTAAATCTAGCAGAAATGCTGAATAGTTCCGACCGTAGGAATAAGAGCTTTGGAGAAAACTTCAACTGGGGCGGAGACCTCACTTACATGCGGAGACTCAACAAACCTGGGCGCACGATCAGTTTTAATTTCAATGGTTCATTTAACAGCAACAAGAGTCATGCGGAAAATTTTGCGCTAAACTCCTATTATAAAGAGGGCTTATTCAGCCGGGTCGACACCGTCAACAATAGGAACTATACCATGGGTGACAATAACGGCTTTCGCTCAAAGATAGCCTATACCGAGATGCTCGGTAAGTATTCCCGGTTGCAAGGGAATTATACGTTTCGGAATACGGCACGCTATTCGGACCGCAGGACCTATGAATTTCTGGCCGAAACAGGCCAGCTAGGGGAATTAAAAAATCGTCTTTCCAATGAATTCCGGAATGATTTTGTTTACCATAGTGGTGGGGTTTCCTACTTATTTAACAAAAAGGATAGCATAAGATTTCAGATTGGTTTAGATTATCAGACGGCTTCACAGGTCAATGATAAATTGTTTCCGAATATACTGACCACAAAAAGCCGCTTCAATAGCCTACTACCTAACCTCAACTTCCAATATAATTTCAATAAGGATACTCGGGTCGAGTTTCGGTATAATGCAAAGACAAATACCCCTTCCATCGAGCAATTGCAAGATTTTATAGACAATCAAAATCCACTACGCATTAGCTCGGGAAATCCGGATCTTAAGCAAGAATATGACCATAACCTTGTGGTACAATTTAGATCGATCAATAAAGGCTCGGGCAGAAGTTTCACCTCTGACATTACAGCAGATTTTATTGAACATAAAATCTCCAATACCATTTTCACCACAGATTCAGCATTTACGATCGCAGCGGAAGTTATACTCGGGCCTGGTGGGCAATACATCAGGCCCGAAAATTTCAATGGGGTCTATAATCTCAAATGGCAAAATAGCCTTGGATACCGCCTTGAACCATGGAAACTTAACTTCAACCTAAACAATAACCTCTATTTCAACCAGAATTACACCTTATTGAATCTCGAAAAGGTCAATGCGCAAACGTACGGCCTGAGTCAACGGGTCGGTGTAAACACGGCATTCAGTAAGGATGTCATTATCGGACTGGATTACAATGGAAACATCGCCTTCTCCAAGAACTCAGCCAGCGAAAAATCGAATTATTCGGTCTATAAACATACCATTGGTAATTCCATTGCATTGACTTTATTAAAAACTTGGACGCTCAATTCAACGTTCAACTACCTTTACAATGGCAGCATCCTGAATTCACCAAGTACGACAAGTTTGTTGTGGAATGTCTCTATCGGCAAGAAATTGTTCAAACGTAGGAATGCCGAGATCAATCTCACGGTATTTGATCTATTTAATGACAATAAAAACATCAATCAGCAGGTCAATGATCTTTGGGTACGTGTATCCCAATCAAATGCAATAACACGCTACGCCATATTAAGTTTTACCTACCATATTCGGGGACTCGGCAGAAAAGGAGAAATGAAAACCCGTCGTTAATATGCACCATTGCCAATCCACGTGGAACACTCCGATCAATCAATCAATCAATCAATCAATCAATCAATCAATCAATCAATCAACAGTAAGCATATAGCCAACTCCTCTGACATTGGTAATCTTGATGCGGTCATCCTGACTGAGGTATTTTCGTATCCGGCTGATAAACACATCCAAGCTTCGTCCCGTAAAATATTTATCATGACTCCAATAGGCGCGCATGATATCCTCGCGTGGGATGACCTTATCTTTTTGTTCGTATAACTTCCGCAGCAGTTCACTTTCACGGAAAGACAGCTTAAGCACCTCACCTTGATAGGTCAACTGATGTTTTAGGCTATCGAGGCTATAGTCTCCTATCATCAGCTTTTGGCCGAACAGCATTTTGGGGCTATTTTTTAACAGGGACTCTATCCGCACAACCAATTCTTCAATCTTAAACGGTTTTTTGACGTAATCGTCTCCGCCCAAACGAAATCCCTTTACAACATCCTCTGTCTGCACTTTGGCCGTCAAGAAGATAATGGGTATCTGCGTGTCTGATTCGCGTATTTTTGTTGCCAATGTAAAGCCATCCATCACGGGCATCATGACATCTACGACCAAAATATCCGGCCGAGCTGCTGTAAATGCTTCCAAGGCTTCATGACCATTGCTACAATGGGTGACATTAAATCCATTCGCCTCCAGGCTATCGGCAACGATCATCCCAAGACTTGGCTCATCTTCTACATATAAAATTTCAATCATAGCGTTGTCATTCAATCAAAATATATTTCGGCTTTGTTTCTAAGAAATCTTTAGGATAAATCAGCCTAATTACTGTCCGATAAACGGCCCTATTTTCTTTCTGAAATATAAATATTGCTTTTTATTTGTAAGGTAATCGGATATTAAAGGTACTCCCTTTTTCCAGCTCACTGTCCACTGTGATCTTGCCCTCGTGCCTTTTTACAACCTGCTTGACATAAGCAAGCCCCAAGCCAAAACCCTTCACATCGTGCAGATTACCGGAAGGAACCCGAAAGAACATATCAAAGATTTGATTATGGTATTCTGCGGATATTCCGTTACCATTATCTGTAATACGAATATGGACATTTTCTTTCATTTCCTTCACTTCTACCTCTATATAAACGTGCTGTCCAGCATATTTTATCGCGTTTTCCAGTAAATTATTGATCACATTTTTTAAGTGGGCTTCATCGCCATTGATCCTTATCTCACTTGGAACGGCAATGAGCTTAAAGTCCACTTGCTTGGCCTTATTCAGCTGCGCAACTTCAATGGCTCCTTTCACCATCGCGACAAGATCAAAATCAGAACGCTGCAGCACAATCCCTCTCGTTGCATCAATATCCATCTGAAGCACTTTTTCAATCATATTGGACAGATGCTCCAGTTCTTTTTTGGAGATATTCAGATAACGATTCATCTTTTCCCGGTCATCCTGCACACCATACAACTGTATCGCTTCTATAGCTGCCATCACAGTGGAAACCGGTGTTTTTAGTTCATGCGTCATGTTATCGACAAAGTTCTTACGCAGCTCGGCCATCTTATTTTGGTTGAGAATGGTTTTCATCAAATAGAAGAATGTCCCAAGCAGCAGTCCAATCAAAAGCAGTGAGATCAACAGCTGCCAACTTAAGCTATACAGCAAATACTTCCAATCCTCCTGAAACTTGATAACAAGAAATTCATTTTTTATGGGATTAACCATCATGGGTCTCGTCCAAGCAAGATTTGCTTCGCGGTATTTGCGTCGTACATCTTTGATTTGATCGTGTGGAATCGTGACAATAGCCATTTCAAATGGTACTGCTATGCTCTTATTGTTCAGGGATTCTTTAAACTTCCTTTCGATCAAATCCAGATTAGCTTTGTTCATCTCAAAGTCCCGGAACAGAAAGGGCGGGATAATTGCGCCTTGCCCTTCGCGGCCTTTGGGAAACATTTTCTCCCGCCTACTGTGGATCTCGCGATCAAATCGCTCGTTTTTAGGTCGTTCGGCGCTTACACGTTGTAAAGCCTTATCGAGTTCAGCAGCTGGCAATAAGCCCAGAAGCTCTCGTTTTACATCTTGGAGGAGGCGATTCCGATCAGCCTCGGGGCCATCTAACTTCCGATCACCATTGCGCGCTTGGTATGCCTCCTGAACAGCATTGAAGAGTGAACGCTCTGCGGTAGAAAGGAACAGGTCGCGACGATTGGTATAACTTCCATAAAGCCAAAAGCCTAGCACTACAGTAATTCCTGCCCCTATTAAAACGATCAAACTGATCAGTAATTTAAATCTTCTACCCATAACTAAAACAAATTTAAATTACTAGATTTGCAATCGCTGTGGTAATTAACCATATTTAACAAAATATAACACTGATTAACAGTTCGCATTGATTACTTTTGCACTATTCAAAAATTAATATGATTAAAGACTTTAAGAGACGTAGTATTCAACTTTTACTTCCACTTTTTACATTGGCCGCTTTTGTTGGTTGTAATAAAGACATTTCGCTCTCATTGGATAGTTCAAGAGATGAAACAATCGGTTTAGTACCAATTGATACGGTTTCCGCCAAAGTTTCGACTTATCAATTGGACGATATTCCGACTTCTGCTACTGGAACAATGCTCGTAGGAAAGAATAGCAATGCTGTTACGGGTAGTATGAAGTCTACCGCCTATATGCGCCTAGGAGTAGGAACGATAAGTAATGCTTCTATACCTGACGATGCTACCTTGGATTCTGTGACCTTGGTATTAAAGCCAAACAAATATTTTTACGGTGATACAACGAAAGTACAAAAGATAGCAGTACACCGTGTCACAGAAGAAATTACGCAAACACAGATTGATTTAACCAAACCTGTTGATGAACGTCCTGTTTTTGTCACTTCTGCGGCAATATTCAGTAAACAAAAGTTTGCTTATGAAAATACGCCATTGGCACAACTTTCCTTTAAACCGCGTATACAATCGGCAGATTCTTTATTTTTTAGATTCAACAACAGCATTAGCAATGAGTTGTTTACAATGATCAAAAATAATGACAACCGGATTCAAAATAGTACAAGTTTCCAAGAGTATTTCAAAGGATTGGCACTTGTCCCTGACAATAGCAATACGGCAGTTATTGGATTCAAAGACACTGTATTTTTACAGGTCCATTATTCATTCCTGAATAATGAAGGTACAAAATCTGTTGGCAAACAATATTTTTCCATTGACAACAAAGCTTACCAGTACAATCAAATTGAAGCGGATCGCTCTGCAACAAAATTTGCACCGTTGACCTTAAAAAATCCTCAACTTGCGAGTCAACAAACTGATGGAAATGTATTTTTAGAGGGCTCAACTGGTGTTGTAGCAAAAATTGAGTTTCCAACGTTATTAGAATTGGTGAACAATCCATCCATTGCGATTAATAAGGCAGAGCTTGTCATTGAAGTCCCTAATGGCGCCGCAAGTATTTTTGATCAGCCTCAAAGTTTGGTTTTAATGGTGGCAAGTAATAATGGGAATCCGATCAGTTTGTTAACGTCTCCATATTCGACAACAACGCAACAGGCGACATTAGTGCGCGGCAATGATTTTGGTTCTAATGGTACTTATACATTCAATTTGATTGAATATTTGACAAAAATTAAAACAACAGCATACAATAATACTTCATTATATCTATCTTTACCAACATCGGGTTTGTTTTCAACTGGAAATAGATTAATATTGGCAAAAGATAATGAAAATGATCCGAAAATTAAATTAAACATCCTTTATACTAAATTTCAATAATTTATGAACAAGAAAAATTGGCTACTCGTTTTATTAGCTTTTGTATTTACAGTTACAACTATCTCTTCTTGTAAAAAAAGTGACGACAGCACAACCAAATCAGATGAATGGTTTGCAAAAGCTGCTTTTAAAGGGCCACAAACTTCATCTGCTGCTAGCTTTTTGATAAATAATGTTGCATATGTCACTACTGGTCTAGCAAGTAACGCTGGTGGTAAACCATTCCGCGTGAAAGACACGTATGCGTATGACGCAGCATCAGATACTTGGGCTGAAAAAGCACCTTTCACAGGTGTTGAGAGAAACGGTGCCATCGGCTTTTCCATTGGTAATGTCGGTTATGTTGGTGGTGGAAATGACGGAACAAACAACCTAACAGATTTCTACAAATTTGACCCTACAGCTAACGGCGGAAAAGGTGCTTGGTCAAGCATTGCTCCACTTCCTATTGCTTTGTCTAATGCAGTAGCTTTTACTTTAAACGGTGCGGCTTATGTTGGAACCGGTGAAACTGTAGTTAGTGGTGGAACAACAAATACCAATGAGTTTTACAAATATGATCCTGCTGCTAATACTTGGCAAGCAATTAGTGATGCTCCTTTTTCAGCGAAAAGAAAAGCAGCTTTCTCTTTTGTTGTCAATAATGTAGCCTATGTAGGTGGTGGTATTTCTAACGGTTCTTACCCAAAAGATTTCTATAAATTTGATGGTAGCAAATGGACTAAATTGAACGATATCAATAGAGCTGATAATTCATATACATACGATTTGACTCGTTCAAATGCCTCTGCGTTCGCGATCAATGGTACACCATTCGTTGTTGGTGGTTACAAAAATGCAGTAATCAATAGTACATGGAAATATAATATTTCTGGTGACTACTGGACAAATGATAACGGCGCTTTCGCTGGTTCAGCACGCCAAGATGCTGTTGGTTTCGCTGTAGGAAACAACGGTTACATCACTACTGGACTTAACGGTTCATCTCGTTTTGACGATACTTGGATGTTTACTCCGATTTATTAATCGAAATTAAATCAATATAAAAAAAGGAATGGAGTTTCAAACTTCATTCCTTTTTTTGCTTTAACTATTTTGCTCCTACTGGTTCAAAGGGTTTTTTAGTTTCCTTTTATAACTGCCTATTCTAGCGAAATCAGCCAACAATAATAGCATACACCCATCAGCTATATTGATGTCGGGTAAACTCTGCTCTTATTTATTAGAGAGGCACGCTCCCGGAGATCTGCTCGCCATAATGTTTCATTCACTCCATACACTTCTAAAAGCGATCTGTCTCGGCCCTTGAGGCATCATTATACAAAAGATTGAATTGCATGCCTCATACGATAACATCCATACTTCAAAAAAGAATGAGGCCAATAAAAAAGAAAATGCTCAAAAAGCCAAATCAGACCCGTTGAGAATTGAATCTCTAAAATGATGTGGCAGCGGAATACGTATAAAATTGCATGAAAAAGGGGCTGTCTCAAAAA
>NZ_DJTD01000031.1:0-61254 GCF_002440385.1 Sphingobacterium sp. UBA6317 | reverse complement strand
GCCCTCAACTTTTCTTTATTTATTGGGGAAGCATGGCTCATTTAGGGCAAACTAGGGTTCCGCCTCGTGGACAGGGCTCCGGCTGCTGCGCAGGGCTTGCGGGAACCTTCGGCTCCCATCTCCACCTGCTTCGTACCATGCTCGGGGCAGATTTGCCCTGCAACCGTGTTGAGTCCGTGTTGAGTCCGAGTCTAAGCCCGCACTCACCCCGCTGCCAACACGGGCAAATGACGCTCCGAACGCGACCATATCCCCCGGATGCCCCTAAAAAGACCAACGCCAATCCGAACCGCAGCCGAAAAACTCCGCAGCGACGCTGCAACACGAAAACAACTCGGAAAAACACGCTATAACGAAGGAAAAAACCATTTCGCGGTACTGATTTGCCGTACTGATTTCAAGCATCGGAATTAAATACAATGCTTATGAAGAAGTTAGCCTGTTATCGGCTTGAACGGCGACTGATCATAGCGCTCACATGGAATGACCAAAAGAGAACGATAGAATATACCTACAGGGACAAATGAGGTCTATTGAATCCTTATTACATAATAAGTATTAACACCACATAATTATATAAGTATTAGCGCTAACAAAATTATATAAGTAATAAAATTACATAGGCATTAACATGATGTAGAAGCATCCACGAATCCACACTAATGCAGCAAAATATACACAAACGATGCCACCTTTTATTGACTAAAAATTCAATAAATCATAGCATCGTTTATTACTGTATAAAGCGTGTTCGTACGAAGAAAAAGATTAAGAAAAAGCGTTCAGCCCCGTAATATCTTGTCCTGTGATCAATAAATGAATATCATGCGTCCCTTCATAGGTAACTACAGACTCTAGGTTCATCATATGTCGCATTATTGGGAAGTCACCGACAATCCCCATTCCGCCAAGAATCTGCCTAGATTCACGCGCTATCTGCAGCGCCATATTCACATTGTTCCGCTTTGCCATGGAGATTTGCTGAGGAGTAGCACGCCCCTCATTCTTGAGTACTCCTAAACGCCACGACAGCAACTGCGCCTTGGTAATTTCTGTCAGAAATTCCGCCAGCTTCTTTTGCTGCAATTGAAAACCGGCAATTGGCTTTTCAAACTGATGTCGCTCCAACGCATATTGAACCGCAGTTTCATAACAGTCTATTGCTGCTCCGATCACGCCCCATGAAATTCCAAAGCGGGCCGAATTCAAACAGGAAAGTGGGCCACGCATTGAATTTACAGCAGGAAGTATATTTTCGGCAGGGATATAAACATCATGAAAAACCAATTCACCTGTTTTGGAAGCGCGCAACGACCACTTATGCATGGTCTCCGGAGTTTCAAAACCAGCCATTCCGCGCTCAACAATAACTCCCCGTACTTTCCCGGCCTCATCTCGCGCCCAAACGACGGCAATATCACAGATAGGCGAATTTGTAATCCACATCTTTGCTCCATTTAATAAAAAACCAGCTCCTTTTGCCGTCAATTTCGTTTCCATTCCACCCGGATCAGAACCATGATTAGGCTCAGTAAGCCCAAAAGAACCGACCAACTCCCCCGATGCCAACCGCGGTAAATATTTACGACGTTGCTCCTCACTACCAAAGGTATAAATCGGAAACATCACCAAAGAGGATTGCACCGATGCCGCCGAACGAATTGCCGAATCACCGGCTTCCAATTCCTGCATAATCAAGCCATAGGAAATCTGATCCAATCCCGCCCCGCCATATTCAGCAGGAATATAAGGTCCCAAGGCTCCAATTGCTCCCAATTTAGGCATCAAACCCGCAATAGCACGGTGCTCCTGCGCCGCATCTTCAATGAAAGGCTTTATCTCTGTTTTCACAAAATCACGGACAGACTGCCGTATCAGTTTATGTTCTTCGGACAATAAATCGTCCACCTGGTAATAATCGATATTAATTTGTTTGATCATGATATAGTCTACATTAGCTTATCTAAGATAACGATTATTTTCCACTGAACAATATTCAGCACAAACTTGTCATTAAAAAATTTATTTCATATATTTAAACTAATCCACGAATAAAATAAACCATTATGATAAAAGCAGCGCTTAAAACACTTGGAATATCTTCTCAGAATTTAGGATCATCAACTGGACAACAATGGTTTTCCGAGGGTAAAGAATTCGAATCCTTTTCACCTGTCGATGGAAAGCTCATCGCAAAAATAAAAGGCAGCAATCGTCAGGACTACGAAGCGGTCATTAAGCAAGCCGGAGATGCTTTTTTACAATGGCGCCTACTACCTGCCCCAAAAAGAGGAGATATCGTTCGCCAATTGGGTGACAAGCTCCGTGAACTTAAACCCATTCTCGGAAAATTAGTTTCCTATGAAATGGGTAAATCTTACCAAGAAGGCATGGGGGAAGTGCAAGAGATGATCGATATCTGCGACTTCGCGTTAGGCCTATCTCGCCAACTGTATGGTAACACCATCCATTCGGAACGCCCCGGGCACCGCATGTACGACCAATATCATCCTTTGGGCGTTGTAGGTATTATTACAGCATTTAACTTTCCGGTGGCGGTATGGGCATGGAACACCGCCCTCGCACTGGTCTGCGGCAACACTGTCGTCTGGAAACCCAGCGAAAAAACACCGCTATGTGCCATAGCTTGCCAAAAATTACTTGCAGAAATCCTACACAGCAACGGGCTGCCCGAGGGAATATCCAACCTCGTCATGGGCGACAGAGAAGTTGGCGAGTGGCTTTCGGCAGACAACCGCATCGCTTTGATTTCTGCAACAGGATCCACGCGCATGGGAAAAGAAGTCGCCGTCGCCGTAGCACAACGCCTCGGTAAAACACTTTTGGAACTCGGTGGAAACAATGCAATCATCGTTACTCCAGACGCAGACTTAAAAATGACCATCATCGGTGCTGTATTTGGTGCCGTAGGTACAGCCGGACAACGCTGTACAAGCACCCGAAGACTTATTATCCATGAGCACATTTATGACAATGTCAAAAAACAACTGACCAAAGCTTATGGTCAGTTAAAAATTGGTGACCCTTTGGACACGAAAAATCATGTAGGACCATTGATTGACAAAGCCGCCGTAAAATCATACTTAAACGCACTGGACAAAATTAAAACACAGGGGGGAAAAATGCTGATCAAGGGAAAGGTACTTGAAGGCAAGGGCTATGAAAGTGGCTGTTATGTACAGCCTGTTATTGCCGAAGTCGAAAATCATTATGAAATCGTACAGCATGAGACCTTTGCCCCTATTCTTTACTTAATCAAATACAAGGGAGATATCAGTGCGGCCATAGACCTACAAAACAGCGTCGCACAGGGATTGTCTTCTGCCGTCATGACGAACAACCTAAGGGAAGCCGAGCTATTTCTGAGTGCTGCTGGCTCTGATTGCGGTATCGCCAACGTCAATATCGGCACATCAGGAGCCGAAATCGGAGGTGCTTTTGGAGGCGAAAAGGAGACTGGCGGAGGTCGGGAATCTGGGTCAGATGCCTGGAAAGCCTATATGCGCCGTCAGACAAATACCATCAATTATACGACTGACCTACCTTTGGCACAAGGTATCAAATTTGATTTATAAACCATTTACACACAAAATTATGAGCAACGTACATGAAAGATTAAGCAAACATATATTGGCCGATGGATTTCCTTTGGTTATGGATATGGAAAAATCCCATGGTTCTTATGTCGTGGATGAAAATGGGGATGAATACCTCGATATGTTCAGTATGTTTGCTTCTATGGCCGTGGGTTACAATCATCCACATTTGGTCGAACAACGTGACTTCTTAGGCAAAATGGCCGTCAATAAGCCAGCCATGTCTGATATTTACCCAAAAGAGTTTGCTGATTTTGTCGACACTTTTGACCGCGTAGCCATACCGAAAGAACTCTCCTATGCCTTTTTCATATCAGGCGGAACACTCGCCGTGGAAAATGCTTTAAAAGCTGCCTTTGACTGGAAAACAAGGCTTAATTTTGCACAGGGAATACAAAAGGAAGCCAGCCAGGTCATTCACTTTAAACAGGCTTTTCATGGCAGATCCGGTTATACCCTGTCCTTAACAAATACACAAGACCCCAGAAAATACCTTTATTTTCCAAAGTTCAACTGGCCACGCATTACCAATCCGAAGTTGAGCTACCCCTTAACAAGCGAACATATTGAGCAGACCATTACTTTGGAGGAAAAGGCTGTCTCAGAAATACGCCAAGCCCTTGCCGCCAACCCCAACGATATCGCCTGTATCATTATTGAACCGATACAGGGCGAAGGTGGCGACAACCATTTTCGAAAGGAATTTTTCGTACAGCTTCGTCAAATCTGTGATGAAAATCAGATCCTATTGATTTTTGACGAAGTACAGACCGGATTGGGCATTACGGGGAAAATGTGGGCTTACCAACATTACAACGTAATTCCCGATATCATTGCCTTCGGCAAAAAAGCACAGGTATGTGGTATACTGGCGAGTAAGGAAAAATTTGATCAGGTGGAACATCATGTCTTTAAAGAGTCCAGTCGTATCAATTCAACATTTGGTGGTGATTTTATGGATATGCTCCGCTTTAAATTAATTCTTGAAGTCATAGAACAAGAAAATCTCGTTCAAAATGCAGCAGAAAAAGGGCACTATCTACAAGATAAGCTCCAGGAACTGCTAGTGAAAAAACCGCAGCTGTCCAATTTACGAGGAGAGGGTTTATTCGTTGCATTGGATTTCACATCGGAAGCTGCACGCAATGAATTTATCAAAAATGCCTATGCAAATAAACTGATTATGTTAGGCTGTGGAGAGAAAAGTATACGTTTTAGACCGCACCTTAATGTGAGTTATGAGGATATCAATAAAACGATAGCAATTATAGAAAAGAGTATTTCCTAAAAAATAAGCAATGCTAAAAAGCTTCAATGTAGCCTATAGTATTGCTTATTTTTTTATAAACTATCTATCTCTACATACATTGGGACGGTCAATATCGACCAGTTCTGAAATTCCATACTCATCAAACAGGTCTAAGAGTGCATCTGTACCCTCTTCAAGTTTGTAATCCATCTCTTCTTTATATACAGGGATCATTGCATAAAAATTGATCAGATTACCATCTTTGGTCTTTAACTCCAAAAATTCCTCATCAAAACTTAGCATAGGTGGAAGCAGCAACATACAACCGAAACCTGTATTTGCAATATCCTCGGCTTCCATCCCATTGGGAA
Source organism: Sphingobacterium sp. UBA6317 (assembly GCF_002440385.1). Classification (NCBI taxonomy): domain Bacteria; kingdom Pseudomonadati; phylum Bacteroidota; class Sphingobacteriia; order Sphingobacteriales; family Sphingobacteriaceae; genus Sphingobacterium; species Sphingobacterium sp. UBA6317. The sequence continues at coordinate 56,017 of NZ_DJTD01000031.1, read as the reverse complement.
TGGTATGCCCATATCCCAACCAGGTTTTGTACTCATGTGGAAACCGCGCTAATCTTTTCAAAAAGTAGACCGGCCAATAATTGTTGTCATCCTGAAATTCCTCTTCTCCGATCTTCCAATCTGCGGGCAACACGACCATCAGCTCCGCCCGTTCATAAGACTCTTTGTTTTCCACTTCATCTGGAACATGCATAGCCAAATCACTCATGCCTGAAGTAACCAATATATGGAATGGATAGTTTGCACTTGGTTTAATCCAATGCACATCGATATGAACAAGTTCGGAGATAATTTCATGGAACACCATATCGGGTTCGGCAATATATTTGGTCAAATGCTCCTCGATTTCATCCAGATAAACACATTGTACCTCCGGAAATAGGTTTTTTGGATCCTTATCATCAGATTGATCTTCATAACGGTAGACCGTAGACCCTCCAGCAGTAATTTCTGTATCTTTTTTTTCGGACGGAGATTCTTCCTCTTCGCCGCTCATAATTTTTTTGACTTTATCCCAAAATGACATATTATCTTATAAATGGTGAAAATTTTAGCGATTATTTTCTATTCAAATTTATTCAATTACAGCTACTACAGGCTGTCTAAATCTTGTTTTAACTGGTTTTCCTTTGACCTGTCCCGGCATCCATTGTGGCGATCTGCGCATAGCAGACAACACAGCCTTTGCAAACTCGGGACTCACTTTATCGGGATTCTCGATTTCAATATTACAGATCGCTCCATCTTCACAAACAATAAATTTCAGAATTGCCGTCTGCCGAGATCCATATTTTGCATAGGCCACACTGTCCATTGCCCTGATTGTTCCCGACAAATCCAGGTTATTTTGCAAAAATCTGGACCAGGCCACCACCCCGCCCTTGAAATAGGGAAAATCATCAACGTTCTGTGCAATACTGTCTGCAGGAATATCCCGTTTAGCAATCACTTGTGCACTTGCAGAAGTACACAATACCATAAAAAGTAGAATTGAAAAAAAAGTCTTAAATCCAGTTAAATACATAATCTATCCTATCCATAATCGTACCATTTAACGCTTGTATAAGATAATTTATTGCTTTAAATCCTCCGGACTAATTGAGCGGCATAGCAACCTCTGCATTAAACGCCCCTGTTTCATCAACAAGAAAACTGATCGGATGCTCCGGATTTTTAATAATCTCGAATAAAGTCAATCCCCAAGGTTTCCAAAAATTTTCCAAAACTTGGCCATAAGTCTTATTTTGCCAATGATCAAAGATAGGTTTCATCGACATATCCGCTAATGGCATAGGTTCAACATAGACTTTTTGCGGGGTGTTTAGATAGGTATAATCTGGCAGACGATTAAATAAGTAGGCTGAATAAAAATAGCGTGCACACAATTCTTCAAACTGGATCGGGTGTAATGTTTTGCCCGCAATGACTTTGAGAATATCTTCGTGATAAATATTGTTTGTCGCATTATCTTGAAGACAGGCAACTACAGCAAAGTCCTTCATACGGATCGAGAAGATCAATGTATTGATTTCATCACGATACATAAATGTATCCGGTGCATTCTCAACAGGTACAACAACCAATGAAAATGGGAATGTATTTTCAAACTCCATCGGTACAACCAGAGACTGTAACATCGCATGTAGATTCGTAAAACGCTGTGCAAGCGCCTGAGAAAAGTTCATATCTTCACCAGAAGCTTTTTGCTGCTGAATTCCCGCAAGAATTTCATTAAAAACCACCCCATAGATGATTTTTGTCATCCATTGAAACAATAGTAATGGATCCAGCTGTTTGACGGCTTCATAGCCTTGTTCAAACGACTGTTCTACCGCACGCTCCATTTGCTCAATAGCTTCGGCTGCAGCCATGGAACACGGTAGTTTCAACGATTTGTAAGTAACCAGATTCTCATCCAGCATTTTAAAAGGTTTATCTTCCAATTGAAAAGATTTCATCATCCATACAGGAAACACCTGAATGGATTCTTCTTCCGACTGAAGCTTATTCCCTGTTAAAAAACAAATATCTGAATCAAACTGAAATTGTTTGAATGGATTATACAAAGTTGTCGCCATAATGCTGGCAAAGTTAAAACAAATCGAAAAGTCCGCAAGAAAAGCAAATTCTTATTACGATATGGTGACTTGCATTCTTAAACTTATTTTATTTTCAGAAATTATTGAAAATTCAAAAACTTTAAATACCTTTGATATAGGCAATCACAAAAAGGATGGGAAAGCCGATCGGTTCAATAGTCCGATAAAAATAAATTGAGGTATTGGCAAAATAAAAGCACGATGGAATTACAAGAAGCAAAACAACAGTTCATAGACACCTGGGGCGCATTAGGTTCTGAATGGGGGATCAACAAATCTGTTGCTCAGGTTCATGCCCTACTCCTTTCTGCAAGCAATCCCATGTCTACAGATGAGATTATGGAAAAGTTAGTGATCTCCCGCGGGAATGCCAATATGAGTATCCGGCAATTGATCGATTATGGTATTGTCTACAAAAAACATATTGCTGGTGATCGAAAGGAATATTTCGTCGCAGAGAAAGAGGTCTTAAAATGGGCGATGAAAATTGCAGTGATGCGTAAGCAGAAAGAGCTTGACCCCGTAATGGATATTCTAAAGGATATAAGCCAGAATACCGAAAAGGACCAGACTGCAGAAGGTAAGGAGTTCCATAAAACGGTAAAGGACATCCAAAATCTGACGGATCAACTCGAAACTATTGCCAACAAGATTTTCAATACAAGCGGTGGAGATTTATTAATTAAATTGATCAAATTAATGATGTAGCATCATGAACTGGACTGTAAACACACTTGCCATGCGTAAAATAGTCATCGCTGGAGGAACAGGTTTTGTTGGACAATATCTTTCCGAGAGATTTCGTACATTAGGCTATCAGGTGATCATCATTGGCCGTCGGCCGGGCAATATCCTTTGGACCGATCGATCCGCTATTTCCGATTCACTGGAAAATGCAGCGATGCTAATCAATCTAGCCGGAAAATCTGTCAACTGTCGGTATAACGAAAAAAATAAGGCCGAAATATTTTCCTCACGAACAGCAACGACTACGCTTCTCGGCGAGCTCACAGCAGGCTGTACCAATCCACCAAAGCTATGGCTAAACGCGAGTACCGCCACCATCTATCGTCACGCCGAAGATCGTCCAATGACAGAAAATTCGGGGGAGATCGGAACAGGTTTTTCCGTTGATGTTGCAACATTATGGGAAAAAACCTTTTTCGACTTCAAATCGGAAAAGACAAGACAGGTGGCGCTTCGGATGGCGATAGTTTTGGGCGCAGATGGAGGGGTCATCCTTCCTTTTAAAAACCTCGTTCGTACTGGCCTCGGTGGAATACAGGGAAATGGTCAGCAATATTTTAGCTGGATTCATATTGAAGATCTATTTCAAATCATTTTATTCTTACAGGGTCGTGATGACATCGCCGGTATCATAAATTGTGCGGCACCCAACCCGATTACGAATAAGACTTTTATGGCAACTTTTCGACAGGTAATGAACCGTAAAATTGGCCTACCATCTCCAAAATGGCTACTGGAAATAGGTGCGGCTTTAATTGGCACGGAGACAGAGCTGCTTTTAAAAAGCCGTTGGGTATTACCTGAAAGGTTGGAGAACAGTGGATTTACCTTCAAGTTTCCAACGATTTCAACTGCTTTGCAGGATATTTTGCAGCGGGGATAAAAACCGAAAAGATAAATACGTGGGGTAAACCATTATCCCACGTTAACCTTGAAATTTTCAAATACAAGCGGCGCAGTGACAATAGCGCCCTCGTTATTTTTTACGCCTTTAAACTCGGAGGTTTTTCCTTTCTCCAGCAGGTTCTTCATCTCTTTTTCGTCCAGAAAGATACCATTTAATGTCCGCCAGATCTTAAAATCACATCCACGGGCATAATGGTCGCACTGGGCCACTTTATCGTAGAGCAAAATCAATCCCTTCTCACATTTCGGACATTTTATCTTTCCTTTTTGTTGAGGTTTAACTTCCTCTTGTGCGAGAGAAATCCGCAGTGTCAACAATTCTTTTGTGATTTTGGCCGTATAGTCCTTAATATGTTTCATAAAAACATCATAAGACACCTTATTGGCCCGCATTTCCTCCAGCTTCTGCTCCCATTTACCGGTCAAAGTTACTTTGGCAATGGAACGATCTTTTACAAGATTGTATACCGCAAGCCCCTTTTCCGTTGGAATCAGTTTTTTCTTGTCGCGCTTAATATAATCACGTTGGAAAAGTGTTTCGATGGTTGCAGCACGCGTAGCAGGTGTACCAAGTCCACAGTCCTTCATAGCCTGTCGCATCTCATCGTCTTCAATTTCCTTTCCCGAGGTTTCCATGGCCTTCAATAACGAAGCTTCGGTATGTATGGGTCTTGCTTTGGTAAAACGTTCGGCAAGTTCGAGGGTCAGAATCTGCAATAATTCCTCGGCTAATAGCTTCGGTAATTGCGCATTTTCGTTATCCTGATCGTCATTGTTTTTATCTTCATCAGGCGCTTCGATCTGCTCCGCGGAAAGACGCCAGCCGTATTGCTTGATCACAGTACCTTTGGCGATAAGTTCAACTCCCTGCGCATCAATTGTCACGGTGGTAATATCTTTTATACAAACTTCCGAGAAACTTTCCACCATACGCTTGGCAATCATATTGTAAACGTTCTGTTGCTCTTTGAGCATGGGCCCCGGCTTTTCATCCGTCACCAACAAGGCATGGTGATCAGTTACCTTTTTGTCATCGACAGAACGTTTGTTCAATTTTGCGCCGATCAGATTTTTTGCAATAGACGCGATGGATTCATCTGCGGTATCTGCTAAATGTTGAAAAAGTGCGCCAATTTCTTCAAAAACATCCTCACCGATGTAACGGGAGCCCGTACGCGGATAAGTGATGACCTTCTTTTCGTAAAGTGTTTGCGCAATACTCAGTGTCTGATCTGCCGAATAACCATATTTTTTATTTGCATCCTGTTGCAGCGATGTCAAATCAAATAGCAAGGGTGGCTGTTCTTTTGTTTCTTTGGCTTCCACCTTTGCCACACGGGCATTGGAACCAACGGTCAATCGCGCAATGGTTTGCTCGGCAACATCCTTTTTATCGATCTTATTGGAGGTTGCCTTAAAACTGATATTGTCTTTTTCAAACCCGGCCTGGATTTTATAAAATGCCTGGGGTTTAAAATCTTTGTTTTCCAGATAGCGTGAACAAATCATGGCCAAAGTTGGCGTCTGTACACGGCCCAAAGAAAGTAATCCTTTATTTCCCGCCGCCAAGGTGATGGCCTGCGTCGCATTGATACCGATGAGCCAATCTGATTCCGAACGTGAGCGGGCAGACATATATAGGCTATCGTATTCCGCACCTGCTTTCAGATTGGCAAATCCTTCTTTAATGGCCTTATCTGTTTGACTCGATATCCAAAGACGTTTAAAAGGAACTTTAGAACCCAAAAAATAGTATATATTACGAAAGATCAACTCCCCTTCCCGTCCAGCATCGGTAGCCACAATGATTTCTTCGGCCTGTTCTAAAAGGGATTTTATGGTGTTGAGTTGCTTAACTGCTCCGCTATCATCCATCTGCTTGCCATCACGTTTCACCTTCTTCGACTCCAGCTTAAATGTTGGTGGAATGATCGGCAAGTTCGAGATTGTCCACGAATTGTATCCGTAAGCCTGTGGCGTACAGAGTTGAACCAAATGACCAAAAGCATACGTAAAAGCATAGCCATTGCCGGCGATATAACCGTCTTTGACTTCCTTCGCCCCCATCACTCGAGCTAGATCACGCGCCACGGAGGGCTTTTCAGCAATTACAACCTTCATTTTAGATATGAGATGTTAGATTTTCGATCCGAGACTAGCTGTAATGCCCGAGGGTATTACAGCTAGTCTCAATTTAATATTGATGTTTTAACCCTTTACCTTAAACGTCCCTATTCTATGGATGGTATCGTTATTCCTTTGATTTTACGATACAGCTCTATCGCATAAACATCAGTCATACCTGAAACAAAATCCAATACACAACGAATTTTCGAATACGAATCTTGTTTGTCCGTATAAAATTGTTCAGGAATTAACGCAACTAGCTTTTTATCGTAATTGTTCTTGTTCTTCTTCAGGTATGCCGGAACAAATTCTTTCAATAGGGCATCCATCACCCGGTAGCCAGCAATCTCAATCTGTACAACTGTGGGTGCATTATAGATTTTTGCAATGGAAATCTTCGAGATTTTGTTCATTTGTGTAACAATATCTTCATCTAGGGCATCCATCAACGCTGATGCGAAAGTTCCTGACAGAAACTTGTCCTGCTCACGTACAAAGACATCAACACATCCTTTAATCAAGGTATTGATCGCTTTGGCACGTAACAATGCTACGCGACTTGGGGTATCCAGCAATCCATCGAGTCTGTCACGAAGATTTTCTTTACCACATAGTGGCAATAGTAATTCTTCGACTTCCTGATAGGACAATATTTTAAGATGATGAGCATCTTCTAAGTCAATAATATTGTAACAGATATCATCTGCAGCCTCCACGAGATAAACCAGGGGATGTCTCAGATAGCCCTTTGGATTAGAGGGATCTTTTAATAGTCCCAATTCATTGGCAACCTTCTCAAACGCCTTTTGTTCTTCTGTAAAAAAGCCATATTTCTTGCGGTGATGGCTCTTCTTAAGGTGGCCATCAATTGCCAAACAGGGGTATTTTACAATGGAAGCCAGCGAAGTATAGGTCAATGCAAAACCTTTGGGATCCTTGCCCTGGAAGGCATGCGTCAAAATCCGCAGGGCATTTGCATTTCCTTCAAAGTGGGTCAGATCTGCCCATTCTTCGGCTGTGACCTGCTCTTGGTATTTACGTCCATCTCCATCTGTGAAATACGTAGATATGGCGGATTCACCCGAGTGGCCAAAGGCTGGGTTGCCCAAGTCATGTGAAAGACATGCCGCCGAGATAATATTTCCGACTTCTTGCAGAAAGGGGTAATCATTATCCAGGTTTGGATTTTCCTCTTTCAGCTGCGCATAAAACATACGCCCCAAAGAGCGTCCCACACTGGCAACTTCTAAACTATGTGTCAATCTATTGTGCACGAATACAGCACCAGGAAGTGGAAAAACCTGCGTCTTATTCTGTAATCTCCGAAATGGGGATGAAAAGATCAAACGATCATAATCCCGTTGAAATTCCGACCGGGCCACAAGGTAACTATCTACGCTCCGATCTTCGTAACCCCAGCGCTTTGCAGAGAGCAAATCTTTCCAATTCATTTTTTCAGACATAGCGCAAACTTAGATAAATTTGCCTTTAAATACAATTATAATCATAGGATACAGCTTCGGAAATTATCCGAATGACTGTCCGCATATCGCTATATTTTACTCCTGTTATTCACCTATTCAGGAGTCATTATTGCAACAGTATCCATGATTGCATTTCAAAATGACAAATTTTACAAACAGCTGTTATCAAAGTCATTTTTATACAGGTTATATTCTGTATCTTTAACCTAAATACCAATAGGGATCCATCATGACGAAATATCAAACACTTATTCCAAAACATTTTGAAGGTACAATCGAAGGCAAAAACACGCATTTGCTCTTATTAAAAAACGAAGGAGGGATGCAGGTACTCTTAACGGATTACGGTGCACGTATTGTCAGTATTTTGGTACCTGATAACAAGGGAAATTTAGTGGATGTAGCACTGGGCTTCGATTCAATTCAGGCCTACCTAGATTCTGATGAGAAATACCATGGATGCACAGCAGGGCGTTTCGCCAATCGCATTGCTGCGGGTAAATTTGAAATCGACGGAAAACACTATACGCTTCCGCAAAACAATGGCAATAATTGTCTTCATGGTGGTATTTCGGGCTTTCATGATAAGGTTTGGGACAGAAGGGTAACTTATCAATCGCACGTCGAATTTTATTATGTTTCCCCAGATGGTGAAGAGGGCTTCCCAGGAAACTTAAAAGTTATGGTTTCTTATACCCTGACCAGAAATAACGAGATCATTATCAAATATCATGCGCAATCGGATGCCGATACGCACGTCAACTTGACCAATCATACGTACTTCAATCTGGATGGGGAAGGCAGTGGCGACGTATTGCAGCAAATCCTTCAGATCAACTCAGATGAGGTCTTATTTGTAGACGACAACCAGATACCAAATGCAATAGTACCTGTGGAGGGCACCGCCTTCGACTTCCGCATACCCAAACCTATTGTTCAAGATATTACTGCAAATAACGAACAATTGATCGCTGCCAAAGGCTATGACCATTGTTATGTCAACAACCAGCCTATTTCGCAGCCTTGTGCAACAGTCTATTCAAAAAACACAGGCATTCAGCTGGATGTTTTTACAACGGAGCCTGGTGTACAGCTCTATACAGCAAACTGGATGACGGGAAATGATTTTGGCAAAAGAGGTTATAAATATTTGCCTTATGCCGGATTTTGTCTGGAAACACAGCATTTTCCGGATACGCCCAATCAGGCGGAATTTCCTTCAACCCTGTTAAAAGCGGGCGAATCGTTCGACTCCGAGACACATTTTAAGTTCTCTATAAAAAAATAAGAAAAGAAAACGGCCGGTAAGCATGTGCTTACCGGCCGTTTTATGTTGATGTGCTGTTTCCTTTGTAGGGTCACAGCACATTTTTTATTTTAAAAGATCATCCAATGCTGATTCGACTTTTTCAAAACCAAAAGTTGCTTTGACCTCTCCGAACATACGTTGAATCTGATCATTGCATAGATTTCCAATGCTTCCTTCGTGCGTATGGTTTACCTCTTTTGATGGCTTGAAACGGCCTTCATCGATATCAATGCCGATAGTCCTGTAGGCCTCCCGGAAAGGAACCCCTTTCAGAACCTCGTTGTTCACGACTTCAACAGAGAACAAATAATCGTATTTTGGATCGTCCAAGATATTCTCTTTAACGGAAATGTTTTCCAACATGAAAGTTGCTATTTCAAGACATTCATTCAGCGATTTAAAAGCCGGGAATAAATTTTCCTTTAACAATTGAAGATCTCTATGATAACCAGACGGCAGGTTGGTAGTCATCAACGCAATTTCATTTGGCAATGCCTGTATCTTATTACAGCGTGAACGGATCAACTCAAAGACATCTGGATTCTTTTTATGCGGCATGATGCTCGATCCCGTCGTTAAATGTGCCGGAAAGGAGATAAAGCCAAAATTTTGATTAATATACAGACATACGTCCATTGCAAATTTGGCCAATGTCGCCGCGATGGAACTCATGCCCTGTGCCAAGATACGTTCGGTCTTTCCTCTCCCCATCTGTGCATAAACCACATTGTAATTTAGGTCTTCAAATCCCAGCAATTGCGTCGTCATCGTTCTATTTAATGGAAAAGATGATCCATAGCCTGCAGCAGATCCTAAAGGATTCTTATTACAGACCTTCCAGGCGGCACGCATCATCTCCAGATCATCAACAAGGCTTTCTGCGTAAGCACCAAACCATAATCCAAAAGATGAAGGCATTGCAATCTGCAAGTGCGTGTATCCCGGAATCAGAATATGCTTATATCGCTCGCTGAGTTGGATCAATTCATTAAAAAGAGCTTCTGTATTCTGGATGATATGCTGAATCTCTGAGCGGAAGTATAATTTTAGATCGACCAAAACCTGGTCATTACGGGATCTGCCGGAGTGAATTTTCTTACCTGCCTCTCCAATACGCTGTGTAAGCAGCATTTCGACCTGTGAATGCACATCTTCTACCGAGTCCTCAATACGAAAGTCACCGGCTAAAATTTCTTTATAGATATTTTTCAGTTCTTTTTGTACAAGCACTAGATCCTCATCGGTCATCAGATTTATGCTATTCAACATGCGTGTATGGGCCAATGAACCCAAAACATCCGCAGCAGCAAGTTGCAGGTCCATTACGCGGTCATTGCCCACCGTAAACGATTCTACAAAAGAATCGACATCTATATTTTTTTGCCAGATTTTCATTCGTATAATTTCTTTTTGATCCCGTTATTATCAAAAGCCTTTGGTCGGTTTAGCGTTGATTGAAGCTCCTGATAATTCTATCACATACAATTTTTACAAAAATACCAATTGCAAATGGTTATATCAATGCAAAGATTGCATACATTTTGCTCGGACAATTTGATGAAAAACAAAAAATCTCGTGAAAAAAAAGGGCCGTTACAAAAAAAATTAAATGTTAAAAGTTTGTTAAATCGCGATAAACACACATTATAAGTAACCACTCACTTTATTTTTAAAAGTTATTTTGTCAGTTTTTTAAGTATTCCTATGTTTGTAGTGTAAGGGAGATGAAAAAATAAAAGATGGTAAGGTTAGTAAATACTTACCGCTTTAAATACACCGAAATTTCAAACCAAATATGATAGACCCCAAAGTCTTAAAACTTGAAAGAAATTACCTAACCAATTGTGAATCGAAATTTAAAGGCACGTCAAACCAAGATGTGCCTTTTTTCTTGTGCTGCTTATTTTATTGTTTTCAAAGCTGTAATCCGTTCGCTACCAATCGATGGTTTATTGTATATTTTTTGTCAAGTAAGCGATAAGAGGTCGAGCCAAATTTCTCTTTTAATTGAAATTTTGGCTATTTTTGTTTGACATAATTGAGAATATTCAACATAGAAACGTATACGATGGGAACAGAAAGCAAGAGACAGCAACGTTTTGCTGGGGTGATTCAACAGGATTTAGCAGCATTATTTCAACGCGAAGGTAATTCATGGGCTCCTGGAGCATTTATTACGGTTACACGGGTTCGTGTTACGCCGGATTTAGCGATTGCCCGCGTTTACGTGAGCTTTTTAAACACAAAAACGGCACAGGAGGATATTAAGGCCATTCGTTCCAAAACATCTGAAATACGCTACAAACTGGGTGCAAAAATTAAGAACCAGGTAAAGATTGTTCCTCAATTGGAGTTCTTCCTCGATGATACCAACGAATATGTTGAACACATGGATAAACTATTTGAAGAGATAGGCAAAGAACCGCGTCAACCAGAATAGTACCATCTATCGCAGCATGTTAAATAACCATGGTATTTGAACTGGATACGAAAAGACTGGAGTTTCCACACCCAAGCTATGCAGAAGAAGATGGTTTACTCGCCGTAGGTGGAGATCTTTCGGTAGATCGTTTGCTACTGGCCTATAGTAACGGAATTTTCCCCTGGTTCAGTGATGATAGCCCGATACTTTGGTATGCCCCAAATCCCCGATTTGTGATCGATCCGTCCAAGATCAAGATCAGCAAGAGCATGGCGAGTGTTCTCCGGAAAAAAACATTTTCCTTATCGATAGACCGCAGCTTTAAAGAAGTCATTCGGCTTTGCGCAACTATGAATAGAAAAGATCAGACTGGAACCTGGATAACACAGGACATGATCGAAGCATATAGTAAACTTGCGGAGCTGGGGTATGCACATTCGGTGGAAGTTTGGCAAGATGGTATACTGGTTGGGGGGCTTTATGGCGTGTTAATCAATGGGGTCTTTTGTGGCGAAAGCATGTTTTCAAAAGTCGCCAACGCTTCGAAAGCGGCTCTGATTTACATCGCCCAAGAAATTGAACTTCGTTTAATTGATTGCCAATTTCACACGGATCATTTGGAAAGCATGGGCGGAGAATACCTCTCCTTGACAGATTATTTAGCAATACTAACAAAAGACCAAAGACATGAGTAATCCCTATCGTAAACATTTTGACATCGCTTCAGCGGTAACTTACCTCACCACACCAGGATCCGGCTTACTTTCACGTGAAACAAAGGCCTGGCGCGCCAAAAGAGACCAAGATTTCTTCGACGCGAACAGCACCTTACGTGAACAGCAAGGTGCAACTTTAGATGCCTGTCGGGATACGCTCGGTAAATTTTTCAATTGCCCTTCCCAAAATGTCTTCTTATCAAGTTGTTTTTCCTTTGCCTTCAATGCGCTATTGGCAGGTTTACCAAAACAAGCTAAGGTTTTATTACTGAATAATGATTATCCTTCCGTTAATTTTCCGACGATATTAAGTGGTTTTGAACACCAATTTGTCACGATGGACGAACAATTGGAAACGAATTTATTGGACACAATAGCAACATTCAAACCAGATGTTCTCATCCTTTCCATTGTTCAATATATTTCGGGGTTAAAAATAGATCTATCCTTCATACAGGAATTAAAGCATCAGCATCCCGAGTTGTTGATTGTAGGCGACGGCACCCAATACTTAGGGACAGATCTTTTTGATTTCGCACTTTCTGGCTTTGACGCCGTATTATCAAGTGGATACAAATGGCTTATGGCTGGCTTTGGTAATGGCTTTGTCCTCTTAAGTGAAAGACTCAAAGCGATGCTTTATGCGGATATCCAAAAAAATTACAGCTTCCTCAACAATCAATGGATGAATAAATCTGTGGTACAACTCTGTTTTGAACCAGGGCATTTGGACACACTATCGCACGGAACGCTACAGCAGTCTCTTCTTCAATTGGAGGAATGGGGCTTTGCCGAAACTGTGGCCTATACCCAAAAATTGATCGAAGATGCCCGCACAGAACTTGCCGACAGAAAACTGTTATTGGACAGCATCATCAATAGACGTCCACAGAGTAATATTTTCAATATTCAGATCAACCCAGACAATTATCAAACACTCCTGGATGAGGGCATAAAATGCTTTCCCCGAGGTTCGGGAATCCGTGTCGGATTTCATTTATACAATGACCACGCGGACCTTGAGAAGCTACTATATATTATTGACACAAAAGTAAAGTAAACATGAAATTTAGAATAGGCGACTTAGTACGGTTTGTCGATGAACCCATTGAGGGGCATATCACATCCATGCAGCCCAACGATATTGTAGGCGTTACAGACGACACTGGTTTTGAGATTCCGGTACCCATGGATAAAATTACCCTTGTCTTCGGTAATATGCGCCGTGCAGATGATGAACTTGACCAACATGCGACACCACTGACACCACATCGATTTATCGAAAAAGGAATACTTTTGGCCATCTCGGGAGATCACAAAGATGGACTTGCCAAATTACACATCATCAATGAAACGAGTTTTGAGCTTCTGGTATCCGTCGCTGAAGCTACAGCGAATAAAGTGAAAGGTATTTTCAGTAATAAGATACCACCGCATGACTCTATGCAGTTTTACACAGGCAACTTTGCAAATGTTGGTAAATGGCCTACCTTCCGTTTTCAGATCATACGTCATAGCGGCAGTTTGCAGGAACTGACCTCACCAATCAACAGAGAACAACGTGTTCGTCCTGTAGATCTTACTAATCCAAAAGTCCTTAACGAAATTTTGGATGAAAAAATATGGTCTTACGAACTGGATAAGATTGAAGAGGATTTAGGACTGGACAAGCTAAAAAGTCATTTCGTACCGCATCGTCCAAATAAAAAATAAGCTAGATGAATTTCATCTAGCTTATTTTTTTCTGAAACTGCTTGATCTTATTGGCCAGAAAGAACCTCCAGTCCGCTTTGATTGCTGTTGGTGTCTGCGAAGTCATGAAAGTTTTATTTGGACAAACGGCTTTATTTTATTCAGTTGTCGCAGAAACCTTCTTGGTACTCAACAATAACATTAAAATTCCAATCAAATAGACAACCCAGCCCCAGCGCATGTGCAAGGATTTAGAAAGCAATTTATCGGCAAATCCCCAACCGAAATAGTTATTGATCTTAAACCAGACCGCTGTTATACTCAACAGGTACCAACAGGCGGCTAATCGAGTCATCCATTGATAAGCTCGAACTGCACGAACAAAAAATAAAAGGGCAGTTACCCCCAGAATAAGTAATGTAATAAAGAATAAATAGGCATCTACCTGATATAAATTCCAATTTCCTTTAATAGGCACTTTTAAGAACGGCGTCATGCTGGACAAAAAAGAAATGACTAGTCCAACGATGGCAACGTATTTTTTGATAATAATCATGATTCAAATTCCTTTAAAACTGCTACGAATATAAGTTGAATATTGACACATATATAACTTGTATTTCACTTTTTGAAAAATTATTCTATTTTTAAGCGCAATTAACGCTTAGAACAAATAAAAAACAAATCTAACAAAAAGAATATCAGTCATTTAAACCTTATTTTTCTCTTGTTTAAAAGAGATGAGTATAATTTTTAGCATTAAGCCGAACAATAAACATGAAAAGAGAAGTTGAAGAAATCGCTGCAGAACAACCCGCACAGCCAAATAAAAAGAAAAGGGTATATATCATTATTGGCGCCGTCCTATTGGTTATTCTAGCGGGTAGCGGGTATTACAATTATAGCCAGCGACAAGCTTTCGACGGCTTGCAGGTAGATAGTGCCGCCACGGCTGCCGTCGGATTTGACAATGCCGATCCCAAAGACCTGGAAGATGCTGATGGATGGAGTTCATTAGAAGACTATCAACATTGGAATAATGCAATCTTCACTCTTCCGGAATACGACAACATTCCATTACGCTACAGAAGGGGGATTACAAAGATATTTATGGGCAATAGCTACCTAGAGCCCGTAGATGATAAACCTATATACAAGTTTACCCGGATAAAAGATCGGGCTAAATCTGTTTTCTGCTATGGAAACTTTACAGATCGCAATGATTCAGACAGTTGGAATAAAGAAATGGCTTTCCTAGTAGAAAAGAACGACTACCAGAGTAGTGCCATCTGGATCATATCGGCAAAAGGCGATATTTTATTCTGGAAGGAATATTCAAGCGAACTGCCACTCATTAACAGCTTCAAAAAGGGACAGAAAATTTTTATGGACGAGATGAAGTTAGTACCTGCTCCTGCCGATGGAATTATTGTCAAGAACAAAAACTCCAAGTACGCATTAATTTACAATAAAAGCAGCAAGACCTTCGACAGCTATTATCAATATAGTGATAGTGAAATTCAAGAAGCTACTACTTCTGAAGAAGAACCTTATGTGGAAGAATTGGAAGATGTTACCATCGACTCTGCAAGCACAAATACGGGTATTAAAGAATAGTTTATCGTGTTTTATCGCTTAAAATTTTCGTCACGATGTATCGTGACGAAAATCATTTAGCATCAAGCTATAACATAAGTAATTATAAAACAGATTATTAAATAGAAAAAACAGCTATTTAAAATCTTTCTAAATTAATCCCTTTGACAGATTTTTGACACAAGCACAAAGCTTTTAAGCTACATTTGTACCGTTAAATATAAGCGAGGGATTAGAGCTTTGAAAAATCTTAAAGTATTAGCGTTTACTCATAAACATGTCGAACTAAAAGATCTAGGTAATCTAGTGATCTGCAATGAGGATTTAGAAAGTCGCCTCATCAATCTAAAGCATAGCCTAGACATTCCAGAGATCTTTTATATTGGTACTTGTAACCGAGTAGAGTTTGTATTTTATGGTGCTCATGAATTGACCCATGAATTCATTGCTGATTTTATGGGGAAATTAAACTTCTGTGTACCTCAGGAAAGACTACAATGTTACTTGGGACAGGTCAACAAATACGAGGGTATGGATGCTTTAAATCACCTGCTTCGGATGTCATGTTCACTTGAAAGTCTTGTTGTTGGTGAAAAAGAAATTTTGGCACAGGTACGTCGCGCATATGATCGTTGTAGAGAAGCTGGTTTTACTGGAGATTTTCTACGTCTGATGATGGATCGTCTCGTAAAAACTGCTAAAGAAGTATACACCTATACTAAAATTTCCAGAAACCCAATTTCAGTTGTCTCTCTTGCCTATCGCAAATTACGCGAATTAAAACTGGTTGAAAACCCTAGAATCGTCATCATTGGTTCTGGAGAAACCAATCAGAATTTAGCAAAATATTTCCAGAAGAACCAAAAAGCTAAGTTCGTTATTTTCAACCGCACAGTGGAGAATGCAAAGGCCCTAGCCGAAGAATTAAATGCTGAAGCTTACCCCTTGGCTGATATTGATCAGTACAAAGAAGGCTTTGATATTCTGATTACTTGTACAGGTGCGCCTACCTCCATTATTGACAACACACTTTACCAATCGTTATTAAACGGAGAGACTGATAAGAAAATTATCATTGACTTAGCCGTTCCGAATGATGTTGATGCTGAAGTTCTCCAAAATAATCCGATTCATTATATCGAAGTGAGCAGCTTACAAGCTATTGCGGAGAAAAACATCCAAGAGCGTTATAATGAATTGGAGAGTGCCGAAAAGATTATCCAGGACAATATCCAAGAATTTTTACCTTTAATCAAACAGCGACGCGTAGAAGTTGCTATGCGTGAGGTTCCTGAAAAGATTAAAGAAATTAAATCATTTGCGCTAAATGAGGTTTTTGCTCAAGAGGTTCAAGCCCTAACCCCCGAAGCGAGAGAGGTCTTGGAAAAAGTCATCAACTATATGGAAAAGAAATACATCAAGGTTCCAATGGTTATGGCGAAAGAAATTTTGGTTAAAACTCCAGAAACGGAAAAGAACTAATACTAAACCTGCTCTTGGAGCAGTGATTTCCTTCTACTTTTTATTATCACCCTAGGTTTTGTACTAAGGTTATTCTGCTCGCTGAATGTGCTCTGCTCACATCCCATGGAGCTACCCTTTGACTGTTTCCCATAAATTTCGGTTTATCAATTATTTCCTGACATATAATGACAGTAACGTGTCAACATATTCCTTCTATTTATTTATTTTTGCTCTGATTAATGGTATTAAACACATTTTTCCGAAATTGTTCATTTTCCGGGGCTCAATTGAATTGAAACACATTCTGTGCTAGTTGAATACGTAGCTACCGGTGGAGCATCTTTGTGATTGTTTTAATAGGTAAAGTAAAATTAACGTGAATAGAAAACTAATTATCGGTACCCGGGGAAGCGTTCTTGCCATGTGGCAGGCAAATTTTGTAAAAGATCGATTGGCAGAAATCGGAATTGAAGCAGAATTAAAAGTCATTAAAACACAAGGGGATATCATTCAACACCTTCGTTTGGATAAATTAGAAGGCAAAGGATTTTTCACTAAAGAGCTTGAGGAAGAGCTTTTAAGCGGGACCATTGATTTAGCTGTACACTCACACAAAGATTTACCTACGGTCAATCCTCCAGGATTGATCATTGCAGCGGTTTCTGAGCGCGAAGATCCAGCTGAATTATTGATTATCCACAAAGATTGTGTAGACATCAAAAAACGTCTTTCATTAAAGCACAATGCGACAGTTGGAACATCATCTAACCGTAGAAAAGCGCAGATCTCGGCACTACGTCCTGATCTAGAATTTGACGATCTCCGTGGTAATTTGCAGACAAGAATCCAAAAACTACGTGATGAGCAATATGATGCCATAGTACTTGCAAAAGCAGGTATTAGCCGTATTGAAATGGATATTACAGATTTTCATGTGGAGGAGATTCCTCCTGTTGAAATTATTCCGGCACCAGCGCAAGGGGTACTTGCTATTCAGATCCGTGAGGTTGACAGGGAACTTTTTGGAGCTTTACAGCCCCTGAATAATGAAGAAGTGGCAAAAACAATCTCCGTAGAACGTTTGGTATTAAATAAATTTGACGCCGGCTGTCATGCGCCACTTGGCTGTTATTGCCGCAAAAGCGGCGATGAATACGAAGCTTGGGCCTCTATTGCTGAAACAAGTGAAGATTTCCCTGATCGTGTTTACCTTAGAGATACCGATGCGACACGTTTAGCGGAGCGAATTTTCAATAAGTATGCAAAGGATAGAAAGCTTCCACAATCTGTATTTATCTCCCGGGAGGTAGACGAAAATTCCTATTTCGCAAGAGCAATGGGCAAGCATAATATTACTATTGAGGGCCGTTCTTTAATCAAAATATTCCCTATTATCAATAAACTGGATCCTTTTATCCTAAAACACGTTGACTGGATTATATTTTCAAGCAAAAATGGTATTGAGCACTTTTTCAATTTAGAGCCTCGTTTGAGCAAAAAGACCAAGATCGGTGTCATTGGCCGCGGCTCGGAAGAGATTTTGCGTAAATATGACCGCGTTGCTGATTTCTCTGGCGACAGTGAGGGCATCAATATGGAGGAAATTGCGAAGAAATTTGCTGAATTGGCCAATGGTGGTACCGTGCTTATTCCACGTGCGAAAGAATCTTTGGAAACAATCCAAAAAGCGTTAAGCCCGGAGACGAAAATCATCAATATACCGGTATACGAAACGGTCTTAGAAGAAAATGTAGATCCATCCAATGCGGAAGTATTGGTTTTTACCAGTCCAAGCAACGTGGAAGCTTATTTTGCGGACAATCTGTTGGAACCGGGCCAGAAAGTAATTTGTATTGGCCGCTCTACCGGTGCAAAGTTTGATGAGATGAATGTCCCTTATACACTTCCTTATTCTCCAGATGAAATAGGTCTTTCTGAAGCCGTTTTTGGATTGGAGTATTAGAATCGTATAAAGTAGTTTGTATTTCAACGTCGGTAAACGATTCCACTGACTTTGAAATAAACAACATAGATCATAAATAATCTTAATATAATGTTACAACGTCCGAGAAGAAATCGTAAATCTGCCGTGATTCGCGACATGATTCAAGAGACACGTTTAGACGCGTCAAATTTGATTTTCCCACTTTTTATCGTCGATGGGCAAAATCAAAAAACTGAGGTTAAATCGATGCCTGGCATCTATCGCTATTCAATAGACAATCTATTGAAAGAAGTGGAAAGTTGCCTAAAGTTGGGCTTACGCTCATTTGATCTTTTCCCTAACATTGAAGAGTCCTTAAAAGACAAATATGCTACAGAAAGCTACCGTGATGGAAGTTTATACTTACGTGCGATTGCAGCTGTAAAGAAAAATTTTCCGGAAGCTTGTATCGTAACGGATGTTGCTATGGACCCTTACAGCAGTGATGGGCACGATGGAATTGTCGAAAACGGTGAGATCCTAAACGATGAGACATTAGAGGTATTGGGCAAGATGGCTTTGGCACATGCGCAATCAGGTGCAGATATCATTGCTCCATCAGATATGATGGATGGTCGCATCGGTTACATCCGTGAGCTATTGGACCATAATGGTTTTACAAACGTTTCTTTGATGTCCTATACGGCAAAATATGCTTCGGCCTATTATGGTCCTTTTAGAGATGCCTTAGGCTCGGCGCCCAAGCATGGCGATAAAAAGACCTACCAGATGAATCCTGCCAATGCAAAAGAGGCGCTTATCGAAGCACAGCTCGATGCACAGGAAGGAGCAGATTTTCTGATGGTAAAACCAGGACTTCCCTACTTAGATATCGTTAAACTTCTTGCAGACAACTTCGATCTGCCAATTGCGGTATATAATGTCAGCGGAGAATATGCGATGTTAAAGGCGGCTATTCAAAACGGCTGGTTAGACGAACGTGTCATTCTAGAAACGTTATTGAGCTTCAGACGTGCTGGCGCTACTGCAATCTTATCCTACCATTCCAAAGAAGTATTGGAGAAAGGTTTTATTTAACAACTTCCAAATTATCTTCGATAATCGGAATATAACTAACAGAAGCTCGGGAATTCATTTCCGAGCTTCTGCTTTTTTTAAAATATTATTTAAACCTTTTTATTACATTGCGGTCAAACAGAAAATTATAATCCACCTTATTATGTTAAAAAGTATTATAATCAGCAGTTTCCTGTTATCGGCTCCTTCCGTACATGAACATACATTTTACTCCTTTTTAGAAGGCAATTGGATTGCGGCCAACGCTAAATTGAAATCAATCATATTTAATAAGAATGGCGACGCCTTTTTCACCTTTTCAAATTCAAACCATCAAAGTCCCCCAACTTCAGTTCATCAAAAAGTGGGCAATTTTGCAATATTAGATAGCAAAAAATTCAGTGGGTACTTTTTTAGTCCAAGCCTTTTTGGAAAATATAATGATAATAAGACGGCTTTTGAGATTGAAATTAAATCGGCCAATGAGATTATCCTGTTTGTCAATAAACAAGAAATACAATTGCTAAAAAAGGAAACTATTACTCAATTTAAATAGCTAATATCAGGCTATTATGGATTCCTTACGTTTCTATGAGACTTATCTTCTCAAAAAAAGATAACTTCGCATTCAAATACATAGACTATGCAAGCACCTGATATTTCAAGAGCAAAATCTGCTGAGCTATTTGAAAAAGCAAAACAATATTTCCCTGGAGGCGTAAACTCTCCTGTTAGGGCCTTCAAATCCGTATATGGTACCCCATTATTTATTGAACGTGGCGATAAGGCGCATCTTTGGGATGCGGACGGCAATGAATTCATCGATTTTTGTTGTTCATGGGGTCCCCTAATTTTAGGGCACAATAATGATCAAGTTCGTGAAGCAGTAGCGGCACAACTCGGGAAAGGCTTAAGTTTTGGCGCTCCTACTGCGTTGGAGAACCAACTAGCTGAGTTGATTATCGAAAACAATCGATTTATTGAGAAAATTCGCTTTGTCAGTTCTGGCACCGAGGCTGTAATGTCTGCTATCCGTTTGGCTAGAGGCTATACGAAACGTGATAAGATCATCAAATTTGATGGCTGTTATCATGGGCACTCCGATTCTCTTTTGGTAAAAGCTGGTTCTGGCCTGGTAACCTTTGGTGAGACATCTTCGGCCGGTGTACCTAAAGCATTTGCAGACGAAACCATTGTTATCGAATTAAACGATAAGCAAGCTTTAGAAGCTGCTTTTGCAGAGTTTAAAGATCAGATTGCGGCAGTTATCATTGAGGGTATACCTGCAAACAATGGCTTATTGTTGCAATCTAAGGAGTATGTTCACTTCTTACGTAATATCACCAAAGAACATGGTGCAATGTTGATTATGGATGAAGTGATCACAGGATTCCGTGTTGGTTTTGAAGGTGCTTCAGCTTACTATGATGTACAACCTGATATTATTACCTACGGTAAAATTATTGGTGGCGGAATGCCTGTTGGTGCCTATGGAGCCTCAAAAGAATTGATGGCCTGTATATCTCCTGATGGTGCAGTTTACCAAGCCGGAACTTTATCCGGAAATCCAGTTGCTATGGCTGCCGGCATTGCCGCATTAGGTATCTTGGCACAAAAGGATTTCTACACAAATTTAAATGCCAAAACAGAAGCTTTCGTCAATGATATGCGTACTTATATTGCGGAGAAAGGATATAAAGTTCAACTTTTCCATGTGGCTTCTATTTTTTGGTTTGCCTTCACAGAACAGCACGAAATTAAAAAAGCGAGTGAAATCGATCCTAAATCGATGGAATCTTATAAAATTATGCACCGCGAATTGTTAAATCGTGGCGTATATTTTGGTCCTTCAGGCTATGAAGTAGGCTTTGTTTCTGATGCACATACAGCAGCGGATCTTGACCAGGCAAAAAAACATATTTTCGATGCTTTAGACATTGTCTTTAGTGCATAAAATCAAACTACTATAAAAAAGCCCTCCAGTATATTACTAGAGGGCTTTTTTTATAGGTTAGTGGAAGTATAGGCTCGAATCAACGTGCTTATTAGAGTTTGTTTGCCAGCTTCTTATCTTTAGATTTCATCTTATTTAGTCCGGCAATAAGTTCATCCAATGAAAACTTACCTTTGATATCCATAAAAACACTTTCATCTTCGTTATCATGAACGAGTAGAGAAACCCGCTGAATAACATTATTCTTATCAATACGCGCATTCAGCGAAATCTCCTGTCCATCCGTGTTAATAACCAGTAATTCCTCAAATTTGTTCTTCTTCAAAAACTTATGGTAATCGTCCAAAATCCGTGCATTCTTCGTTTTGTCATTATTTGAAAGTGTCAGCATTCTGAACTTCTTTAATTTCTTTACAATTTCAGCCATTGCACGAGACTCTTCATCATTATCGTCCTTTAAGGCTTTTTTCATAAAGGGTTTTGTTAACCACATCGGTAAATTAATGGCAACAATCTCAGCGTCGTCCGATACATTAGACCGGCTGACGAAATCCATATTGGAGGCTTTTTTTATCATGCATGACTGCATGGAGAAAAGAACGCCAACTAGGCACAACAAGGTTAGTAATCTTTTCATAATCTTCTACTTTTTGTTGTTATCACCTTTATTCTTACTCACTTTATTGTTCCCTTCGTTGACCAAGCTAGTCACGTCTTTCAACGGTATAGCCCCGTCAAGGATCATAAATAGATTTTGCCCATCTCCGTTGATCGTTAGTAACAGATTGTTTAAGATGTCGGCATTTGCAGACATATTTTCGACCATGAACCGGATATCCTGACCTTCATTATTGAGCGACATGAGTTCTTCATACTTTAAATTTGAAACTGCCCCTTGAATAATACCTGTTAAGGCTTTATCCTCCCCATCTTCAACAATCAGCATCCGCAACGATTTAACATTCTTAAGTAGTGGTGTAATTGTCTGCATATCCTCATCGTCTATTTTCAAATTACCCAATAGCTTGAACATCGGCGCCCCGATTTTTAGTGTTGTCACACCTTTCTTTCCTTGATATTGTTCAAAAAGTTTATCCAATTTTGAAATTTGTGCATTTGCCATACTTGCTACAAGTAGAAGGCAAGCTATTAAAAAACCTTTCATTTTATTTTAGTTAATCGTTATTGACATTTGTTTTATATTCATTGCTTTATCTACACCATTTTCCAGATTATTTGCCAGTAAGCCTAAAGATTTTAGGGTCAGTTCAACAGCTTCCTGTTCGTTCGCGACAGGTTTCCCATTCAAAACCACATAATCTGCCTGATAGGGTTCACTTTCGACTGATTGCAGACTTTCAGCAACTATTTTCTTCTTTTCAGTCCATGCCTTCGCTCGTTTTTTAACTTTAGAATGTTTGAGCGTTTCTGCGATCTGTAACGTCTTACCGCTTTCCACCGAAGGGGTCCCATCATTAGCATTGGAAACTACCGTTTCTTCATTTTGTTGTTCGATCAGCTTCTTGTCCGCGGATTTTAGCTCTTTCATTTCCTTTTCGGCAAGTACAGGTACTCGCGTTGTTGGTTCCTGATTTAGGAATAGTGCAATTCCAATAGCCATTAACAACATGGCTGCTGCTGCATATTTTATCCAGCTATTATTCCACCAGATAATACGTTTCTTATCATCATTGATCTCACTTTGGAAGTCCTCAAAGGACCAATCCATTGTCCTATTCTTTTCCTGATTCAATGATTGAAAAAAAGCATCATCCGAGCTTTTCAATGCTCTTTCTTCCTCTAATGACGACTGGCCATTAAAGTACTTCTCTTCCAATTCTTTTAATTTCTTATCTTTCATCACTGTTCATCTTATTTTCAAAGACGATGAAACAATCGTGTTTATTTCTTATCAGAATAAATCCTCATGGTTTCATAATCGAATAATTTTGTCAATTGTTCTTTTACCTTCTGTCTAGCACGCATCAGATTAACTCTTACCGCAGACTCGCCCATCTCCAATACTTCACCGATTTCATCGATGTCATAATCCTCAACATCGCGCAGATGCATAACAAGCCGTTGTTTTTCGGGAAGGGAATTGATCATTTCAAGGATAATTTCTTTCGTATTCCCAACAGTATGTTCCGTCATGGTAACAACCTGATGCTGCTCAACAAAGTCTGCCCTGACCTTATCTTTTTTTAGACGATTGAGCGCTTCATTTTTAACACTCTGCATGCAGAAGGCTTCCATATTTTTATATTGAAGCAGCTGATCTTTTAATTGCCACAACCGCATCATCACATTTTGTACCGCATCAAAAGCCTCATCATCATCAACCAAGATCCGTTTCGCAAAGCGAAATAGCTTATCCTTATGGATGAAAACGGTATTTTTAAATTGCTCTTGGTTCATGTTATCGTCAATATTGAGACTTACGCTATTTTAATCTTCTAATCGGCTTTTGCCCCATCTCCGTATCACCTGTGCCTTTTATATTATCAAGACATTTCAGCTTATCGATTTATTACATCTAATATGACTATTTTTTTAAAAATATTTAATTCACTGTGTATTAAACTTCAATGAGTAGCCCAAACGGCCTATTTTTAACCTTATTACAAACAAAATAGGAACATAGACTGTTACTTAAGATGCTGAATGATTAAAAAATTAAACAAAAAAATTATGAAGTATTACAGAATTATCGGTATTACTGCTGCAGTAGCGCTCATGGTAGGCGCTATCGGGTGTAACAACTCATCTACGAAAAGTACAGGTGGAGCTGACTCAAGCAGCAGTATGGACACAAATACTGCACAGAAAATGGACTCAATCACCGTTAGTCCTATTGCAGACTCGAAAGAATTTCCTGGAGCTGATCTGCAGATCGCCTCGATCACTGCAGAAAAGGTAGGAACAGACTCCGCAAAAGTAACTGTAAAATATGCGATTAAGAATTTCAAATTAACGGAGATGACCGATGATGCCCATGCTGCCCATATGGCAAATTCGCATGATGGGCAACATATTCATTTTATTTTAGACAATAAACCTTACACGGCTCTCTACAAGCCCGAGAACTCTGTAACAGTACCGTTAAATTCGGAACATTACCTGCTCTCATTTTTATCAAGATCCTATCATGAATCCATAAAAACCACTGAAGCTTCTAAATTGGTAAAATTTAAGATTGATGCAACGGGTAAATTGACGACGGATGCAACACCAAAGGAATCATCACTTTTCTATTCTCGACCTAAAGGTGAGTATAAAGGAGATGAAACAAAAAATCTCCTGTTAGATTTTTACGTAATCAATACCAAACTTGCTCCAGATGGCAACAAGGTAATTGCAGATATCAATGGCCAGACATTTACATTGGACAAATGGGGCCCATATGAGATAAAAGGCCTGCCAATGGGCAACAATAAAGTAAAATTGACTCTAGTAGATAAGGATGGTAATGCTGTTACCGGAGATAATGTTTCGGTAGAACGTGATATCAAACTGTCTGAAAAATAAATCCAGAGCTGTACAAAACAAAAAAGAGTCGCATTGAAATGCGACTCTTTTTTGTTTAGGATAAACTTTGAGCAACAATAAGGCATCGTCTTTATTCCTTTTTGATTAAGGTAGTTTGTCAAAATCAATTTCTGGTGCATTATTTTTATTCCGGAATTCAAACTTACTTCCTTGCTTAACAACGTCACTAAAGAAACCACCATTTCTAAGAAAGTATCCGTTTTTGTTGATGCCGCCGATTGCATCAATGCGCTGATTTGCACGATAGGTATTATCCACACTGAAAGAAGCCGCTTGTACAGCTTTCCATTGCCCATCATAGACCCATTGATTGCCAAACTCAACCTTTCTACCCAGGTAGCCTTGATTCGGACTAAAGTTCTCCAAGAAACTATGGAATCGTTTCAGGTAGGTATTTGTCTGCGGACGTTTGAAGCTTGCGATCACATTCCATGCATTCTCTTCAGGTACAAAAAACCAGGCGGTATAGTCGGTATTTCCTCTTCCATCGGGCACACCTTTCAAGAGAAACTTATAGGTTATACCTGCTTTCCAAAAGTACTTGCGGTAACTCTGCCCGCCTGACCCTTCATTTCCAAACTCGCCCGAATGCACATCCTTTCCTTTTTTTAGTAGATGGATTTTTTGCTCATCTGGAATACTTTTCGGATCATCTGTATGGAATGGACTCCATACGGAAAATAAGATACGTCGCTCGGTTTCTGAATTAACCTGTATACCAAAGTAGCCTTCGCCAAAACCATTCGCCATAAAATAGGAACCAACTTTATCTTCGCCTTGAGGGACGGTAACTTCATTATAATAGTAACTCACGTTGCCCTCCGTAGGAACGGTATAATTAAGATGACAGGAAGGTCCTCTTCGGGACCAGTAGTAATAGTCGGGGTTATCAGAATAGATAAGTCCTTCTGACGCGGCTTCACCGCTAACAAGTAGTTCTGTCACATTAGCAAAATTACTGCCCGATTTACTGACTCCTTTTAGGTCGACCCGAACATAACCGGGAGCCTTTATTTCAATGGACAGCGGAGCTGTTTCGGCAAGTTCATTTCCTTCAACATCTACAACGGCTTTTTTCCCTAGTGCGTCAATTTCTATTTTAGATTTCCCAGCATCATTTTTCGCTTTCAGCTTTAATGTCAATTTCCCTGCTTTCTGAGCCCGAAAATAAACCGATGCCACTTCCTGATTGCTTGACCATTTTACGAGGCCATTACGACCGGAAATTTCCGCATCACCGGCTTGCCCTGCGGTGATGAAAGCGTTCCCGGCTAGAGGAACGGCATACGTCTTCCCTGCTGTCTGTGCGATACCGCTTATCGAAAGACAGGATAAAGCTCCCAGAAAGAGATACTGGATAAAGTGTTTTCTTTTCATACTTTATTTTTTTTATCAATTTATATATCAACCTTAAGCTAGTTATACTACCTGCGGTTATTCATATTCGTCATAAACTCGAGATGCTATTACATTCTAATACTTCGCGAAACCGACTACTTTATTAGTTCCGAAATTCAATTTATCAGCTACCTTTATGCTGCACTTTACTATTGAATAAAGATGGTATCGGTTTGTGAAACTGGATTATTTGATGAAGATAAGGCTTAGATTTACAGAAAAAGAAAGGAAATGTATATCAATCGATTGTGTAAAAAAACGGCAATAATTGACCACCATTCCTTTCCATTTAAATGAACTATTATAAAATGAGATGTATATTTTAACATTTTAAAAATACGATCTAATCTTTTTGTGTATTTTTAGGATCAGAGTCCCCTTTTATAAAAGCTAAAATAGCAAGCTCCATGGACAAATCTGCTTATAGCACATCAAAACGTATCTTAGGACAAAAACAAATCTCCATATTGATCCATGGACTCGCCTGGCTTATTTTCTTATCCTTTCCAGTACTATTTTTTAACAACGGTCAATTGGAAATTAAGGAAATACTTTTTGCACCGGCATTTTGGATTTTCACAGGCTGTTTTTTAATCCTATTTTATGTCAATGCCTATGTACTGATTCCATACAGCATAAAGCATCGAAAATTTATCAGTTACGGAATCTCCATTATTTTGACAGGTTTGTTACTAGCTTGCTATCTTCAGCCCTTTGACCGGCTGATGCGTATTGGACGTCAACAATTACCGACCCCTGGGGACAGAGAATTTTCACCTAGGCATCATCCTGATTTTCCACCGCCACCATCTGCTAGGCATTTCCCATACCGAGGTCCAGGGCAATCCCCGGGACAACGGCCACAACCTATCGATATCGCTTCTGTGTATATTTTCCTGTTAACTATTAGCCTTGCCGCGCTCTATAGAATCGTAACCTATTGGATGGAAACGCAGCAAAAAATGCAATTGGTCGAACAAGACCGTATGAAGGCCGAACTTTCCTTTTTAAAAGCGCAAGTCCACCCCCACTTCTTGTTTAATACCTTAAATAATATTTACGCATTGGCACTGACCAATGATGATGCCGTCGCAAGTAGTATTCATCGTCTTTCGCAATTAATGCGTTATTACATGGATGAACGGCACAGTGATACGATTGACATCAAGATCGAAATCCAGGCTATACAAGATTTTATCAATCTCCAAAAGCTACGCATTGGCCCGAATTGTTCGATCAGTGAACACTATACGGGGCTCGAACACCCTAAAACGATACACGCATTTGTGCTGCTTCCTTTTGTTGAAAATGCGTTCAAATATGGATTAAGCACCATAGAGCCCTGCCAATTAAGTTTTGAGGTCATTCTAACGCCAACATCCTGCACATTAAATGTAAAGAATAGCATTGCTACACAGTCAACCGAACAACACCGCACAGGAACAGGCCTTAAAAATGTTCAACGTCTATTGGAACATTTTTATGCCGACAGGCACCGCCTGACGATCCAACAGGAGGATCATTCTTTTTTTGTTCAGCTTATCCTCTATATTTCTCCATAAATTGTTTTTATATTAGGCTATACGATTATGTATACATAAAGCAGTCTATCTTAATTTAATCGATGTTAACTTGCATAGCTCTTGACGATGAACCATTGGCTCTTCGTGTTATTTCTACGTTCACAGCAAAGCATCCCGCTATACAGCTTGCTGGAACCTTCAATAACCCCCATGAAGCGAAGTTGTATCTCGCCAATAACAGTGTTGATTTGATTTTTTTGGATATTGATATGCTCGAAATCAACGGTATTGATTTTGCAAAAAACTTAAATCCAAGACCCTTATTGATTTTCACTACGGCACATAAAGAATATGCGATAGATGGATTTGAACTTGATTCAGTAGACTATCTTCTCAAACCATTTGACTTCACTCGTTTTGAACGGGCTATCGATAAGGCAATGACACGTTCAGCTTCACAGAGCCATCGCCCTTTCTTAATCGTTAATGTGGAATATCAACGCATCAAAATCTACCTTGATGAAATTGAGTGTTTGGAAAGCATGCAAGATTATATCAAAATTCATCTCATACAAGGAAAAACAATATTGACTTTGTCGACGATGAAAGCCATGTTGGATCGTTTACCGCCAAATCAGTTTATCCGCATTCATCGCAGTTTTGTTATCGCGGTCAAACACATCATTACGTTTTCACAACGTAAAATACAATTACCCAACTTCACATTGAAAGTCGGCGATGGGTACTATAATGAAGTGATCAAATGTTTACGTGATTCGTCGATGCAATAAGCCTCTTTATCGACACTTAACATTATTTTACATCTCCGTCCACTACCTTGCTTCCATTCATAAAAAAGAAGAGATATGGAACGCAAAAATTTTATAAAAACCTTATCATTGCTGGCATTTACAGGTCCAATGGTCTGGGCAGCCTGCAAGAAAGACGATACCGCATCAACCACGGACGAGGGCACTGACGTCAATGTTGATTCAAGCTGTAGTGTGACACCATCTGAAACCGAAGGGCCCTTTCCGACAAAAACACCTTCAAGTTATGTCCGCTCAGATATACGCAAAGGTGATGGTATTGGGGCTAATATGCTCGGTTTAATTACTATTGTCAATACAAATAATAACTGTGCGGCACTAGAAGGTGCCTTAGTGGATATATGGCATTGTGATGTGGAAGGTAATTACTCGCAATATGGTGGAACACAAATGCAATCCAGCAACTATCAGTCTGTCAATTGGTATCGTGGTAGACAAGTTACCAATGCCAATGGACTTGTTTCTTTCCAAACCATCTTTCCGGGCTGGTATCAAGGCCGAGCAACACATATTCACGTCCATGTATATGATGCTACCGGTAAATCGCTATTAGTGACACAAATCGCTTTTCAAGATAGCCTGTGTCTTGAAGTCAATAATACAGGTTCATCTTATGGTTACAAAAAAGGTGTTTCAGGATATACCTATAATGCCAATGACAACGTATTCAGCGATGGTGTTACCAAAGAAATGTCTACGGTCACAGGATCCTTATCTGAAGGTTTCCAAATGAAAATGACGATTCATGTTAATGCTTAACAGCCTGATCATGCAGGATATTAGAATCTATATCGCGGAACAGCGAGGGGAAACATCTACCGGAACACATTTAGTCAGGAGCACCCTCAATTATGGCTCCTTTGCTGCTCCTCACCGGGAAGCTATTGGTCGACTTCAACAGGTCAATAACTGGGAAGTTGCGCCTCAAGGCACTTTGGATCTCCCGACCAATAAAGGTACGGTCTCGCTTTTGATTCCTTTGATTGGGGATCTACTTGTAACAATGAATGGCCAAACCTACACGGTACCCGTTGGGACAATCTTAATATGCAATCCTGGAAATAGTACGGCAATTCATATAAGGGCATCGTCCGAAACTGAAGGCCCAGTGACCTTTCAAGAATTTGGACTTAATTCGACAATACACACTCCTACACTACCTCATATCGTGGATCTTCCATTTACATCTTCATTTGAGAAAAACAAGATGTATCCTGTAGGCACCGATTTAGCTACTGATTTTCAGTTCTACTTCGGTGCATTTGCTGGAAAACATGATTTTGAATTACAAACTGGCCCAGACCACAAAAACGTATTTGCATTTACGTTAGATGGTAATTTTGAAATTGAAGAACGCATCCTTTATCCATTTGATGGTCTTTATCTACCATATTCAAACAATTTGGACATCGAATTTTTATCAGCAACTGGCCTTTTGGTAGTTTTGAGTTTCTAAAAATAATATCCATCATCAAAGTCCAACCTATCAATTCACTCTGATTCAATAGGCTGTCGACATAAGAGTCCGTTTTTTTGAAAAACGACATATCATTGTTCATAACTGGATAATGTACGTTTCGAAAGACCGATTCATAAAAAAGTGAAGGGGCTACCCTTCACTTTTCCACACGATATTAATAAAATGTTGAAAACCTTATTTCGCTTTCAGGACGAACTCCCAAGTTATTCACAACTTGTTAATATTGCTGTTTAATATCCTAAAAAGGGTTAAAAACCAACGCTTTTCAAGTTTAATCCTGTACGCTCGTCTAAACCGAACATTAAGTTCATATTTTGTACAGCTTGACCGGATGCTCCTTTAAGCAAATTATCAGTCGCATTTAAAATAAGGAGCTTATTTCCGTGCTTTTCGAGGTGGATAATACTTTTATTTGTATTGACAACCTGCTTAAGGTCGATATTTTTTTTGCTGATATGCGTAAAAGGGTGAGCGGCATAATAGCTCTCATACAATGCGTAGGCCTGCTCTTCAGACAAATCGGTGTCTACATAAATAGCCGAGAAAATTCCCCGGGCAAAATCTCCACGTTGTGGAACAAAATTAATTTTTGCTGCAGCACGTTCCAACAACGATCCTGCTGACACCGGTAAAAATCCCGCTTGCAGCTGATCCAAAGATTCTGAAATTTCCTGTAAATGCTGGTGTTCAAAAGATTTGTAAGCAGAAAGATTATTGTTACGCCAGGAAAAATGCGTGGTTGCACCCGGTTTTTGCCCCGCTCCTGTTGATCCAGTCGTTGCATTAACATGGATTTGATCCGGTAATAAGCCTTTACTCGCTAATGGCAATAAAGCCAATTGTATGTTTGTAGCAAAGCATCCTGGGTTTGCAATATACTGCGCTGTTTTGATTGCTTCTTTGTTTAGTTCTGGAAGCCCATACACAAATTGGTGCCCTTGGAAAGCTGTATTCGCACGAAGACGATAATCTTGTGAAAGATCAATAATCTTCACGGATGCATCGATCGGATTTGCATCTAAAAATTTGCGTGCATCTCCATGGCCCACACATAAAAACAAGACATCAATCGCGGAGTGATAGTCGGAAGAGAAGGTCAATTCAGTATCGCCAAATAAATCATTGTGAACTTCATATAACTTATTTCCTGCATTGGAAGCACTATTAGCAAATACGATTTCCACCTCAGGATGATAAATCAATACACGTAATAATTCACCACCAGTATATCCTGCCGAACCAATTATTCCTACTCTTATCATTTTTTTGAATTTAGAATTTAGGGATGTGTTGTCCCCCATTATGCCCTGTATTTTTTCTTATCAATTTTACGTTAAGAAAAAATACAGGGCACAAAACACGGTTTATTTTTTATTCACTTTGTGCCAAATGATGGTTTGATTTCCAAAAATTTTGGAGAAACCTTTCACATCGTCACCTGTATAGCCCTTATTCATCTCACCATAGCTACCGAATTTATTGGACATCAAATCGTGTTCAGACTCGACACCAATGACGACAAAACGGTATGGGTGAAGTTCAACAATCACTCGGCCAGTCACTGTTTCTTGTGAAGATTGCAAGAATGCTTCAATATCACGCATAACGGGATCGTGCATTTGGCCTTCGTGCATATAATTTCCATAGAAAGCAGCGATTTGGTCTTTCCAAGACAATTGCCATTTGGTCAAGGTATGTTTTTCTAAGGCATGGTGTGCCTTAATTAAAATGACAGAAGCAGCAGCTTCAAAACCCACACGACCTTTGATACCAATGATGGTATCACCCACGTGGATATCACGGCCAATACCGTATGGTTGAGCGATTGCCTGTAATTCTTGAATCACTTTAACAGAAGCCATTTTCTCACCATTTAAGGCCACAGGCTCTCCTTTTTCAAAATCGATTGTAATTTGTTGTGGCTCTGAAGAAGTCACTGGAGTAGGCCATGCCGATTCAGGCAAATATTGGTTGGATGTCAATGTTTCTGCTCCACCAACAGAAGTACCCCAAAGTCCTTTATTGATGGAGTATTTTGCTTTTTCAGCAGAATACTCTACACCATGCTTATTCAAATACTCAATTTCGGCTTCACGCGACAATTGCAGATCACGGATTGGGGTGATAATTTCCACTCCTGGAATCAGGGTCTGGAAAATCATATCGAAACGTACTTGGTCGTTTCCTGCACCGGTAGATCCATGAGCAACACATTCAGCACCAATTTTCTTTGCGTAGTTTGCAATTGCGGTTGCTTGGCATACACGCTCAGCAGATACTGACAATGGATAAGTCGCATTTTTTAACACATTGCCAAAAATCAAAAATTTAATAGTTTCGCGGTAATAGTCTGCCGTTTCGTCTATAGCTGTATGTGATTTCACACCTAAAGCATAAGCACGTTCTTCAATATTTTTTAATTCTTCATCCGAAAAACCACCTGTATTTACAACTACGGAATGAACTTCTAAACCTAAATCTTGTGTAAGATAAATACAACAGAATGAAGTATCTAATCCGCCACTAAATGCTAAAACTACTTTTTTCATTAGAATGTTATTTTATGAGTGTTTGTTTTCAACGGCTGACTTAAGCTCGTTTCACTCGGTTTTTTATTATTATGTTGAGAGAACCTTGAACTGATCTTGTTATTATGAACGTCTTCAGTTACCTGTTACATCAATTTTCAATATAATCGATCAGCTTTAGCTTAATATCCTTTTGCTACTTTGTTATGCTTCGGAAAATTGACGGCAATAAATTTATTGGCCGATTTCCAAAACTTCGCCTGTATACGCTTTAGCAGAGACTGTTTTTGTGTAATTCTTTCCAAGCGTTCTTTCGCTTCATGCTTGCGCTGGATCTTCTCTCGCAATTCACGTTCTTTCTCTTCGGGGTCCCAAAGCATGGCTGTACACATACAGTTTTTACGGTCTTTGCTCATCAGAATTTCATAATTCACGCAACTTTGACAACCCTTCCAAAATTCATCATCGGAGGTCAATTCGGAATATGGAACCGGTTCATAGCCTAGTTCTGAGTTGATTTTCATCACGGCAAACCCGGTTGTCAAACCAAAGATCTTCGCTTTAGGGTATTTCTCACGGGAAAGTTCGAAGACTCTTTTTTTGATCGCTTTTGCCAAACCGACTTTTCTGAATTCGGGATTGACAATCAAACCTGAGTTCGCAACATAATCACCATGCCCCCAAGTTTCTATATAACAAAAACCTGCCCATCGGCCATCTCTATGTAAAGCAATCACTGCTTTACCTTCATTCATCTTGTTGGCAACGTATTCTGGTTTACGACGCGCAATACCAGTACCACGAGCCTTTGCAGACTCGAACATTTCGTCGCAAATAACCTCTGCATAATGTGCATGCTCAGGTTTAGCCGGGATAATTAAAAAATCTGATATAGTCATTGACTTACGACCCTAATAATAAAACAACAACTACTGTCGTGTTTTGTTACTAAATAAATTAAAATAATGGATTCAAAACCATCGGACAATCATGGTCTTGCTTGGAAAGATTCACTACCTCAAATCAAGCCCGAGGTAGTATAGGTCGTCGGAGGCGTAAAACAGGTATTTCTACAAAAATGAAAGCACAGAAGACCTTCCTCATAAACTTCTCAAAAGCTTGAGTATAAGAATAATCGTTCTTTTTGTTCTGTTTCATTTTTTAATGCGCTGTCAATTGTTTCTGACGATGCAAATGTATAAAAATATTTTTTTCTTTTCCACAATATTCTAATTGATTTTTTGCAAAAATCAAAAATTTACAATCTACCATCAAAACCGCGTTGTAAGCTTCATTTTCAAGCAATTAATCCGCAATAAGCCGGCAATAGACCGCGCACATTAGCGATATTAATTTGACAACAAAACGTATAAAGGTTTAAGGCTTTATCAATTGAAATTGTTGTTTTTCCTATCGGTTCGTTATTTTTAGTCAAAAACAATACTTTTGTAGGGATCATTTAATGGAGAATAGTATGTCACCGAGTTTAATTTTCTATCTTATTTTTGCTGTCCCTTACATTATCTTTATGTATTGGCTCGTCAAACAAGACAAACATAAATATGCCTGGGGAATAGCAATCATTACTATTGTTGCCCTATTAGCGATTTACGTATCGCAGAAAGCCAGTAAAGTGGCCATGGACAATTATCAACAGCATCAGATCGACTCGAGAGAGATCGAGCGGGAAGAGCGTTTACAAAAACAACAGGATAGCATTAATCATGCTCAACAATAAAAAAGCGGCGAATGCCGCTTTTTTATTGTTCGTTTGTATAATTTCAAATAAGACCTTCTAATTTAAAGAGAAAAGCATATTCCAATGCAATTTCCTTTAAGTAGTCAAATCGACCAGATGCCCCACCGTGGCCATAATCCATATCTGTCTTTAAAAGTAAAACCGTACCTCCGGTTTTAGTTGCCCTAAGTTTAGCCACCCATTTTGCTGGTTCAAAATACTGCACCTGACTGTCGTGAAGCCCAGTTGTGACCAATAAATTGGGGTATTCTTTTGCTTCAATGTTTTCATATGGAGAATAGGCCTTCATATAACTATAAGCTTCCTTTTCATTGGGATTGCCCCATTCATCATATTCATTTGTAGTCAACGGTATAGTATCGTCCAACATGGTATTCACTACATCCACAAACGGTACCTGAGCTATTATGCCATGATATAGCTCGGGCGCAATATTAGCGACTACGCCCATCAGCAAACCTCCTGCACTTCCCCCCTGTGCATAAAGATGTTCGGGTGTACAATAATGTCGATCAATCAGGTATTTACCACAATCCACAAAATCATAAAAGGTATTCATCTTATGCATCATTTTCCCATCTTCATACCACTGCCGCCCCATTTCCTCTCCACCTCTGATATGTGCCAAAGCGTAGATAAATCCACGATCCAACAAACTCAGTCGATTGCTCGAAAAAGTGGGGTCCATCGATGCCCCGTAAGATCCATAGGCATATTGCAACAATGGAGCTGAACCATCAAGTTTGGTTCCTTTTTTATAAACAATAGAGATCGGCACCTGAATACCATCTCTTGCCGTTGCAAAAACACGCTCGCTGATATATGCAGCTTGGTCATATCCACCCAAAATCTCCTGTTGCTTTAACAATACTTTCTCCTGCTTAGCCATGTCATATTCATAGACTGAGCTTGGTGTCACTAAAGAAGTATAGCCATATCGCAACTTATCGCTGTTGTATTCAACATTAATAGCCGGATATACCGTGTAGGTAACTTCTCCAAAATCCAAATAGTGCTGTTGCTGACTATTTAAATTATAAATTGCCAATTGAGTCAATCCGTTTTTTCGTTCAGCAATAGCTAGAAAACCCTTAAACTCTTTAATATCGCTGACCAATACATCCGGTCGATGATCGATGAATGTCTGCCAGTTACCGCGCTCTGTACGATCTAAGGGACATTGCATGATTTGAAAATTGATGGCCTCATCATTGGTCAGAATTAAAAAGCGATCGTCCAATGCAATGACCGAATAGAGAACATTGTGTATCCTTGGCTGAAAAACGCGAAATTCCGACTGCGGTAAATCAGCATTCAATATCCAAATTTCTGAAGACAATGTCCCTTCAGAATTGATGATGATATATTTTCCATTTTTGGATTTCCCGACAGCAATATAATTTGTATTATCTTTCTCTTCATACACGGCCACATCCGCTTTTGTATCGCTGCCCAATGTATGTCGCATAATCCTCTCGCTAAGTAAAGTTATAGGATTTTTAGCCGTATAAAACAACGTCAGGTTATCATTTCCCCATATCGCTGCCCCCTCTGTATTCTTTATCTGGTCGTGATAAATTTCTCCGGTCTCAATATTTTTGATAAATATGGTATATTCCCTCCGGGATACGGTATCCACACTAAAGGCAAGCAAACGATTATCCGGACTAACCGAAAATCCCTTTGCCGTATAATATGCATGCCCTTGGGCAAGCTGATCTACATCCAATAGCACTTCTTCTTCGCCCTCAAGCGTACCCTTTTTCCGACAGAATTTAAAATACTGTTTCCCCTCTTCCGTACGGCTATAATAGTAGTAGCCATTTTTGAAATAAGGTACCGACTCGTCTTTTTCCTTAATACGGGACTTCAATTCGTGAAAAAGATCCTCCTGTAGGTCTACTGTATCCTGAAGCATCAAACTGGTGTAATCGTTTTCCTTTTCCAGATAGTCAATAACTTCTTGAGCTTTTTCTCCTTTTTTAAAGTAATCAATCATCCAATAATAATCATCTCGCACAGCATCATCATGTATGTTTCTTACATGAGGGTAAACTGCTGCCATTGGGGCCATTACATTAGGCCAAACTATTTTTTTATTTTGTTGCATTCGCTTTCTTATTCGCTATTTAATATAAACGCTTTCTCATTCTGCTGTCCGGACCATCCCATAAAACAGGAGCCTCCTAGAAAGATTTGAATTTAAGATATTTCGTCAACAGTTTAATAAGAGATATGGATTATAAATACTTTTAATAAAAATTAACAGTTCAGAAGAAGCATTAGCATTATCTTTGCTATTCTGCTATAGTTAGGAATAAATGAGCAGGCACGCTCTTGAAAAAAAATTAAAACACACAGGAGAGAATAACCAGGTGGAATGCGTTCATGGCAATCATTGAAAGCAGACACTTCATTAAGAATTATTTACATATGAATTTAAAAAAATCACTATATCTAATTGCTTTAGGCTCATTGCCACTTATCTCTTTCGGACAATCGGATACCATTCCAGCAAATTGGTTTAATTTGGACTATAAAACGGATGGGGTGATGGGAATCAGTACCGAAAAAACGTATAAAACTTTATTGAAAGGGAGAAAATCCACTCCAGTCATCGTTAGCGTATTGGATGGAGGTGTGGATGTTTATCACGAGGACCTCAAAGATGTCGTGTGGATCAATGTGAAGGATAGTCTTGCAAATGGTATAGATAATGATGGCAATGGCTATATCAATGATAAATATGGCTGGAACTTTATTGGAAACGCCAATGGAGAAGATGTTCAGTTTGACAACCTTGAACTGACAAGACAGCTTAGGATACTGGACGAAAAGTTTGCAAACATCACAGCGGCAACAGAACTCAATGAAGCTGGTCGAAAAGCTTTCGCTAGTTATCAAAAAATGCTTGCCAAATATAAAAACAAGCTAGAAGAAGCTAAAATGGGTCAATTTTCGTACGATGCGCTCAAACGCAACATAGACGCTGTGGTACGTGAAATAGGTAAAAAGCCCGAGGATATCACACAGGAGGACATAGACAATTTCAAAGCGACCACAAATACGCAACGCATCGCACTGGGCTATGCAAAGGATGAAATCCACAACGGCGGCTTTGCCAAATTTTTTGATGATATCACCGAAGGTGCAAAATATTTCAACAATCAAGTTGATTATCATTTAAACAAAGCATACGATTCTCGACCTATTGTTGGCGATAATTATGAAGATGCTTCAGAGCGCCATTATGGCAACGCGGACGTAAAGGGACCAGATGCATTACATGGCAGCCATGTCGCAGGAATTATCGGTGCAAAACGCAATAATAATATCGGTATCAATGGAGTAGCGGATAACGTTAAAATACTCACGGTTAGACTCGTCCCTGATGGTGATGAGCGTGACAAAGACGTCGCAAATGCTATTCGCTACGCTGCAGACAACGGAGCCAAAGTACTGAACATGAGCTTTGGGAAAAGTTATGCCCATAATAAGCAGGCCGTAGACGATGCCATCAGATATGCTGAATCCAAAGATGTATTGATGGTTCATGCCGCAGGAAATGACAGTGAAGATAACGATATAGAACCTAATTTTCCAATGAAGTATTATACGGATGGAAAAGGTGATACCACCGGAGTTGCCAATGCATGGATCACCGTAGGCGCAACCGGTCTTCATTTGGACAATGAACTATTAGCCGATTTTTCCAATTATGGCAAAAAAACGGTCGACGTTTTTGCTCCTGGCGTCCACATCAACTCAACGGTACCAGATTCCAAGTATAAAGAAGAACAGGGCACGAGTATGGCTGCGCCCGTTGTCGCTGGTCTGGCGGCAATGATTCGATCTTATTATCCCAATTTGAGCGCGGTGGAAACCAAACAGATTATTATGGAATCGGTGGAAAAGCCGAACCAACTGGTACAGATAAAGGTTGGTGAAGATGCCACCAAAACGGTTCGATTAGCGGACATCTCGGTCACCGGAGGAATCGTCAATGCTTATAACGCCATTATAAAAGCAGAAGAATATACCAACAAAAAGAAAAAATAAATATTTTCTCGTTTTTTATACCAAAACTATCTTTTGTCCGTTTAATTATTTAACTTACAGAGACAAAACAACAGATGCTTATGGTAGAAAACTTTACCCAATCAGAAAACGAAGTTCAAAATTTGCTAACCCAAAACGAGAAGGTAATGACAGACGAGGACATAGAAAATGAATTGAAACTTCAATTACCAAAAATGTTGCTTCATCCAAGCAAAAGAAGTGTAGAGAATATCCTGGCATATTCGAAACAACTGGAAAAAAGAAAGGCCTAATCTGGGAGATTAGGCCTTATTTTTTAACCTTAATATCGTCTTGATTTATCTATGATCCAAAACAGTTGAGACTTCCCTTCCGTTTTGCACATTAAAATCAGAGTATTCACCATGTAGTAGGTTTCAAAATTTCTTTTTTGATGGAAATTTTGGCTAGTTTTGAACCGATGTTAAAACAAGAACGATACAAGGCTTTCGTAGATTATTTCTCCAAAAATAGTCCTGACGCACAGACAGAACTCAACTATAGTAATCCGTTTGAATTACTGGTCGCTGTTATTTTATCTGCACAATGTACAGATAAAAGGATCAACCAAGTCACGCCCAAATTGTTTGAACGCTACCCTGATGCACACAGTTTGGCAGCTTCTAGTGTAGACGAGGTGTTTAGCTATATACGATCCGTAAGCTATCCAAATAACAAGGCCAAACACCTTGTTGGAATGGCTCAACTACTGATTGAAAAGTTCAACAACATTGTACCCGAAAAAATTGAGGATCTTGTGAAACTTCCTGGTGTAGGTCGAAAAACTGCTAATGTCATTTCATCTGTTGTTTATCATAATCCGGCGATGGCCGTAGATACCCATGTTTTTCGTGTTGCAAATCGTCTTGGGCTAACCTATCGTGCGACAACGCCATTGGCTGTAGAAAAACAGTTGGTAAAAAATCTACCCAAAGATACAATTGCCATTGCTCATCATTGGCTTATCTTACACGGACGTTACATATGTCTGGCCCGAAAACCAATGTGTGAGAAATGCCCTATTACTTATATGTGCAAATACTTTGAAAAAAATCACCATATAAAAAGTGTTTCAGCTATATCAGAAACAAAAAGCTAATTTTTTTAGTGAAAATATTTGGTTTATGATTTTTAATTTTTAATTTTGAGAAATATATACTAAAAATATGAGCAACACAGATAAACTAAAGGCTTTACAGCTGACGTTAGATAAATTGGAGAAGAACTTTGGAAAAGGTTCAATTATGAAGTTAGGGGATACTGCTGTTGAGCCGATCGAAGCTATTTCTACAGGATCTCTAGGCTTGGATATCGCCTTAGGCATTGGCGGTGTACCAAAAGGCCGTATCATTGAAATATACGGACCTGAATCTTCGGGTAAAACTACCTTAGCAACTCACATTGTTGCAGAGGCACAAAAAAAAGGCGGTATTGCAGCAATCATTGATGCTGAACATGCTTTTGATAAATATTACGCTCAAAAATTAGGCGTAGATGTAGAAAATTTATTGATTTCTCAACCGGATAATGGTGAGCAAGGTTTAGAAATTGCTGATAACCTAATCCGTTCTGGTGCAATCGACGTTATTGTCATTGACTCCGTTGCGGCTTTGGTACCAAAAGGCGAGATCGAAGGCGAAATGGGCGATTCTAAAATGGGGCTTCAAGCTCGTTTGATGTCTCAGGCTTTACGTAAGTTAACAGGTACAATTTCAAAAACAAACTGTTGTTGTATTTTCATCAACCAATTGCGTGAAAAAATTGGTGTCATGTTTGGTAACCCAGAAACAACAACTGGTGGTAATGCCTTAAAATTTTACGCTTCTGTACGTTTAGATATCCGTCGTACATCACAAATCAAAGATTCTGATGAAGTATCGGGTAACCGCGTAAAAGTGAAGATTGTAAAAAATAAAGTAGCCCCTCCGTTCCGCATAGCGGAATTTGATATCATCTTTGGTGAAGGTATCTCTAAAGTAGGTGAAATCATTGATCTAGGTGTTGAATATGGTATTATTAAAAAAGCAGGCTCCTGGTTTAGCTATGGTGAGACCAAATTAGGACAAGGTCGAGACGCTGTTAAAGCCTTATTATTCGACAATCCAGATTTAATGGACGAACTTGAAGCTAAAATCCGCGCTGAAGTGACAGGAGAAGATCCAATGCTTAACACCGAGGAAAACGAAGACTAGTTCCTGTAAAAATTAGTATAATGTAGGTAGCCATCCTGTTTAGGATGGCTATTTTTTTGCGAAAGTTCAAGTGCTTAGATGATTATTTTGTTACATGTCCAAAGTTTTCAATTTGTACTCATAGATTTTATTAATTTTAGAAAGGCGAATTAAAAACGCCTGACATCCAAATGCTAAACTTAATATAAACAATGAATCGTAAACTAATTCTATTCCTTCTAATACTGCTAAGCTCAGTATTCCATCTACATGCACAAACAATACGCGTACTCTCGTTCAATATCCATCATGGAAACCCACCCACTGAAAAAGAATCTATTATCAATCTTGACACGGTTGC
This sequence comes from Sphingobacterium sp. UBA6317, assembly GCF_002440385.1. Classification (NCBI taxonomy): domain Bacteria; kingdom Pseudomonadati; phylum Bacteroidota; class Sphingobacteriia; order Sphingobacteriales; family Sphingobacteriaceae; genus Sphingobacterium; species Sphingobacterium sp. UBA6317. Next base: position 14,824 of record NZ_DJTD01000031.1, on the reverse strand, counting down.
CAAGATTATTAAAAATTCCAAAGCTGACATTGTAGGTCTTCAGGAAATCGATGTTAATCTCGGTAGATCATATTTTGAAAATCAAGCCAAGAAATTAGCCGAATTAACAGGCATGCACTATATATTTTCCAAAGGAATAGACTTGGATAAAGGTGAATATGGCACCGCCATATTGTCAAAAAATCCGATTGAACGTGTAGAAAAACACCTTCTACCCTCACCTGTGGAAAGCGAAACACGTAGTTTATCTGTAATCGAAGTCACTATTCACAAAAAGAAACTCTTATTTGCGAATACACACCTTGACCTGAAAGACAAAAACAAAATCGAACAGGCAAAATTCATCACCAATCGCTTCAAAAACGAAAAGTTACCCACCATCCTTGTCGGTGATTTGAACTCCGAGCCCAATGATCCAGCGATTATTGAACTTAGCAAAATATTCACAAAAAGCAGTATTGCCAATGGATTTACGTTTCCTCAAGATAAACCCACTACTGAAATTGATTATATCATGATCAATAAAACAGTTGCCGCAAGGTTTTCTAACCATCGAATTTTGGACGAGAAATACGCTAGTGATCATCGTCCATTATATGTCGAGATAAATATTAAATAACCACTTGTGACCTTTAAATATGAATTTTAACAGAAGAAGATTTTTAGAAGTCCTGGCGCTGGCTGGGATTACATTACCGAATATAAGCGTCGCGCAAGAAAAAGAAGCAAATGAGGCAGAAGGCGAGTTCAGTTTTCTCGTACCTGCCTATCTACAGAATCAAACGGAAACAGGCGTCAGTATTTTTACAATTTTGAGCAAAGAGGCTTTTGCTTGGCTCGAGATTCTCGATAACGCAGGAAATGTCCATAAAAAAATCTACCAATCCGAAGATGGGATGATCAACGCCAATACTGACTTTTTTCATTTTACAATTGAGGACGCGCCGCGCTCATTTCGCTATCGCATCAAGGCGAAGGAAGTCCAAAAATTCGATCCTTATAAAATTGTATATGGCCAAGAAATAGAAACACCTATTTTTGAGGCTAAATTAGCCAAGAGCGATCAAGAGCAGATTCGCTGTCTTGTATATAACGATGTACATGAGGAAAAGAGCAGTTATCATGACCTTATCCCAAATCAGGATATCGCGCCTTACGATTTCTTTGTGATGAATGGAGACTCATTTCATTATGTCACCAATCAGCAAGATATCACAGAGAAATTGCTAAAGCCAATTGAATTTTTTGCGACAAGCAAACCATTCATCATGAATCGAGGAAACCATGAGACAAGGGGATCTTTCGCTCGTAATTTCAAACGATATTTTGGTTATCCGGACAACAAGTATTACCAAGCCTTTAAAAGAGGGCCTATTTTTTGGATCATGCTAGACAGTGGCGAAGACAAGCCTGACAATCATGAGGTATACGCCGGAACAGTCGATTACGATAACTACAGAAAAGAACAGGCTCAATGGCTGGAACAGGTCCTCCAATCCAAAGAAAGAAAGCGTGCTCAACATACTGTTGTCATTAGCCATATTCCAATTTTTCATTCGGACGACTGGCATGGCACCCTGGATAACAGAGCATGTTTCCATCCCCTGTTTCAGAAATATAAAATTGATGCCATGATCTCGGGCCACACCCATCAATATGGATACTATCCAGCAGATAAAGACCACAATTACCCTGTCTTTATAGGTGGTGGTCCAAAAGCGGGGAAAAGAACCATCATCGATGTGGCCGGGAACAACAAGTCATTGAATATTCGGATGACTAGAGACGACGGAACAGAATTGGGATTATTTAAAAAATAGAAAAAGGCGCTTTATAAGCGCCTTTTTCTATTTTAACAAAGCTGTTATGCTAGCTTCTTTATTCTCCCTTTTCCAAGAAAGGATATCTATAATCTGTATCTGGATTAAACGTCTCTTTAATTGTACGAGGAGATACCCAACGAAGCAAATTGATCATTGATCCTGCTTTGTCGTTTGTACCCGAACCTCTAGCACCACCAAACGGTTGTTGACCTACGACAGCACCTGTACACTTATCATTCACATAGAAGTTACCCGCAGCATGTCTCAATTTATCTGTTGCTAAATTAATGGCATAACGATCTTGCGCAATGATTGATCCTGTCAAGGCATAAATAGATGTTGTATCAACAATAGCTAACGTTTCTTCAAACTTAGCATCCTCGTAAACATATACCGTCAGCACAGGTCCGAACAATTCCTCAACCATGGTTTCGTAATCTGGTTTTGAAGCCTCAATGATTGTTGGATGGATGAAATATCCTTTAGATTTATCGTATGTACCACCAACTACAATTTCTGCTTCATTAGATTCTTTAGCTCTGTCGATATACTTCGCTAATTTATCAAACGACTTCTCATCAATGACAGCATTGAAAAAGTTCGTGAAATCCTCTGTTCCGCCGATTGTTAAAGATTTTACGTCATTCGTCATAGATTCCTTCAATGCTGGCCACAATGATTTAGGAATATATGCACGTGAGGCAGCAGAACATTTCTGGCCTTGGTATTCAAAAGCACCACGAACTAAAGCTGTATTCGCAACCTTCAAATCAGCCGAAGGGTGTACAACGATAAAATCCTTACCACCAGTCTCACCAACAATACGTGGATATGTTTTATAACGGTGGATATTGTTACCGATCGTTTTCCAAATGTCTTGGAATACTCCTGTTGAGCCAGTGAAATGGATACCTGCGAAATCTGGGTGTTGGAAAATCACATCACCTGCATCAGGACCTGAAACATACACCAAGTTGATTACACCATCCGGAAGACCAGCTTCACGGAAAATTTTCATCAATACATTTGCTGAATAGATTTGGGTATTGGATGGTTTCCATACAACAACATTACCCATCATTGCAACACACGACGGTAAATTACCCGCAATAGCTGTAAAATTAAATGGAGTCAATGCAAATACAAAACCTTCAAGAGGACGTTGTTCTACACGGTTCCAAACACCTTTACCTGATATAGGAGGTTGTTGCTTATAGATTTCACTCATGTACTGTACATTGAAACGCAAGAAATCCACAATCTCACATGCCGAATCAATTTCTGCCTGATAGGGGTTCTTCGATTGCCCCAACATTGTAGCAGCATTCAACTCATAACGGTATTTTCCCGAAATTAATTCAGCAGCTTTTAAAAAGATTGCAGCACGATCCTCCCAAGTAAGATTTTCCCAATCCTTTTTTGCCGCCAAAGCAGCATTGATTGCATCTGTTACGTGAGATTTATCGCCTTGATTGTATTGACCTAAAATATGTTGGTGGTCATGTGGAGGAGCTAGGTTTACTTTTTTAGAAGTAGTGATTTCTTTACCACCAATATACATTGGGATATCGATTTGTTTCGAACGTGCCTCATCAATTGCTGCTTTCAACAATTTACGTTCTTTCGTTCCGACAGCGTAAGTATACACCGGTTCATTGGTAGGAACAGGAACTGTAAAAAATCCTTTAGACATATTACAATTATTAATTATTCATCCAAAAAATGCTATCAATGAATCATGAAGCTATCAAGTTTGTTCGTTCCATTATTTGCATAAGAAACCATGGTTTCAACTTGTTAGCATGATACTAAATAGCGTTAATAGAAGTAAAATTACCTCAAATTTTATGAATACCCAAAGTTACTGTCCCTCTTTGAGCACCTTGGAAAAGATACGTTTAAATTTTTCCAATTTCGGTTTAATCACCAATTGGCAGTATGGTTCTTTCCCATTTAATCTATAATAATCTTGATGATAGTCTTCTGCAGGATAAAAGACTGTTGCCGGAACTACTTCGGTTACAATAGGTTTATTGAAAACATGCTCTTTTTCTAACGCCGAAAGATAATACTGCGTCTTGTCAAGCTGCTCTTTATCGTGCACAAAAATAGCCGAGCGATATTGGGTGCCGATATCATTCCCCTGGCGATTGAGCTCTGTTGGATCATGTGCGACAAAGAAGGCCTCCAATAGTTTGTCGTAGCTGATCACTTTTGGATCAAAAATAATATTGGTTGCTTCCGCATGCCCTGTGCTCCCTGTACAAACCTGCGTATAACTTGGATTTGCTACCCATCCGCCAGTATATCCTGAAACAACATGTACAACCCCCTTTAACTCTTTGAATTGTGCCTCAGTACACCAAAAACAACCTGCCGCAAATGTCGCTGTATCCAAACTTGCCGTATTTTTTGCCGGTAACTTCGAGAAATCAGTTTTTTTTGCCTGCTGTCCCTGGCAGGAGCCTAAAATAAAAAGTGCTGCTAATAGCATTAAAATATTTTTCATCAGTAGCGGGTATGATCGTGGAGTTAACTATTATACTGTAGTGTTCTACTATGGTCTTATAAACAAATACAACTGAGGTTTTGTTTATAAAATAGAAAAGCGACAATAATAACTTATTGTCGCTTTTCTATTGTTCTATCAAATGATCAACTATTTAGCTGCAGCATAGTTTTGTGCTACGGCATCCCAATTGATAACATTAAAGATTTCCTCTAAATACGCTGGACGCTTATTTTGGAATTTCAAATAATAAGCATGCTCCCAAACGTCGATACCTAAGATAGGCGTACCTTTTACCTCAGCAACATCCATCAATGGATTGTCTTGGTTTGGTGTAGAAGTTACTGCAAGTTTACCATCAGCACCAACAATTAACCAAGCCCATCCTGAGCCAAAACGCGCAGCACCAGCAGCTTGAAGTTGTTTTTTCAACTCATCAAATGAACCAAATGTAGCATTGATTGCTTCAGCTAATTCACCTGTTGGAACTCCACCTGCATTTGGGCCTAAAACCTTCCAAAACAAAGAGTGGTTGTAGTGACCACCACCATTATTACGTACGGCTGCGCTGTATTTACTTACATTTTTAATAATATCCAATAGGGATAAGTTTTCTGCGTCTGTTCCTGCGATAGCTTTATTTAAGTTATCCACATATGCCTGATGGTGTCTGTCATGGTGGATTTCCATTGTAGTTTTGTCAATATGTGGTTCCAATGCGTCGGCTGCGTATGGTAACGCTTCTAATTCAAATGCCATATCTATTTTAATTTAAATGTTTATTACTTCGTTTATACATACAAATATAACACAATATACACGGTTATGTTTTTATGTGTTACAATAAATCCATTATTTCCCTACCGTTTTTGACGAAAAAATGATTTTACCAAATCAGCACATTCTTCCTGCAAAACGCCATGTGTAATGACAGTTTTGGGGTGTAATATTTTATCGTGAAAATGGGAATAGCCACGCTTTTCATCTTTGGCTCCATAGACTATTTTACCAATATGTGTCCAATAGGCCGCTCCGGCACACATAATACAAGGCTCAATGGTAACGTATAATGTGCATTCATCCAGGTATTTGCCCCCAAGGTAATTTGCTGCTGCTGTAAAAGCCTGCATTTCAGCGTGAGCTGTCACATCATTTAATCGCTGCGTCAAATTATGACCTTTCCCTATAACACGTCCTCGATGAACAATAACTGCCCCAATAGGCACCTCTCCCTCTTGGTAAGCGACCTTAGCTTCATTCAATGCCATACGCATGAACGACTCGTCACTATCGATGAGTTGTGTTCCTTCAAAATCTATAAATGTCATGGTACAAACTTAACTAAGTTTAGATCCATTTGGTAATTTTTTGTCGACAGATGTCAAAATAATATCTCCATTTTCGTCCGGAAATCCGGTCACTAGACACTCAGAAAAGAAATTAGCGATCTGCTTTTTGGGAAAGTTCACAACTGCGACAACTTGCTTCCCAATCAACTCCTCTTTGTTGTAGTGTACTGTAATCTGGGCACTACTCTGTAATACACCAATTTCATCGCCGAAATCAAGTTTCAATTGATATGCTGGCTTTTTAGCTCTTGGAAAGTCTTTTGCTTCTAAAATAGTTCCTACCCGTAAATCCACTTTCTCAAAATCGCTCCAACTAATGGCATCACTCATAATCGGTTGCTACTAATATCCTGAATCTCTTTACCTATCGTAAATAAAACATAGGAAGGCTTCCGTCCCAAACGTAAAGACAATCTATTGATCAGTTTATCTTCCTCTCCTGCTTGAAAAGCTAAATCTTCATCACTTAAGTGGTTGTACTTGCGACGGAGTTTTTCTTTGGCTACTTGCCACTGTTCTTCGTTAATTTTCAGCATAACTAAGATTTAGGTATAAAATTTGTATATCTTTACTGAACTGTAAAAGTTTGTTTAAAGATACAATATATACATAAATAAAAGATTATGAAAAAGATTTTACCAGCATTACTTTTGATTTGTGGTAGCGTAGCAACGGCACAGGCGCAGCTTTTGCCAGGGTTTGAGGTGGGTGTAAAAGGAGGCTTGAACTTCTCTAAACTTAAAAGCGATGGAAAATATTTCAATTCTGACCCGAAAGCAGGCTACCAAGCAGGTCTTTATGGACGTGTTGGTGTATTGGGATTCCATATTCAGCCGGAGGTTTATTTAACAGGTAAAAACACCACTGTGAAAGGTCAAGGAGAAGACGGGGCTTCAACGACTACCGATGTTAAGTTTACCACAGTTGATATTCCTGTATTATTAGGCAAGCGTTTTGGCTTGGGTCCAATCGGGGCGAGAATCCAAACCGGTCCAATTTTCTCATTTAAAGTAGATGATAATCAGCCCAAGATGATTGACCAATTGAATCCAGGTAACTACAAAAAAAGTGGTACAGCTTGGGCTTTTGGTGTAGGTGCTGATGTTTCAAGCTTACGTGTAGACCTACGTTACGAAATGGGCTTGAACAAGGTCAACAACGAAAGTCAGGCAAATCCCAAAATCAACATGTGGAGTATCGGTTTAGGCTATAGATTATTCAGTATCCTATAATTCTTTAAACCTTGTTCATATACTGTTTAAAAGTCCGTTTTTATTCAAAACGGACTTTTTATTTCAATAAACTTTAGAACCGTTCTAAATTATTGCTTTTTCTTGTCAAAATGGTATCATATTTAATAGCAAATAGTAGATTTGCCTAATTCAAATTAAATTACAAGGATAATGAGTAAATCAAAGCCAGTTTTCAGTTCTTCGATTGGGAAGAAGCTAATCATGAGCTTAACAGGAATCTTCCTATGTTTATTCCTAGTTGTTCACTTGGTTGGTAACTTGCAATTATTTAAAGATGATGCGGGTCTAGCGTTCAACAAGTACGCCTATTTTATGACTCACTTTGCACCAATCAAAGTTGTTTCTTACTTATTGTATGCTTCGGTAATTGTTCACGTCATCTACGCTATTACATTGTCGATGAAAAACAAGGCCGCTCGTCCTATTGGTTATGCCAAATATGATGGTCAAGCAAACAGCAAGTGGAATTCACGCAACATGGGTATCTTAGGTACTGTCATTTTAGTATTCTTAGCTACGCACATGTCTAATTTTTGGTGGAAGTTTCACAATGATGAAGTGCCGTACATCGAATACCGTACTGATTTGGCAACTGGACAAACCACAGCGAGAGAACTTCAAGCTTCTGAATTCCACGACTACCAAGAAACGGTAGAAAACAATGTTCAAATCTTAAAAGCGAGAGATTTGTACAAGCAAGTTGACTTTGCATTCAAAAATGTTGCATTGGTAGCTTTGTATGTTATTGCGATGGCAGCTTTGGCATTCCACTTAATTCATGGTTTCCAATCTGCATTCCAAACTTTAGGTTTTAACCACAGAAGATATATTGGAATCATCAGAGCAATCGGTGTTTGGGTATTTGGGGTATTAATTCCAATTGGCTTTGCAATAATGCCATTGTTTTTCTTCTTTAAATAATTCAGAATCTTTTAAGATAAAGCTCAGGCTTTATCGATCAATATAAAATTAAGAGATATGTTAGATTCAAAAGTACCAGCGGGCCCATTAGCCCAAAAGTGGTCAAATCATAAATTTAATCTTAAGTTGGTTAACCCTGCTAACAAACGTAAATTTACTGTTATTGTTGTTGGTACAGGTCTTGCTGGTGCATCTGCAGCGGCATCTTTAGCCGAATTAGGATATAATGTAATTACCTTCTGTTACCAAGATTCACCTCGTCGTGCGCACTCTATTGCGGCACAAGGTGGTATTAACGCAGCAAAAAGCTACCAAAACGACGGAGACTCTGTTTTCCGTTTATTCTACGATACAATCAAAGGTGGTGACTACCGCTCACGTGAGGCAAACGTTTACCGTTTGGCAGAAGTATCTGTCAACATCATCGACCAATGTGTTGCGCAAGGTGTTCCTTTTGCACGTGAATATGGTGGTTTATTGGACAACCGTTCTTTCGGTGGTGCTCAGGTAAGCCGTACGTTCTATGCGCGTGGTCAAACGGGACAACAATTGTTGTTAGGTGCGTATTCAGCATTGAACCGTCAAATCAAAAAAGGAAAAGTAAAATCATATACGCGTCATGAGATGTTGGATTTGGTTATGATCGATGGTCATGCTAAAGGTATTGTAACTCGTGACTTGGTTTCAGGTAAAATCGAAACTCATGCTGCACATGCAGTATTGATGTGTACAGGTGGTTACGGTAACGTATTCTTCTTGTCTACAAATGCAATGGGATGTAACGTTACAGCAGCTTGGAGAGCGCACAAACGTGGTGCTTACTTCGCTAATCCTTGTTACACACAAATTCACCCAACGTGTATTCCGGTAACAGGCGATCACCAATCCAAATTGACATTGATGTCAGAGTCTTTACGTAATGACGGCCGTGTATGGGTTCCTAAAACTCAAGAAATGGCAGAAAGATTACGTAAAGGTGAGATCAAAGCCAATGATATCAAAGAAGACGACAGAGACTATTTCTTGGAGCGTAAATACCCTTCATTCGGTAACTTGGTACCACGTGACGTAGCATCACGTAATGCAAAAGAAGCTGTTGATGATGGTCGCGGTGTTGGAAAAACTGGTTTCGCCGTATTCTTGGATTTCAAAGAAGCGATCGGTCGTCTAGGCGAAGACGCTGTACGTGCTAAATATGGTAACTTATTTGACATGTACTACCAAATCACTGACGAAAACCCTTACAAACAACCAATGCGTATCTACCCTGCTGTTCACTATACAATGGGTGGTGTATGGGTTGACTACAACTTGATGACTACAATCCCAGGTTTGTATGCTTTAGGTGAGTGTAACTTCTCTGACCACGGTGCAAACCGTTTAGGTGCATCTGCATTGATGCAAGGTCTTGCTGATGGTTATTTCGTGATCCCTTACACTGTGGGTGATTACTTAGCTAAATTAGGTTCATTCGCACCAGTAGATCACAGCCACCCAGCGTTCGAAGCTACACGTAAGGAAGTTGAAGACAAAATCAACAAATTGTTGTCTTTAAACGGTACAGAAACTGTTGATGATATCCACAAAAAACTAGGTCTCATCATGTGGGAATATTGTGGTATGGCTCGTACAGCTGAAGGATTACAAAAAGCACAAGGTTTGATCCAAGAGTTGAAAAAAGAATTCTGGACAAACGTTAGAGTACTTGGAGAGAACGAAGAATTAAATCTTTCTTTAGAAAAAGCTGGTCGCGTAGCTGACTTCTTAGAGTTAGGAGAGTTAATGGTTGTTGACGCATTGCAACGCGCTGAGTCTTGTGGTGGTCACTTCCGTTTAGAAAGCCAAACTGAAGAAGGTGAAGCAAAACGTAACGATGATGAATTCGCCTATGTATCTGCCTGGGAATATAAAGGAGACAATGTACCTGAGGAATTACACAAGGAAGACTTGGTATTCGAGAACGTTCAGTTAACACAAAGAAGTTATAAATAAGAAGGAAAATTATCATGGCACAACATATGAATTTAACGCTGAAAGTTTGGCGTCAAAAAAATGATAAAGATAAAGGTCAATTTGTAACTTATCAGGCAAACGATATCGCTGATGATATGTCTTTCTTAGAGATGCTTGATATTGTCAATGAAGAATTGACTCGTAAAGGAGAAGATCCTGTATATTTCGATCACGACTGTCGTGAAGGTATCTGTGGGATGTGTTCATTAGTAATCAACGGTCGCCCTCACGGTCCTAAAGAAGGTACCACAACATGTCAATTGCACATGCGTAGCTTCCACGATGGACAGACAATCGTCATCGAACCTTGGAGAGCTGCTGCATTCCCGGTATTGAAAGACCTTGCAACAGACCGTACGGCTTTTGACCGCATTCAACAAGCAGGTGGATATGTTAATATCAATACAGGAGGTGTTCCTGACGCCAACACGATTCCTATCCCCAAACGTATTGCTGATGAAGCTTTCGAATCGGCTACATGTATCGGTTGTGGTGCTTGTGTTGCTGCATGTAAAAATGCTTCTGCAATGTTATTTGTATCTGCAAAAGTCTCTCAATTTGCCTTATTACCTCAAGGTCAAACTGAGCGTTACGAACGTGCGCAGGCAATGGTTGATCAAATGGATGCAGAAGGCTTCGGTAACTGTACCAACACGGGAGCTTGCGAAGCAGAATGTCCTGTTGGTATCAAGTTAACAAACATTGCTCGTCTAAACCGTGAGTATTTGACTGCTAAAATCTTCCGTCAAGAAGAACCACACGTTTAATTAGCATAGTAAATCCTTCATGTTTTCGCTAGCATCAACAGCTACGAAAACCTAATGAAGATTCTTTCTGGCCCATGAAAATGGGTAATTCAGAAAAATAATATAAAAGTCCTTGCCCTAAGAAAGCAAGGACTTTTTTTTATATTTACAATAATGTAAATTGACGCACGTGAATTCTGGTATAAAAATTCGATTACTCCTACTTATCTTGACTTTATGCTTTATAGGAACAGCTATAACCATTAAAGAATCTGTTACCAATAAGGAAATACTAGACATTGATACAAAATCACTCAATGACTACATCGCGCAACAAGAAAAAAAAGTCGATCGTATTTTCAATGATTCACTCCTGCTCAAAACATTTAAAAACTACGATCAGTATCCGATAGCAGTTTATCAGGCTTTTGAAAAATTTAAAACCAACGAGAAGGTTTTTCTATTTCTTTTTAAGGACCATGAACCGAAGATGTGGAGCACACATCTATTCGTGCCTATCACAGATCAGGGATTTCCAGAAAAATCCAATTTTATTCAGGATGATAACCGTTCTTACGTTGTTCGAAAAAAAACAATTGGCAATATCAGTATACTCGCCTATATTATTGTAAAAGGCTATACAAATAACAACAACCCCTATTTAAATAGCTCTTTGCGGAGAAACTTCTTCGACTCCAGAAATATTGACATCGCCTCCTATACAGACACGGTCACCATTAAAAATATCTATAGCAATGAGGGGTCTTATCTGTTCTCCGTTAAGCTAAAAGATGGAGAGCATGAAAATGCCTATACAATTTTGCAATTCTTCTGCTGGCTCCTAGCCTGGATCGCGTTACTGATCTTCTTCAATAGCCTCTGCTTACATATGGCCAAGACAGGAAGGGCCTGGTGGTCTGCGATACTGCTATTGTCGATATTTAGCCTTGTTAAATTTGCCGATCTTAAGTGGAACCTGCTGTCCGAAAATGCGACATTTTCAATTTTCGACTCACGGAATTACGCCTATAATCGCTTCTTCCCTAATATATGGTCCGTGATGTCCACCACCATATTGGTGCTATGGTTGGTTCTATTTATCTATTCAATTCGCAAAGAGCTCAACTTTGACAAAATAAAAAACATCCGGCTCTTTAGAATTCCTATCGCAATCGGATTTATTCTAAGTATATATCTATCGTTCGGTCTATTGTATGACATCGCTGGTACATTGATTACACACTCCAACAACATCTATTTTGATTTCACAAAACTTGTCGATTTACATTTTTTAAGTTGGGTAGATCTAGGCATTGTTGGCATGGGTATTTTGGCTTTAAGTATCTACATTGATCTTGTACTATTTTTTCTTAAAAAATTAGAATTAAAACCGACGCAGCTGCTCAATATTCAACTGGCATGTGTCATTTTTGTCATCCTGATCATTTCCTTTTATATAGAGAAAAATAGCCTGGTCAATTTGCTACTCGCGCTGATCATCCTTATTAAATCATTTGGCGAGAAGTATTTCGATAGACATATATTAACAAATTATATTGCTGTACTGATACTTTGGGCAATCATAAGTGCGATCACGCACGCACGTTTCTATCAGGAACGGAACTTAATCGACATGAAAATCTTGTTGAGTAATCTACAATCAGAAGATGATGTCAATGCTGTCTCATTATTCTCTGATATTGAAAGTAGCTTAGCAAACGATCAAGAATTAAAACACTTATTTAATATCAGCCTTCCCTATACCAATACCGAGGGGATCAACGATTTTATCAAGAAAAAATACTTTAGTGGCTATCTTTCCAAGTACGAGTTCAAAGCATATTATTATGATCAGAATAATATTCCGCTCAATCCAGCCAGTCAGAATAAGATCAATGAATATCGAGAAAAGGTAATCAACAAGTCGATAAAAGTCACGCAGAACTTTTACCGTTCCAGTGCGGAATTAGGTACGCATGAATACTTCTCCATCATCCCTGTCACCATTGACCAAAATAGAATTGTCAATGTTATCGTCAATCTTTCCAATAAAGATTTTAGCTATACGGTTCCCTATCCCGAAATCCTTACCGATATGCGGATTAACAATTCGCAATATTATAATAAAGGAGATTATTCGATAGCCCTCTATAAAGGCGGCTCCTTAATAACACAGTTTGGGAAATATACTTACGAGAACAATTTGAGGGGGCTGAAAGGTGTTCCAGGGGAATATATTCAAGTACTCGACCGAGATGCATACCTACATATGGCTTATGTTGCCAATAAATTCTCTACATACGTTATCAGTAAACAAAAACCTTCTTTTTGGGATTATCTAGCGACGACTTCATTTCTGTTCTTGGTATTTTTTATGATTTTCATGCTTTTCCATTTCATAAAATCACTCTATATCTTTCTTAAAAATACCAAGCTAACTTTCCGTAATTTAAAGTATCAGTTCTACAAAATAGTAAATAAAATACAGTACTCTACACGTATTCAGACTTCCATCATCTCATCGGTAATTCTGGCTATTCTTATTTCAGCGGTAATTTCATATATAAGTATCAACAAGCAGCTTTATAATAACAATAAAGCAAGTAAAGAGCGCTTTATTATCGAGCTGGGTAAACGGATGGAAAATATGTTGACCTACACAGATGAAACATCCACCGAAACGCAGCTGATTAGTATTCTCAAGACATTATCCGAAACAATTTCCAAAGACTTCAATCTTTATTCCAAATCAGGCAGGTTACTTTACAGTTCGCAGCGTAGAATCTACGATCTGGAGCTTTTCTCTACTTTCATTAATCCGGCTGCACTGAAAAATCTTTCCATCTTAAAAAAATCGGAGACAATTGAAGATGAGCGTATTGGCACTTTCCAATTTGAGACCAGCTACGCCACCATCAGGGATAAAAACTATAATACACTGGCTTATATAGGTATACCAAACTTCTCACTTCAGAAGGAAGAAAATATCAATAAGAATCTTCTTTTAAATACCATAGTGAACATTTATTCGCTGATTATTATAGGCTTTGGATTTTATGCGACGTTTGTGGCCAACAGTGTCACCAATCCATTGAGCATCATCAGTAAGAAGATTTCACAACTACGCCTGGGGCAGCCCAACGAGCCTCTGTTTTGGCAACGAAATGATGAAATAGGTACATTGATCAAAGAATATAATCTTATGATCATAAAGCTGGAGGACTATGCTAATAAGATCAAAGATACCGAGCGAGAATCAACTTGGCGTGAGATGGCTCAACAGATTGCCCATGAAATCAAAAATCCGTTGACACCAATGAAATTAGGCATTCAGCAACTCCGTAGATCTTACAAAGACGAGGACCCTAAATTTCCGGATCGCTTCAATAAATTCTCCACTTCATTCATCGAACAAATCGATGCATTGACGCATATTGCCTCAGAATTTTCACATTTTGCAAAATTCCCAAATACGGTAATGGAAAACATCAATATTGTAGAGAAAGTAACAAAGTCCATTTCCTTGTACAACAATACACCAAATGTAAGTATTCGTCTCATTAACAATGCGGATCACAGAACCCTTATCGTTAAAGCAGATGGTAATGAGCTATTAAGAACCTTCAATAATTTGATAAAAAATGCGATTGAGGGCGGTTATGGACGAAAAAACATGAAGATCGAGATTTCCATTGAACGCTACTCAGACAAATTTGTCAAGATAGATATCAAAGACAACGGTTATGGGATTCCCAAAGAGATGCAGGATAAAATTTTCCAGATTAATTTCACGACAAAGAGTTCCGGAAACGGTTTAGGACTAGTTCTTGTCAAAAAGACAATTGAAGCCTGTAACGGGCAAATCTATTTTGAGACTGTAGAAGGCGAAGGTACAACGTTTCATATACTGCTTCCTTTGCAACAGATAGAATCTTAAATCAACTGTAATCAGACATCCAAGAAAGCGGATAGGATACTGCACCCAAAGCATCTAAATAATAAGATGAGCCGTTCCAAGTACATAAATAAGAGGCTACCACATTCAAGTAATGTAAATAAAACTAGGGCGTTCAGTTAGGCTCCTTATATCTCAAACATTGATTACATAAAACTGAACGATAAATGGGAATAGTCCTATTCTTACGACGTTCCAAGGATCAGCCTAACACAAACAGCGTACTATTAAACAAAAAAGAGGCTGTCTCAAAAA
>NZ_DJTD01000063.1:0-123090 GCF_002440385.1 Sphingobacterium sp. UBA6317 | reverse complement strand
CTGATCTTGGATCGAATTGAACGAATTACTTGAATTTGTTCATGACTTTCGTTTGTCTACTCGTCACGCTTACATGATTGTGTTTTCTTAAAGAACTTTTGTCGCTTCAACTTCCGTATCCGCTATATTCCGATGGCATTGCGCCGTCTTTATCTTTTTTGTTTTTCCCTTCGTTTCCGTTGGGACTGCAAAGGTAGAAATCTTTTCTGAACTTCCAAAAACTTTTTGAAGTTTTTTTTCTTTTCCCTTTTTTCGATTTCCGCGTTTAAACTTAAACCGGGCGGGATTTTTGATCCTGCCAGACTTCTCTTAAACCCTTCTTTTTTCATGGCTCCTTCTCTCGAAGTAACCGTCCCTCCCTTGCGGAGTGGTGCAAAGATAGGGAGTTTTCGGGCAGACTTCCAAGCCTTTTGTTTATTATTTTTTAATATTAAAGTTAACTAACTGTAACATTGAACGATTCATTTAAGATAGCTATGCTTTAAACCGTCCTATCAGGTAAAATTAACCAATTAAACGGCCAAGCTGCTTGCTATAAATTTCAGTTCGCCCCCTTCCTTAACAAGCAATTTCACCGCTAAAAAAGCAAGCTAAATATATTTTACGACCTTCTTCAATATCATATAAGGTCGTTATCGAAACAAAAAAGGTCCAGACGAATGTCTGGACCTTCCTATATAAAATAATCGAGTAACGATTAATCTTCTTCTTTCGAAGCCAACAATTGATCGTACTCCTCGCGAGAGCCCACGATTAAATTGCTGTATTGACGGATACCTGTACCAGAAGGGATCAAGTGACCAACAATTACGTTTTCTTTCAAACCTAATAAGTTATCACGTTTACCTGCGATAGCAGCCTCGTTCAACACTTTTGTAGTCTCTTGGAAAGAGGCAGCAGAGATGAACGATTTCGTACCCAATGAAGCTCTGGTAATACCTTGCAACAATGGACTTGAAGTAGCCGGAATTGCTTCACGAACTTCAACAAGTTTTAAGTCACGACGTTTCAGACTAGAGTTCTCTTCTCTCAACTTACGTAAAGAAACAATTTGTCCCGGACGTAAATTATTAGAGTCCCCTGCATCAACAACAACTTTCTTGTCAAACAAAGAATCATTTTCTTCCATGAAATCCCATTTGTTAACGGCTTCTTTTTCTAAGAAACGAGTATCTCCTGGATCTTCGATGTTAACTTTTTGCATCATTTGGTGAACGATCGTCTCGAAGTGTTTATCGTTGATCTTCACACCTTGCAGACGGTATACCTCTTGGATACCATTCACAATGTAATGTTGCACTGCTGATGGACCTTTGATCGACAAGATATCCGCAGGAGAGATCGAACCATCTGATAATGGCATACCAGCTTTCACAAAGTCATTATCCTGAACAAGGATATGTTTAGAAAGAGGTACCAAGTATTTCTTGATTTGACCATCACGAGACTCGATAGACATCTCACGGTTACCACGTTTCACACCACCCAATGTTACCACACCGTCGATTTCTGTTACTACAGCAGGGTTAGAAGGGTTACGTGCTTCGAATAACTCCGTTACACGTGGTAGACCACCTGTGATATCTCGCGTTTTACCTGTAGAACGAGGGATTTTAACGAGGATACCACCTTCTTTCACTGTTACACCATTAGCAACTGCAACGTGGGCGCCTACCGGGATATTGTAGGTACGAATAACCTCTCCCGATTTATCAAGAATCTTGATGGATGGGTTTTTCGTTTTATCACGTGTTTCAATAATTACCTTCTCTTTGTGACCAGTTTGCTCATCTGACTCTTCACGGAAGGTAACACCTTCGATAATTGCGTCAAATTCAACTTTACCAGCAAATTCAGAAATAATTACTGCATTATATGGATCCCATTCGACCAATTTATCGCCTTTAGCTACTGTACCGCCATCCTCAACGAACAACTGTGAACCATAAGGGATATTTTGTTGGAATACGATTTTATTATGTGCATCAATGATCTTAACCTCACCAGAACGTCCTAAGACTACCTGATGTGTGCCATTATCGTTTGTTTGCGAAACAGTACGTACGTTTTCAAATTCGATTTTACCATCGTATTTAGAAATGATACTTGAATCAGCAGCAATGTTCGATGCCGTACCACCCACGTGGAATGTACGAAGTGTCAACTGTGTACCTGGCTCACCAATTGATTGAGCGGCGATAACACCCACAGCTTCACCTAACTGAACACGCTTACCTGACGCCAAGTTACGTCCGTAACAACAAGCACAAACACCACGCTTAGACTCACAAGTTAATACCGTACGAATCTCAATTCCTTCGATACCTGCTTTTTCGATAGTTTCGGCAATTTCCTCAGTGATATCTTCATTTGCAGAAACGATCAATTCGTCAGTATCCGGATGAAGAACATCATGCAATGGTGTACGACCCAAAATACGATCGAACAATGGTTCAACAACATCATCATTATCTTTCAATGCTGTTGTATAAATACCACGTAAACCACCACAATCTTGTTCCACAACGATCATATCTTGCGCTACGTCATGTAAACGACGTGTCAAGTAACCCGCATCCGCTGTTTTCAATGCTGTATCGGCAAGACCTTTACGCGCACCGTGGGTAGAGATAAAGTACTCCAATACGGACAAACCTTCTTTAAAGTTTGACAAGATCGGGTTTTCGATAATCTCACCACCAGAAGTACCTGATTTTTGAGGTTTCGCCATCAAACCACGCATACCACATAACTGACGGATCTGCTCTTTCGAACCACGGGCTCCAGAATCCAACATCATGTAAACTGAGTTGAATCCTTGGTTATCATTCGAAAGAATATCCATAACGTGTGCCGTCAATCTGTTGTTGATACGCGTCCAGATATCGATGATTTGGTTGTAACGTTCGTTGTTTGTAATGAAACCCATGTTATAGTTATTCATTACTTCTTCAACCTCGTTAGTTGCTTGTTGAATCAATTCAGCTTTCGCAGCAGGAATGTTCAAATCTTCCAAGTTGAACGAAAGACCACCTTTGAAGGCCGTTTGATATCCCAATTCTTTCATATCATCCAAGAACTGTGCTGCACGGGCCATACCCGTAGTCTTCACAATTTCACCGATGATATTACGCAAAGATTTTTTCGTAAGCAATTCATTGACAAATCCCATTTCGTCAGGAACAACTTGGTTGAAGATCACACGACCTACAGTTGTTTCTAATAAGGTATCAACGATGCTACCATCTTTTTGTCTAACTTTTGTTTTTACTTTAATCCAAGCGTGAAGGTCAATTTGCTTCTCATTTAAAGCGATGATAACCTCTTCAGCCGAATAGAAAGTCATATCTTGACCTCTTACGATGTGATCGCCAGCAGTTCTACGGCCTTTAGTAATATAGTAAAGACCCAATACCATGTCTTGAGATGGTACTGTGATTGGAGAACCATTCGCAGGGTTTAAGATATTGTGCGCACCTAACATTAAGATTTGGGCTTCCAAAACTGCAGCATTACCAAGCGGTAAGTGGACTGCCATCTGGTCACCGTCAAAATCGGCGTTGAACGCTGTACACACTAATGGGTGTAATTGAATAGCTTTACCCTCTACTAATGTAGGTTGGAAAGCCTGAATACCCAAACGGTGAAGCGTAGGTGCACGGTTTAGCAATACAGGGTGACCTTTCAATACATTTTCAAGGATATCCCATACCACAGGATCTTTACGATCAACGATTTTTTTAGCTGATTTTACTGTTTTTACAATACCACGCTCGATCATCTTACGAATGATAAACGGTTTGTAAAGTTCTGCAGCCATATCTTTAGGAAGACCACACTCGTGTAATTTCAAGTGAGGACCTACAACAATTACCGAACGAGCCGAATAATCCACACGCTTACCTAACAAGTTTTGACGGAAACGACCTTGTTTACCTTTCAAAATATCAGATAAAGACTTCAATGCACGGTTACCTTCTGTCTTAACAGCGTTCACTTTACGTGAGTTGTCAAACAAAGAGTCTACCGCTTCTTGAAGCATACGTTTTTCGTTACGTAAGATTACTTCAGGAGCCTTGATTTCGATCAAACGTTTTAGACGGTTGTTACGGATAATCACACGACGATATAAGTCATTCAAATCCGAAGTCGCAAAACGACCACCATCCAAAGGCACTAAAGGACGTAATTCAGGTGGAATGATTGGAACGATTTTCACAATCATCCATTCTGGACGATTCTCGATATTTTCACGTGAACTACGGAAAGCCTCAACCACATGAAGGCGTTTTAACGCTTCATTTTTACGTTGTTGAGAAGTTTCGTTAGCAGCTTGGTGACGTAAATCGTATGACAATTGATCCAAATCAATACGTTTCAACAAATCTTCTAACGCCTCAGCACCCATCTTGGCAACGAATTTTTGAGGATCGTTATCGTCTAAATATTGATTTTCTTTTGGTAAGGTATCTAAAATATCTAAATATTCTTCTTCAGTCAAGAAGTCCATAAAGTTGATACCATCTTCTTCTTTAATACCAGCTTGGATAACCACATAACGTTCGTAGTAAATGATCATATCCAATTTCTTGGTAGGAAGTCCCAATAAATAACCAATTTTATTAGGAAGAGAACGGAAATACCAGATGTGTGCAACAGGAACAACCAAATTGATGTGTCCCATACGCTCACGACGTACTTTTTTCTCAGTTACTTCAACACCACAACGGTCACATACGATACCTTTATAACGGATACGTTTGTATTTACCACAGTGACATTCGTAGTCCTTCACAGGACCAAAAATGCGCTCACAGAATAAACCGTCACGTTCTGGTTTGTAGGTACGATAGTTAATCGTTTCCGGTTTTGTAACTTCACCACTTGAGCGTTCCAAAATAGTTTCTGGAGAAGCCAAGCTGATCGTAATCGAAGTGAAGTTGCTTTTAATTTTATTATCTTTTTTGTAAGACATACTTATTCAAAAGTTAAAGCTTTATAAAGAAGCTTTGAAGGACTAAGCCCTTCAAAGCCCTATTTGCTTAATTAATCCAATGTGATATCTAGACCCAATCCACGTAACTCGTGTACCAATACGTTGAACGATTCTGGTACCGATGGTGTCGGAAGGTTGTTACCTTTTACGATTGCCTCGTAAGTTTTGGCACGACCAACCACGTCATCCGATTTCACAGTCAAGATTTCTTGAAGGATGTTAGACGCACCGAATGCTTCCAATGCCCAAACCTCCATCTCACCGAAACGTTGACCACCGAATTGCGCTTTACCACCCAGAGGTTGTTGTGTGATCAATGAGTACGGACCGATTGAACGTGCGTGCATTTTATCATCAACCATGTGACCTAATTTCAACATGTAGATTACACCCACTGTCGTCGGTTGATCGAAACGGTCACCTGTCAATCCGTTGTACAAATATGTACGTCCAGATTTTGGTAGGCCAGCTTTCGCAACCCAATCTTGTACCTGATCCATTTCAGCACCATCAAAGATAGGTGTAGCAAATTTCACACCCAATTTTTGACCTGCCCAACCCAATACGGTCTCGTAGATCTGTCCCAAGTTCATCCGTGAAGGTACCCCTAGTGGGTTCAACACGATATCAACTGGTGTTCCATCTTCTAAGAATGGCATATCCTCATCACGTACGATACGTGCAACGATACCTTTGTTACCGTGACGACCGGCCATCTTATCCCCTACTTTCAACTTACGTTTTTTAGCAACGTAAACTTTAGCCATCTGCACAATTCCTGATGGAAGTTCATCACCGACAGATACTGCGAATTTATCACGTTTGA
This sequence comes from Sphingobacterium sp. UBA6317, assembly GCF_002440385.1. Taxonomy (NCBI): domain Bacteria; kingdom Pseudomonadati; phylum Bacteroidota; class Sphingobacteriia; order Sphingobacteriales; family Sphingobacteriaceae; genus Sphingobacterium; species Sphingobacterium sp. UBA6317. The sequence continues at coordinate 117,268 of NZ_DJTD01000063.1, read as the reverse complement.
ATGAACCTAACTCTTCATTAATCTTGATATTGTAATTATGAAGAGCCATTTTGATCAACTCGTTTTTATCTTCGTCAGTTGTCCATCCCATTGGGTTGATGTTGTTGTAATCTAATTCAGCCAGGATTTTTTGCGTAAACTTAGCTCCCTTAGCAACCAACAACTCTTTATAGACATTGTATACCCCTTGGCTTGTTTTACCATTCACGACAGTGAATAATTTTTCAACCAAACGATCTTTCAATGATTTAACTGCTCTATCGTGAGCAACCTCTAGTTTCTCTAAAGTTTTACGCTCAACCTCTTTAGACATTTTCTTCGCACGCGAGAATAACTTCGTATCAATAACAACACCTTTTAATGATGGTGGAGTTTTCAATGAAGCATCTTTCACGTCACCAGCTTTGTCACCAAAGATTGCACGTAATAATTTCTCTTCTGGAGAAGGATCTGACTCACCTTTAGGTGTGATTTTACCAATTAAGATATCACCACCACCAACTTCAGCACCGATACGGATAATACCGTTTTCGTCTAAGTCTTTTGTCGCTTCTTCAGATACGTTAGGAATATCAGCTGTTAACTCTTCTTCACCACGTTTTGTATCACGAACTTCAAGTTCGAATTCTTCAATGTGAAGAGAAGTAAACCAGTCTTCTTTCGCTACACGCTCAGAAATTACGATCGCATCCTCAAAGTTATATCCTTGCCAAGGCATGAATGCTACTTTCAAGTTACGACCTAATGCCAATTCACCATTTTCAGTTGCATAACCTTCACATAATACCTGTCCTGGTTCAACTCGTTGACCTTTCTTAACGATAGGTTTCAAGTTCATACATGTATTTTGGTTGGTTTTCTTGAATTTGATCAATTTATACGTTTTGACATCATCATCGAATGATACAAGACGATCATCGTCGTTTCTGTCGTAACGGATTTTGATTTCATCAGCATCTACATATTCTACTACACCATGACCTTCCGCATTGATCAATGTACGTGAATCTTTCGCTACACGACCTTCAAGACCAGTACCTACGATAGGAGCTTGTGGACGCAATACAGGCACGGCCTGACGTTGCATGTTCGATCCCATCAATGCACGGTTGGCATCATCATGTTCCAAGAAAGGAATTAATGAAGCCGCAATAGATGTAATTTGGTTTGGAGCAACGTCCATATAATCAAGCATATTAGGCTCGATAATTGGGAAGTCACCCTCATATCTGGCTTTCACTTTCGCATCTTCGAAATTACCTTTGTCATCATACAAAGCATTCGCTTGTGCGATTGTTTTACCATCTTCATCCTCAGCAGATAAATATACGACTGGCTCGTCAACCACAACAACCCCATCTTTTACCTTACGGTAAGGAGTCTCGATAAATCCTAAGTGGTTAATTTTCGCATGTACAGCCAATGAGGAGATCAAACCGATGTTTGGACCCTCAGGAGTTTCAATTGTACAAAGACGACCGTAGTGTGTATAGTGAACGTCACGAACCTCGAAACCTGCACGCTCACGAGAAAGACCACCTGGACCTAAAGCTGACAAACGACGCTTATGCGTAATTTCAGCAAGAGGATTAGTCTGGTCCATGAACTGAGACAACTGGTTTGTACCAAAGAACGAATTGATTACGGACGAAAGTGTACGAGCATTAATCAAATCGGTCGGCGTAAACACCTCATTATCACGAATGTTCATACGCTCACGGATTGTACGGGCCATACGAGATAGACCTACACCAAATTGAGCATATAATTGTTCACCTACAGTACGTACACGACGGTTTGACAAGTGGTCAATATCATCTACTTCAGCTTTAGAGTTGATCAAATTGATCAAATACTTCACAATCGCAATGATATCCTCACGGGTTAATACTTTCGTATCGTCCGGAGTTCCCAACTTCAACTTACGATTGATACGGTAACGACCTACATCACCTAAATCGTAACGTTTGTCAGAGAAGAATAAACGATCGATGATACCACGAGCAGTTTCCTCATCTGGTGGTTCAGCGTTACGCAATTGACGATAGATATGTTCTACCGCTTCTTTTTCTGAGTTGGACGTATCTTTTTGTAAAGTGTTATATATAATAGAATAGTCCGCATTGTTTGATTCATCATCTTTCGCTAAGATAATAGACTTAACGCCAGCTTCGATAATCAAATCAATGTGATCTTCTTCTAGAACAGTTTCACGCTCAAGGATAATTTCGTTACGGTCGATAGATACAACTTCACCTGTATCCTCATCCACGAAATCTTCTACCCATTTTTTCAATACCCTAGCCGCAAGACGACGACCAACATATTTTTTAAGACCAGATTTACTAACTTTTACTTCATCCGCTAAATCGAACAATTCTAAGATATCTTTATCCGAATCGTAACCGATAGCACGCAATAAGGTCGTAACTGGGAATTTCTTTTTACGGTCGATGTACGCATACATGACGTTATTTACGTCAGTTGCAAATTCGATCCAAGATCCTTTGAAAGGAATTACCCTTGCAGAATAAAGTTTAGTACCATTTGTGTGTCTACTTTGACCAAAGAAAACGCCTGGTGAACGGTGTAATTGCGATACGATGACACGCTCTGCACCATTTACCACGAAAGTACCTTTAGGAGTCATATAAGGGATAGTCCCTAAATATACATCCTGAACAATAGTTTCGAAATCTTCGTGTTCTTCATCATTACAAGATAACTTTAACTTAGCCTTTAAAGGAACGCTATAAGTCAAGCCGCGCTCGATACACTCTTGGATATCATAACGTGGTGGATCAATGAAATAATCCAAAAACTCTAGCACAAAAATGTTTCTTGAATCAGAAATAGGGAAGTTTTCCGAGAATACCTTGAACAGCCCTTCCTGATGGCGGTTGTCAGAAGTAGTTTCTAATTGAAAAAACTCCTTGAAAGATTCCAATTGCACATCTAAGAAATCTGGATATTCCAATACTTTCTTACTTGTCGCAAAGTTTATTCTTTCTTGTTGAATATTATTGTTTGCCAAGGGAATATGAATTTTAGTTTTAAAAAAACTGCGCTTACACTTATGCTGTAAACCACCTTTCCACTGTGCCCAGCATATACACAGCATAGTGGCGTATTGATATAAATAGGAATAGACTCTGACGAAAAATCGTCAGAGTCTAAACCTTTTCGGGCTAATTAGTTGAGATTATTTAATCTCAACAACAGCACCAGCTTCTTCTAATTGTTTTTTCAAAGCTTCTGCTTCGTCTTTAGATACACCAGCTTTTAATTCTTTAGGTGCTCCGTCAACTAAATCTTTAGCTTCTTTCAAGCCTAATCCAGCTAAATCTTTAACCAATTTAACTACAGCTAATTTTTGACCACCAGCTTCTTTCAAGATAACGTCAAATGAAGTTTTCTCTTCTGCAGCAGCAGCACCACCTTCAGCTGGAGCAGCAGCTACAGCAACAGCAGCAGCAGCAGGCTCGATGCCATACTCGTCTTTTAAGATATCAGCTAATTCTTTAACTTCTTTTACTGTTAAGTTAACTAACTGTTCAGCAAGTTGTTTTAAATCTGCCATTTTATTTTGAATTTTTGAATGTACTTTATAAAAATTGTTAATTAAATTGTAACGAATGTTTCTGTTCTAGAGGATTCGTTAACCTCTTTCTTCTAAAGCTTTTACTAAACCTGCAACAGTATTTCCTCCTGATTGAAGAGCTGAAATAACATTTTTCGCAGGAGATTCCAAGGCTGCGATAACGTCCGCAATAAGTTCGTTTTTAGATTTAAGATTAACTAATGCAGTTAATTGATTATCTCCAACGAATGCAGTTGCTTCAATGAAAGCCGCTTTTAACAACGGTTTTTCACCTGATTTACGCAATTCTTTGATTAATTTCGCAGGCGCATTAGCGACTTCTGAAAACATCATTGTAGACGCTCCTTTAAGCGTTCCAAAGATTTCTTCTTCATCAACACCAGCTTCGATTAATGCTTTCTTGATTAAAGTGTTTTTTACAGCTTTAATCTCGATGCCTTGTTCAAAACATTTACGACGAATGTTATTCACTTTTTCAACTGACAACTCAGCAGTATCGGTAATGTAGAAGTTACCGTAAGATTTAATCTGTTCGGCCAAAGCTAGAACAATTTCTTGTTTTTCTTCTTTTCTCATGATTAAATACCTGCTACTGATTTAGTCTCAATATGAATACCAGGACTCATAGTTGAGGAAATGTGAATACTTTTAAAGTAAGTTCCTTTAGCTGCAGATGGTTTCAAACGAGCTAGAGTTTGTAATACCTCTAGTGCGTTATCATATATCTTATCTGCATCGAACGACGCTTTACCAATAGAAGTATGGATGATACCGGTTTTGTCAACTTTGAAATCGATCTTACCACCTTTTACATCTGTTACAGCTTTACCAACTTCTGTTGTAACTGTACCAGTTTTAGGGTTAGGCATCAAGTTTCTTGGACCTAAAATACGACCCAATTTACCAACTTTAGCCATAACACTAGGCATAGTAATAATGATATCAACGTCAGTCCAACCACCTTCAATTTTGCTGATGTAATCATCTAAACCTACGTAGTCTGCACCTGCCGCTTTAGCTTCTTCTTCCTTATCAGGAGTACATAAAACTAAAACACGAACAGTTTTACCAGTACCGTGAGGTAATGTTGCAATACCACGAACCATTTGATTTGCTTTACGAGGATCTACGCCCAAACGAACGTCGATATCCACAGAAGCATCAAATTTGGTCAATGAGATTTCTTTAACTAAAGCCGAAGCTTCTTTCAAAGAGTATGCTTTACCAGCTTCAATTTTGGATAGTGCCGCTTTTTGATTTTTTGTTAATCTAGCCACTTTTCTTAAATTGATTTCTTAATTAATTGTTCCAAGGAGCATTACCTGATACAGTAATACCCATACTACGTGCTGTACCAGCTACCATTTTCATAGCAGCCTCTACAGTAAATGCATTTAAATCAGGCATTTTATCTTTAGCGATTGTCTCAACTTGTTCCCAAGTGATAGCCGCAACTTTTTTACGGTTAGGCTCGCCAGATCCACTTTTTAATTTCGCAGCGTCTTTCAACTGAACTGCTACCGGTGGAGTCTTGATGATAAAATCAAATGATTTATCAGCGTAAACTGTAATGACAACAGGCAATATTTGACCTGGTTTGTCTTGCGTACGAGCGTTAAACTGCTTACAGAAATCCATGATATTCACACCTTTAGCACCTAATGCAGGTCCTACTGGAGGTGAAGGATTCGCAGCTCCGCCCTTAACTTGTAATTTTACTAACGCACTGACTTCTTTTGCCATTTTGTTTTGAATTTAATTTTGTTAAATGTCTGTTAGTAAGTTGGAAGCAAATAACGTAACATTCATCGGCCAGGACGTAACACCCCAACCGAGGTGCAAAGTTAATAAGAAGATTTGAATCCTGCAAGTATCTAACTTTTAATTTTTCAGGAATTTATACTTTTTTTAAAAAGCTGGCATCCATTCGTTTATTTTTCAAATATATCACCGACCTCTCTATTCACCCCGAGCATAAAAGCCATCAAAACTATTTACAAATACAATAAAAAAAACACTAATAACCAACGTATATAGCATGTATTTCATCGGGTTAGGTTTCAATTTTTGATAATTCGATGGTAAGCTCCGATAAGGCTACTCTTTAATTTTTAAAATATTTCCCAATTGATCTTTAATCCCTTTAGGCAAAGCGGGGATTCCGTAGCTATCGAGATCATTCCAATAGGTGCGCTGATAATCACTGCTTCCTTTCAGAAATATACTTTTTGCAAATTGCTTTTTGTATTCAGTAAATTGATTTGTGGAGATATACTCCTTTTCAAGCACATAAAATTCATCAGATGACTCTATCGGCATATTTTCAACTTGGCTCTTTTTCTTAACGCTAGCGACAGCTGACCTCACGACACTGACCAAATGATCCATTGTTAAATTATCCGGAGTTACATGCGCATACGTTTCTATCGTTACGCCACTATGTTGACGGCCCTGTATTTTAAATATCTTTCGGTCAATTGAGGTACCCGGCGCTACCCGATTTAGATATACCTGCCCTTTTCCCTCGTTGGAAACTTGTACAAAGCCCATGTTTGTACTCCCTTGTTTTATAAACCGCCGACCTTTATCCTTCTCCAACCGAAATCCTTTCGGCAACTGATAGGCGATCGAAGTGTTTTTAAGATTGATCACGCTTGGATTATAGGAAAAAAAAGTTCCCATCTTATCTGCGAGATCTTGCGTAGCACCTTTATTTTCAAAAATGCGGTACCCCTTCAGAATAAACCGAACCTTTTCTTTCTTATTCTTTAGTGGAATATAATACGAAATTATGCCATCGACAAAATATCCCATCTTATCATTAAGTAAAGCAAGGTTCCGAAAATACCCTTTTAAAACAACATAGTCAGCCTTACTCCGATCGCCTATCGCTACCTCATCAATCTTAATTGATCGGGGAACTATTTTGATCTTGCCCATCGTCTTTACTTCCGAAAAAGGCACCATCAAGCTACTATAGGCAACATGCTGAAAAGTTAGATTCACGGTTTTTTCCTGTTTCAACGAATCCAACACAACTTCTCCGGCTATATTTGTTGCACCAAGTAAGCTACCGTTATCCGCATACAGATTGACACCACTTATAGGTTCCTGTGTTAGGCTATCAATGACTTTAATTTGTGCATTGGCCAAGACAGAAATCATCGTTAATATCCCGATAATAAATCCTATTCTTATTTCAAATTTCATTTCAGTCCTTTTTATTTGGCCTTTATTAATTAATTAGGGATTAACAGTATCCAATAATCTTCTATAATTCTACTTATTTATTTCTGGTCCTATTATACCCTTCATTAAATGCATCAATAAAGGCGCTACTATTCATGATGACATAAACGATGAGAGCGAGCACCACTACTACTGCTGCAAATTTTAAAAGTTTCTTAATTTCCATAATTATTTAGATTTAACTATTGTCCCAAAAATAGACATTATGATATAGTTGTACCACAACCTGTGGTTACATAGCGACAAATTACCGTTAAATATCAATTAATCAATTGGAGATTTTCACCAAGTTGTTTTACCAGTCCATCGTTGATCGCTGGAATATGATAGTCTTCCAACTTCTCCCAAAATCGTGTCTTATAATTGCTTTTTTGGAGCGTTGTGTAAATACTCTTCGTCAAGCCCTTTTGATTAGATTTATATTCCTCTTCCGTTATATACCCATTCTCCATGACATAAAATTCATTAAGTATCTCACAAGGGATATGGCCGTATTCCTTTTTGCGTTTTAAAGACGCAACAATATTTTGGTAAAGGGCTGTTAAATTGAAAGGCGTCATGCTGTTTAATTCGGTTGCATTATAATTTTCAATTGTAACCTCGTGAAACGTCTTCGCCTCTAGGCTAAAAAGTTTTTCATTCACTACAGTATCTGGCAACACCTTATCCAAATACAATTGAACATTACTTCGATCAGCATCTGTCGTCAGGTGCCCTACCTCATTTCCTTTTTTCAACAAGCGAATACGGCTAGACGTATCGTTTTCCTTAACGAGATCATTTAATCGATCCGCTAATTTTCTATTATCTATTTCCGTAATCCTAGGAATCTGGAAGAAAGATCGCATTTTTGCATTATAATCCTTAGCGACAATAGAATCTACAAACACACGATAATCAATCAATCTATATTTAGGTTTACCCTTCTTCAACGGAATATAAAACTCTACAATTCCGTCCGAAAAATACTTATACTGATGATCAAATGTCTCTAGGGAGCGGAAATACCCTTTCAATACCACGACTTCTTTTGGCTTTGCCGTAACAGTGACTTCTTTTAAGACTTGAGGTCTTGACTCCAAAAAATATAGTTGTTTATCGTCCAGCGATACTAATGAAAAGGTTTTGTTTTCATAGGAGATATGTTGTACCGTAACTGCTAATGGTAGTTTTTGCTTCTTCACTCCATTATCGAGAAACTGAGTTACACCAGTTTTATCTGTAAATCCAATCAATGTCCCTTTTTCATTGTAAATATTTAATGAGGGAATTGGCAACTTATTCTGAGCGCCGACAAACTGTATCTGCGCTTTGCATAATAGCCCGGCTAACAAACAGATCAGAATAAATGTAAATTTTAGTTTCATATGCATAGTCAACCTACTAAAAGGCTACTATATTGGCCATGCCTGTAGCGCAACTCATTATTTTTATACCTATATTTTCATGAGAACGGCTATAAAGCTCACCAATAGATGTAAACCCAATCCATAGATAAAATCAATTACTATCAAGCTATAACCTGTTGCTCTAAGTAACCAGATCAAGCCCTTTTCACCAGAGAGGTGTCCAGCTCACACAGTAATAAAGCAACCCTGATCTTTGATCAAATTCGGAATAATCGTTATCCAGTTTATATTCAGAATTCTGTTAACTTTACTTTGTTCGTAGCATACATCTTTTATAAAGCTCAACTATTTAGATTTCGCTCAAATATAGCAACATTTTGGCTCCAATCAGAAACACCATTATAAAATGTACAATGTAGCTTATCCCCCATCAATTTCGACTATTTTTTTGGAAATCGATTACTGCACGCCAAAATTTTCTTATCTAAAATATTTATGGATAAAAACCATTAGATTAATAATAGCATGTAGCAATGTGGTATGCCAAAGTCCTGAACCTTTATTCTTAAACTCCATAATAAAAAAGAATAAGACTAAATTTATACCCATCAAAAAAGTATAAATGAAATAATAAGAGCTATATAAATGAGTCAAAGCGAAAAGAAGGGCAGAAATTAAAACTATCCATATTTTTTTCTTTTTAAAAAAAACATATGTAGACAGAAGTTTTACGGGTATAAATTGAAATAGTAATGTCTCAAAAAATGGCCCTAAAATTAGTGCATATATGAATATTTTCAATATACTTTGATCTCGAGTTACCGCATTTGAAACCGATTCAAACTTGAATAAATCAATAAGTATTACGTGACACAAAACATCAATACTCAGATAAGAAACTATCATAAGAGTATATAAATAAAGCACAGGTAATTTCAACAATCGATTTATATATTTTGACATGTATTTCCTTTTTGATGAAACTGTATGATAAGTCTATATGGATAAACCTTTACAACAGTAAGTTATGAAAGAATAATTTAACCAGCTAAAACGGACAATTTTCACATCGTAAATTGTCCGTTTTTCATTTTAGATAGTGATCTTAAGCGACTTCATAAGTTATAAATTAAAACTTTAAGGCATAACTACACCTAACATATAAGGTCTTACCCGTAACGGTTCTTTGCAATGAGCATATGGGGTGAGCATTTTCCAAATAATTCCAAACTTTATAGATTTGAAACCTTGCTTCGCAAAGGATACGAATACAATACCATGAATCAATTCATTAAGAACGACACCGATAATAATGACAATGCCATAAACCCATCATGCATTCGAAACTTTATGATATAGGCGATCTTTAATTGCCGCCAGCTCTTTCTTTAGATCCCACAATAAATAAAAGGGCACTCCATATAAAACGATGAGACCATCGAAAAACAATAAGCGTATTCTATCAAGGGACTATACTTCCTTTATCTCAAAAAATAACAATCCTAATCAATTGCCGTCAAGCTATAACCTTTTGCTCTAAGTAACGAGATCAAGCCCTTTTCACCAGACAGGTGTCCAGCTCCCACAGCAATAAAGCAACCCTGGTCTTTGATCAAATTCGGAATAATCGTTGTCCAGTTTATATTCCGCCCTGTCAAGAGCTTTTCTTTCTGTTCGACAGACATCCATGTAGGATCCTCAATCAATGCAGTTAATTCTTTGAGGTTTTCATTTTTATAGGCATTGACCATTTTGGCCGTTAGAGCGGGATATTTATCCAACTGCAATACCCAGTCCATAAATAACTTTGGCGTAATCAAGTCTTTCAATAACCCGAATTGATAATCTGCTGTTTCAAGTTCGCCAATTGTTTTACCCTGAGCGGAGGCCAGAGCCGATAGCTCAATTTCATATGATTTCAACTTTGTTGGATCAGGACAATTAAAGCCTTTCATTGAAAATAAGGAAGCCATTGTTACCGGTGAAACATGATCCAATAATTTAATTGAAAGCTGCTGTGCCAACAAGACGCTATCCATTTTACGCACTTCGCTATCGGTAAAGTTTTTAATAAAACTAGGGTCAGGTACGGCAAATGCCTGTAGGACCTCCATATTTTCAGGTTTCGACAGATCCACTTCAAATACGACTTTCTGACTCGAATTAAGCGCATCCAGGCATTTTTGTTTGATCTCAAAATCGTCAGGGCACAACATGTGGATCGTACCAAACAGATAGGAATCTTGTTTAAGTCCATTTCCCGAGATTTTCCACAGCATCGAATTCCCCTGCGCAAAACCACTAAAAGTGATTATAAAAAAAAGTAATAGAAGAATAAAGTGTTTTTTCATCCGTTTAAATTTAAGGTTTTTATTTATTTTTGGCCGCATTAAAACCATCTTCAAATCCTCGAATAAATTCGCCGACATTAGATAGCAGATAGACACAAAATGCCAGAATAGCTATTATTACTACAAATAATAAAATTGTTTTAGTTTCCATAAATATTTAGATTTAGTTACTGTCCCAAAAATAAACATTAGGATATATCTATATTACAAGGGTGAGGCTAAAGGAAAAATTAGGAAGTTAAGAATTTATCACACAAGTATTTAGACTAGAATCTCAGCTCAAATATCGTTTTGTAATCACAAATCCGCTGGATTAGTAACCTTTTTCAAAATAAAGCAACCTCCCTCAGTAGGATGATCAAGTACCAGGTTATCTTTATTCTCTTTATAAATTAAATTTAAAATCATGAAATCTCCGACTGCCGCACCAGAGAAGAAAATTGCAAAAAATAAAAGTGGTAAATTTCCAGTAAAAATTGAATAAATCGCGGGTAAAAAGCCAACAAGGAGAAAAGGCATAACTACACCTAACATATAAGGTCTTACCCGTAACGGTTCTTTGCAATGAGCATATGGAGTGAGCATTTTCCAAATAATTCCAAACTTTATGGATTTGAAACCTTGCTTCGCAAAGGATGCGAATACAATGCCATGAATCAATTCATGAAGAACGACACCGATAATAATGACAATACCATAAACCCACCATGCATTCGAAGCTTTATTATATAGGCTATCTTTAATTGCCGCCAGCTCTTCCTTTAGATCCCACAGTAAACAAAAAGGTATCCCGTATAAGAGAATGAAAACAGCGAAAAACAACATGCCTATCATGTTAGCTTTAGACATACTAATCAATCTCGGCTCTACAACAAACCCTGGATAATCTATTAATTCATTCATTAATTTTCTCACATTATTCTCATCAACTACTCTTCAATTGCCAATAGCACAAGTCAAAACACCATTACTTTCTTTGAACTAGGGTAGAAAAAGTAATAATGTCTTCAAATTATATTTATAGAAGATGCTTTTCTCCTATAAATTTATACCATAGTTTATTCTTATAGCCTGCGATTCATCATTATTTAGTGGTATTAATTTATATACGGGCTTTATTTTTTTGATTATGTGCAACCATTGCACGGATAAGTAGCAAAATTAGAAAAATTCGATAGCCAAATATAATAATCAAGTTATGACTTTTTACTAACAACATAATTTAAATATCTTAATTTAAAGCCCAATCCAATGGAATAATTCTTATATTCACAACTTTTTAATAATTTCAATATCATGCTACTCTCCCCTTTTTTACTTATTTTGGGCCCATATATAAATAAAATGTTAACATTAATAGAAAACCGAAACCTAATAATTCACGTGTGCATTTCTTTCATATCTGGAAACTGTAAATAAGATAACGCCAAACAAGATACTCCTAATCAGAAGACTTGCAAACCCTCCTTCTATCCCATAATTTCCTCCCAACCAATAATCATTGGTTGGCAAAATAAGACTATATAAACCACTTTTTGTTGTTCCACTCATTGGAAGTGAAAATAACCATTGAATATAATTCCAACCGAAGTGTAATCCAACAGGATAATATATAGATTTCGTATGAATATAAGCATATGCATAAATTATACCACCTAGAAAATGGGAAGCAAATGCTGTGGTCGTAAAATGAGAATTTCCTAGATGACATGCAGCAAATAACACAGCGGAAATTATTACTGATTTTTTCTTATTAAAAAATCTACTCAACCCGCGAATCAAATAATACCGAAAGACAATCTCTTCAAAAAAAGCTGTACAGATACATATTAGAAAGATATTAAATTGATCAGACATGGTAATAGTATTGGAGGCTATATCTAAGCCAAACAATAGAAAAAACACAATCAATATAATACTTGATTGTAAAGTACCAAATATTAAAAGTTTTATTTTTTGTTTCAATAAATCAAAATTAGGACGAACCTAAGTAGTAAAGTACTTAGGTTCTTACGTAAAATAGTTTTTATTTTCAAAGCACTAAATTACCCATGAATTGCTGTAGGGCCACCAATGGATCCATCTAGATCTCTCTGTTGAGCCTGAAAAAATCGACCTAAAACCCAAAAAAAAGCTTCTGTCATACCATCTCCACCGTTTACTTCAATAATCTCAGAATTAGTCAATTCTGTTAGTTCTATTTTGTTCATAAATTTACAAGTTTATAAAGCTTCACCATTTATTCCTCTTTCAAATGCAGCAACGTTTTGTCTCCAATCAGCAACGACATTATATAAAAATGTCCCCAAAGCAGCTTGCCACCATCCCCCATCAATTACTTCCATTTCTTTCGCATCCATTTCCTGAACACCGAAACCTTTTAAATCTAATGTATTCATTTTTTTGATTTATAAAAAATTAGTCCCTACTCTATTGTTAGCCTTTTCGGATTCCTGCTCTATTGATCAACACTACTAAATTACTTTTGCTCAATGCACAAAAAAAGCATTCAGAAAATGATTTGAAATAAAATTATCACCCGCATTTGCTTGTCTCATCTGATTTAAATCCAGCAAATGAATATTTTCCTGCTGAACCTCTACCTTGATTTGGATTGAATAGTCTTTTTCATAGTAATACGTATTAAGCGATCTATCAAAAGTAATTGGAGCACCAATATCTCTAAGATATTCAATAATACGGGCCAATCGTGACACAGAAAGCCCGAGGCGGACTGCTAGTTCTGACTGCGTCCCCGTCCTTCTTTGGCGGATCAACTTGTCCAACAAATTAATCCGATCTATATATTGAAATAGCTTCATAATGATTTTAATTTATCGATCCATAAATCTGATAGCGCAGCATGAGCTGATTGAACACCACAGTATATTTGCTGCGGATCGTTTCCGACTCCGCTTTAATCAAATTACTTTTACTCGTATTGACATCATAGATCGATGCCTTGCCCGCTTCAAAACTCCGCAAGGTGTAATCCAAAGATTGCGCTGTTGCCGTGCTCGCTTCTACCGCAATACCATATTGCTTTCTGTTCTCATCCAATTCAAGCAATAGCTTATCTAAGATCTGCTGCTGAGCAAACTTTTCATTATCAATCGCCAATTGTATATTTTGCTGGTTCAAGTCGATCTGCTTCAACTGACGTTTTGTTTTTCCTTTGTTGAAGATGGGCACCGAAACCGTCACAGCGAGCTGCTGGGCAAAGTTGTCTTTACTCTGTACAAAAAAAGATCGCGTATTGTCCGCTTTAAAAGCATTGAAATAGGTACTTCCCAAGCCAGCGGATCCCTTTACCGTCGGAAATAACGCTGCTTTAACCAACTTGGACTCGACCTCAAGTCCAACAGCTTGACTTCGAAACTTAGCAAATACCGGATTATGCAAATAAGCTTCTTCCCGCAGGTTCGATATATCCGAAAAAGTATGCTCTTGCAGAAGATCACTCTCCGCTACTGGGACAGCCAGGCTTAAGTTATTATAGTCCGGGTAGTTCATCAGCTGGGCTAGTTTGAGCAAGGACTGTTGTCTATCTTTGTGATATTGTTGGTATTGCTGTTTCTCCCGTGCCAGATTGGCTTTTGCTTCGGCAACTACCGACACTGCTGTTGCCCCTACCGCCGTACTTTTCTGGGCCTTATCCAAGAGTTGCTGTGAAAACTGCATGGCCGAATCCTGTGAGACCAGCAGTGCCTGAGCCAGCAAGGTCTGCAGATAGGCTTCCATCAGCTGAACGGTAAGATTCCGTTTCAATATCTCTTTTTCGATATGTTCCTGTTCCGCTTCGGAAGCAGCTTTCTTGGCCTGGTTTCGAAAATAGTTATATTGGTATAGGGTCAGCTCCGCATTGATCCCCATGTTGCTATTCAGATTGTCATTGCGCCGAATCGTACCAAACACATCCTGTGATGATCCAAAAGTGGTATAACCATTTGCGTAGCCGCTCACACTTGGCAAGCGTTCCCGCACTGCCATTTCCTGATCCAGCACTTTTATCTTAGCCTTGATGTCCTGCTGTTTGATCGGCAGATTATGAGCCACAGCATAGTCGATACAATCCTGTAAAGTCCAGGCTCGCTGCGCCAGTACATTCGTAGATAACAGTATGTTTATAGTAATAAACCAACACTTTATCCTACTTCTTTGATAATTGTTCATCATTGAATAAAAAACAACAGTTAGTTTAACACGATCGATTGCTTTTTCCACATATCCTTATAGGCAGACTCTTGGGCTAACAACTGATTATGCTCCCCTTGTTCGATAAGTACACCATCTTTAAGCACCATAATGGTATCGGCCTCGGCAATCGTACTCAACCGATGGGCAATCACAATCATCGTCTTACCCGAATCTTTAAAGCGACGGAATGCCCGCTGGATTACCTGTTCTGTTGAAGTATCCAAAGCTGAAGTTGCTTCGTCTAAAATCAGAATGTCCGGATTGCGGTATAATGCTCGTGCAATGGCAATTCGTTGCCGCTGTCCACCGGATAGCATGGATCCATTTTCACCCAGCTGGGTTTCAAAACCAGCTGGCAGCTTTTCAATAAAAGACATCATGTCCAATTCATTGACTACTTGCAATAGCCGCTGAAAATTGGGAATATCTTCTCCGACGGCAATATTGCTAACGACGTTACCCGAAAAAAGATCGATCTGCTGGGGCACGATGGCAATGCGTTCCCGAAGGGAGCTCTTCGAAATATAGTTCAGATCGTATTGCCCAATAGAAATCTTCCCCTCCTGTAATGGATACAGCTGTTGAATAAGCGCTCCCAGCGTAGTCTTACCGCTTCCACTTTCTCCGATCACAGCCGTCATCTTGCTCTGTTGTATCCGGCAGCTAAAATTTCGGAATACCTCTACCCGTGATCCGTAAGAAAAACGAACATTATCAAAGACAATATCCCCAACCAGATCCGAAGTAAGCTGTAATTTTTCTTCTGATTCTTCGCGCTCCAGATCCATAATTTCAAACAGGCGATCTGCTGCAATCAATGCATTTTGCAATGTCTTGTTCATGCCGATCAATTGCGTCACCGGACCTGTAAAATAACCGATCAGGGCGTAAAATGAGAGTAGTTCTCCCGGTGTGATCGTACGTTCGATCACATAGTATGAGCCAACCCATAAGAGGATAATGGTAAATAACCGTGACAATAACTCGCCAGAGGTACTGGAAAACAAGCCATTCATCACCGAGGCATAAATGGTTTTCAATACATGCGAAAACCGATTGTCTGTACCACTATTAAAATAAGTTTCAATGCCAAACTGCTTGATAGTCTTGACCGAATTGAGCGATTCGACCAGATGAGATTCCAGTTCGGCCCCTTCTTCCATCATCCGGCGCTCTACTTTTTTGTTCAGTTTATTCGAAAGCCAATAGACCCCAAGATAAAAAGGGATAACAAGCAACATGATCAAAGCCAGCTTCCAGAAGTAGGTAAACATAAGCGCAAAGGAAAAGACTACGATCAACACATTAACGACCGCTTGTATGGCTACATCGTTGATAAAAGCACGAATTTTGACTGCATCATTGACCCGCGATATAATCTCGCCTACTTTCATTGTATCAAAGAAGCGTTGCGGAAGGCTCAGCAAGTGCTTATAGTAACCCAAAATCAGGTATTTATCGATCCTTTGCCCCGTCTGCAGGACCATGACACTTTTCAATGTACCAATGAGCAACTGAAAAATCAGAATGACCAACATACCGATCGAAAGAAGGTTCAATAAGCGCAGATTGCCATCGACCAGTACATAATCGGTAATTTTCTCAATGTAAAACGATGTTGAAAGCCCCAGCAGCGTATACACAGCAGCTCCCACCAGTGCCTGAACGATCACCGAGCGATGCGGCCGGATCAGATTCCAGAATCTCTTGTAAACATCGATCTTCTCATTTTTCTGTTCAAAATATTCATTGGGTTCCATTAAGATCAACACCCCAGTCCAAATCTTCTGAAAGGCCTCAAAGGTATATTTTTCTACTTTTCCCAAACCAGGATCCATCACCGTAATTTTATCCTTTTCCACCTGATAGATTACCACATAGTGTTGGAGCTGCTCTTTTAGCACAACATGGGCAATTGCTGGTAAAGGTATCTGCGGAATGGCATCTATAGCGCCCTTGACACCTTTGGCATTAAAACCCATTTGTTGCAGTCCTTGAACCATACCTAACACATTGGTACCACGCGTATCGGTGTGACAGAATTGTCTAATCTTGGCAATAGGAATATGTGTACCATAATAGCCCGCAATAGAAGCCAGACAGGCCGCCCCACAGTCACGGATATCGTGCTGCTTAATGCAAACAGGAGATTTTTTCATTACAAATTTACTGTTGTCAGATTAATAAAGAAATTTTTATAATGCGCTCGTTTTAGCGCCAAGATTTGGATTGAACAGATTGTCGGCCCGATCGAACAGGAGCTGCCATAACGTACGGTCCAAGAGGTAAAACCGCGCATTAAATGTATTTCCCTTTCCTACAAAGGCCTTATTTCCATTGGGGAGGCTCAGAAAGTTTTGATCCATACGGCACCTGACCTTAAAAAAGGATCCTTTTTGTTGATCGTTTACCAGATTGTAGTCAATATCATGCACTGTCCCCGAAAGAAATCCCCATTGGTTATAATTATACGTGTCCATCTGGAATTTGACCGATTGATTCTTTTTGATATAGCCGATCGATTTGGCAGGCACCATACATTCAGCTATAAGCTGATCCTCTGGCGAAATTTCCAAAATATCCTGTCCCTGCACGAGCTGTCCTCCTTTTTGATATCCTTTAAAATTAACCACTGTACCTGTTATGGGCGCTCGAACAATATAATTTTGACCATCAATCAAGATAGACTTTTTCTCGGACGACAGCGACTGTGCCTTCTGTTTCAGTTCGACCAACTTAGCGCTCCATTGCGCCATCTGCTGCTTCCGTATCGTCAAAAACTGATTTTCAAGTTGTTCAAAAGAGTATTGTGTTTTATCAAGTTCTGCTTGGGAAACCACCCCCTGGCTGAATAGCTGATTATGTCGGTCCAGTTCACGGCGTGCTAAGGTAAGCTGCGACTGTATTTCAGACATACGTTGTTCCATGGACAGATATTCCAGTTGATATTGTCCACTTTGCAGACTTTTTGCCCTACCATCAAGAATAAGTTTTAGATCAGCGATTTGCCTCGCATAGTCATCCGTTAAACCCTTATTTAGAGACAATTTATTTTCCAGATCTTCGGAAACAATGATTAGTAGTGTATCCCCCTGTTTTACCTGCTGATTGTTGCCTACTATACGGTTGTCAATAATACGGCCACTGACCAAGGATAGCATCTTTGTATTCTCCATCGTAGGCCTGACGATTCCCTGTGCCGAAATTGAAATCGGCACTTTGATAAGCGGTAATAATATCAACCCTATAATTATAGCCACTATCAGCAGCAGGTATATAATATTTGTTCTTTTCATCTTGGTTTTAATCAACAATACAAAACTGTCTATTGTTGATTAAATCCACCACAACCTGAGGTTGTATTTTTAAATTTTCATCAAAATCTGTACTTGACACCTACCGCACTATATCCAACTAAATTCTTAAAAGATTGAAAATTTTCAATTCCATTTTGATTATTAAAAACAGACAAAACAGCGTTGTTTTTAAAACCTAAATTCTGCAACATGTTTTCACAAGTCAATATCAGTTCTAGCTTTTTACTAATGATATATACCGAGGAAAGATCTATATCCATAAACTCGCGCCGTTGATCAACACTATTTATAACGCTATATTTAAGCATTGTCTTCCATTCCGTCCTTTTATGATTAAATTTTGGCCCCAACAAAATCATTAGTGAGTTCTGATCCGTTAGAAGTCCATCTTGATAACCATACCGTGTATAATCGTTTTTGAGGGTCATAGAAATGTTGATCGCTCCTGAGGAAAAAGAATTTAGATTTAGCATATAACCATGATTCCGCTGCTTAATCTGCGATTCTCCAGCACCCGAAAACTGATAAGAGCGGTTGTTCTGATAGTTATAGAACAAGGAAACATTCATAGGAAACTGATCTTTAAAAAGATTTTGTGCATAAGAGACATCTAGCCCTACATTTCGATACCCCTGAACCAATTTCAAATTTCTTAAAAGCGGAAAAGTCATATCAATAAATTGTACCAGCGCTTTTTCACTGTGCTGTCTATAGAGATTTATTCTAAAAGATTGCCCTTTAAATGGAAAATCATATAAATAGCCGAGCTTTACTGTATTGATTGCATAAATATCATGCAGCAATTGATGGTTTCCAAGTATTGTCTGATCATAAGAGATTACGCGCTGGCTTAGCCCTGATTTGACGTCAGGTGCTTGGGTAGTTCTTCCCCAATTAAAAATTAAACGATTTTTCTTAAATCGATCCAAAAAGTAATCCAAATTAATGTTAGCCAATAAAAAAGTAGAAGTAGATATAGAATCAAATACTTCGATTCTTTGACGCTGCAAGGCTATTGTACTACGAAGGTTAAAGCGTTTTAAATTAAAATTTGCTTCTGTGCGAGCTATATATCGCGTTTTGGCTTGGTTAATATTATCAGGAATAAAGCTATTATGTATATTACTATAAGATAATTCATAGACAAGTGTATTTACTTTTCCCAAAAGCTGTCTCAAATTAGTATGCAATATACTTTCATTGCTTGAAAATTTAATATTCTGTTTATTCCGATTAGTCTGCTCTTTCGTTGTCTCTAAATATTGAAGTTGCCAAGTATCTCTTGAAATCTCATTTTTCCAGTCCCAGCCCATATTCCAGGCTAAGGCATTATTTATCTTGGTCTCATAAGTCAAACGATTTGATAAAATATTGCTCCTCTGCTCCGTCATCTCTCCGAGATTAAAAAGCTCCTTTGTTTGAGGATATATTGATTCGTAACTTCCCTCTCCTTTCAAACGGTCTTGATAACTGGAAAAGATATTTTTGGCAATACTACTTTCACTCAATTTATATCGGAAATTCAACATAGTACCGATCATTCTAGCGCGCAAACTATCCGTACTATTTTTTTCATAAAGATTATTTCCTAAAAATCTGGAATTCTCTTCAGAGAGTCGGATGGACTTCAAATAATTTAAATTCAGAACCGCTTGTAATGAATATCGCTCCGTGTTCTTTTTAATCATTGTCGCATTCAATAAGCTAGATTCATTATTTAGCGTAATGTCCTTCGTATAAAATACCTTCTTATTCTGAGAGGAATAATAACTTGAAGCGACATTGTTAGAACGTATTGCGCCTGCATAATCCTCACTCGACCAGTCCTTATCAAAGACATTATTGATATTCGTCAACGAAAACAAAGAAAGATTGTCGCCAAAATAAAAGAGAAAGGGTTTAAATTTATACTTATTCTTATAGCCTAGAAATGCTTCCACATTTCCTTTCAATATATTCGTAAAACTATCTTTCACCTTTAGATCCAACACTTTCTCTTCATGCTCATTGCCAAGATTGACACGAAATGGATCCTGATAATTGGCAATCACTCTTATGTGATCTAACATTCCAGATTCCATGTTCTCCAAAGCTATTTTATTTTGAAACTCGAAGACTTCTTTACCATTGATCAGAATTTTATTAATCTCTTTCCCACCATGCACGATTTTGTAATTTTCATCGACTTTGAATCCAGGAATCCGTAATAAAATCTCTTTCAGATTGTCTCTATCTTGAAGATTCAAAGCCTTAAGATTATAGACCGTCGTATCATTATTAAAGGACGCAAAGCCTTTGTTCATATTTACCAATACTTCATCCATGCGAATAGACTCATCGCTTAGCATGATCACTGCAGGAAAATCAGATGCTTTACTCACTTTAGTTCGAAAAGTTTGAAAAGACATAGATCTCACCTTTAGTATGAACGGAAATCCATGTTCACGCAAACGGTATCTGCCTTTGTCGTCCGTCGTCATATAGTGCAGCATACGATCAGAATCCTGTACACTATAGAGACTAATTATTGCTCCTGAAATCGGATCTCCACTGGTTCGGGAAACTACACGACCATCAAGCAGCTGAGCTGAAGCACAATAACAAGAAAAAATGAAGAAAATACCCGACCAAAACCTCATTTGTTGTCCTAATCAATAATATTTTCAGTTTTCATCTTTTTTAGCAAAGGGGCTACCTGTTCTCTATACTTGGCGTAAGAAATACCAGTCTTTTTCTGAGCTGCATTCATTTGATTTTCGATATTCTTGGAAAATGCCTCTTTTGTTATTTTATCGATTTTGATAACATAGTAATCATTCTCCAACAAAACTGCCAAACCCGGAAGTTTAGCTCCGATATAGGGTCCAAAACTAATCGGATAATCTTCACAAAACCATACTACGGTATTGAAAGGATCATTCTTAAGGACTGCTTTACGGCAATTAAAATTGCCAACTTTCATTATTTCCTGTTTTACATCCCATTGTAATACTGCTGGCGAGTCTCGCACCTTAAATTGCTTACCGCGGAATAGATCTTCAAAATATAGGTTACCGGCCTGATCATAAAAAGAGAATAAATGTTTGAATGGGGGAGGACCATCCAATCCAATTTCTTTCTGTTCCAAGAGGATTGATCTCCCCTTGGATACATCAACATACAATGCATATTGCACTTCGAAACCCTCAATCAAATCTTTATATCCTTGCAAAAACACTGGATCATTTACTTCTTGCTCCAATCTCGCATTGAGAGAAGAGGAAAGCAATGTTCCTTTATAGGTAATCTTATATTGATTTTGCGCAACACAAAGTAACGCATATATACAAAAACTAAACGATAACAATATTTTTTTCATATGTTGATTTTCTCACGAATAGAATACTAATCGCAGCCAAAATTATATAAATAAGATTAAGAGTTAAATGTTCCTTGAATGGTAATTGCGCCATAATACCACCACAGCCGCAGGAAGGATAAAAATAGTATAATTCTAATATAATAATATAGAGGGTATAAACTGAAAAAAGAAGAATAGTCAAATAAAATCCTATTTTTCGATAGGCCAATAAGAAGAAAGCAACAATCAACTCCGCAACGATCACAGCTATCGCAAAATACTTCACGGAATTTACATAAAACAAATTAGTTCCAACTAATGTATCCATGAAAGTTTCAAAATTTTTAATCTTTTGATATACAGAAATCATGAGTAACACAAAAAGCCCAAATTGTATAACCGATACAATAAAATATAAAAGATATCTTTTCATAAAGTTATTTTTTGAAAAATAACGTAATCTTGGCATAACGACCAGACCTATATTTATCCCCAAATATTAAGCTAAACTTATCAGCCGTTAAATGATTGGTGAAGATGGGATAAGAATATTGACTGATATCAAAATCAAAATTGAGCTTAAAGCTATCTTTATATTTTCCTTCCACGAGATCATACCGATCATAAAGTATATAACTATTTTTAGTACTGATAATATTTGTCCGTACATACAAAATATTGTCAAAGATTTCTAGACCTTTATACAACCCTTCCAGCTGTATATTGTATGCCTTATTGGACTTCCCCTTAAAATCAAAGGTATCTATAGTGGTAATTTCACGAACAAATCTTCCGTCTTGATCAAATTCATAAAAGCTTAATCGATTATCGAACACATACAGTATACGATCTTGGAATACATAAAATTTACCACCATAGACACCAGGGTCTCCATTAACGGGATCTTTAGTCTCAATTGCTTTTATCAATGTTTGAGTTTGTTGCAAGGTATCAATAAGGTAAAAACCCAATTTTTCATCCTTTACTCCTGTGGATAGCAAAACATCTGGTTTCTTGCCGAGCTTGGCTGTACTAATTACAGTATATCCATCAAAATTGACAATATTCAATTTTTCAGAAACCAAGTTATACGTACCAAAACTTTTTCCTTTTGTAGATGAATTATAGAAATATATACTATGTTCATCTTGTCCTATAACCAATCCAAAGGGATATTTTTTTGATACGTCCATCGTATGATGTTCAAGATTAGCAACATCCCAATAATGAACTTGTTGATTACTCTCTTTGAGATAATACCGTTCCACACTGGAACTTGCTATTTGATATAGTTTATCACCAAAATCTGCAGGTTTTAATGATTTAGTATAAGGTACAGCCTCCAAATCATTTTGCAAATCACCGTAGATGGTCTTTCCTTCAATTTGAAGTGCATCACAAACAACAATATTTCGCTTTTCTAGTGCATTGAAGCTGCTTGGTGATTTTAAACCACAGGAAATCAACAACACTAAACTTGGTATTAACAATTGGATTTTCATTAGATGAATTTATATACTTAAATTTTACTGATTGTCTGAGGGTGTTGGTTGGGATTCCTCATCTGGCATTGGTTCAACATGAGAATTATCAGAACCTTTATAAACCAAACCCCACAGAATACAAGAAGATCCACTTCCAGGACAGATTCTAACACCATTGGAGGTAAAAGCATGGTCTTTCTCGTTTGTACCCGCATACGAATGCATAGACAAAAATACACATACCATAACACATAATGTGCTTATAGTTTTCACTAAAATAATTTTCATAAAAAATAGCTTAAATTAAATACAGCCTTGTAGCCCTTAGCTACAAGACTTGTTATAAAATAGAGTTAGGCTCCTGGTTCAGCTGGTGTATCCTGAGATTCGTCGTCCTTTCCAATTTCAATAAAGCCACTACCGTCGCCTTTTTCAATTGCACCCCAAAGAACGCAACCTTTGCCATCACCAGGACATACTTTCACGCCTGCATTTGATGCTTTCACCAAATCAATCTTAGAAATACCTACAAGAGTAAATATTACCGCCAATAAGGCAAGAGAATTTTTTTTTATTGTTTTCATAAAATTAAAAATTATTTATTGATTCCTACTCTATTTTAAAGCTTTTTCGGCAACTGCTTTTGTTGATCAACGATACAAATTTGGGCATTACCCATTACGTCCACCACAACCTGAGGTTGTATTTTAAAATTTATTAGATATTTTTGCGTGATTCACCAACAACTATAAATGAAATTTTTCGATATATTCCCAACTTTTGCCGAAGCCCCCTATTCCTATATTGTCGTACCGATTATATTGGTATGCAGCATCATTGGATTTTATAATAAATCGTTTTTCCATGCACTGATCCTGCACCCCTACGAAATAGCAAGAGGTAAGCGTATTCATACTTTGCTTACCTCGGCTTTGATTCATCGCAACTGGATTCACCTCTTGTTTAATTGTATTGTAATTTTCGGATTAGGGTATGATATGTGTGCTGTCTTAAATCAAGCACACGGAATTACTATTGCTTACGTCTTTACTATATTTATTTTTCTCCTTCTTATAATCCTACCAAATCTCATCCAAACACTTTTTAAAAAGAAAGACTTCACATTTACCGCTGTGGGTTCATCTGGCCTTTCCTTTGGACTATTCGGTTTTTCTGGACTATTTTTCCCTTTGCAAAAAATGAATCATTTATTCATTCCATGGATTCATAATTCAACACACTATTGGATATATGCTTTACTAACATCAGTACTACTTTCCCTCATCAAAATATCCAAAATAAATAGATCCTTACACTTGGTCGCATTTGTTCTTGGCTCCATATTAGCACTAATTATGAGCCCCTATGCTATCGAATTGAAAGACGCATTTTAAGGTTTAAGATAATTCCATATGGATTCTAACCAATTTGTATTTTTCTCACCCTCCCGCTCCGATCCTCCTTCAATCTCCAACACTTCATTTGCATCCAACTCGCTAACATTAATTTCTTTTCCATGATATCTCAATATTTATTTTTATCAAAATTCATGGAAAAGAGGCTGAGCTACCACAACCTAGGGTTATAGACTATAACTAGAAGTTTTAACATTGAAAAACTTCACAACTTCAAGTTATATTTATTAAATTAGGCCATTCGATAATTTGGGTTTTTAAAGAATGGCAAGAGAAGAAATCGGAACAATTATTAGGCAGAAAAGAGAAAGTCTCAGGATATCACAGGAAGCTGTTGCATTCGTTTTGGAGATATCACAGGCTGCCTATTCAAAAATCGAACGCAATGAGACGAAGCTAAAGGTAGAGCAGGTATACAAAATAGCGGATTATTTTGGTATCACGATCTATGAACTTTTACCACCTGCTTTGGCTAGCGATATAACAGGAGAGAATATATTTGGCTTAATCTATCATTATAGCAAACTTGTTCTAAAGAAAATAATTACCTTATTTCAAGGGAAACGATCTCAAAGTAAAGCCTAATCCCCCGCTTACACTTCTCCTTATTTTTTAATAGACTTCAACACCTTATCCAATACCGGATCTTTCCCCTTGATAACATCATCAACACTCCGCACGACAGGAATATCCGGCATGACACCCCTTCCCTCTTCTGATACTTGATAATAAGGTTTGACATCCATTAGGCCAAAACGCCAACGCAGATGGGAGTTTGGAAGTTTCAGCACTGGAAGAACTCCCGCAACTGTGCCACTAGCTGCCCCACCTGTCTCCTCGCCCACAAACACAGCCCGCTTCCCAACTTTTAGATTTGTAGCAATTAAACTCGCAGCAGAAAAAGTACCGCCATCAATCAATACAAATAAATCACCGCGATAGCGACTGCCTTTTGATTTTTCGACTTTACTCCCTGTAAGGTGGGTATAATTTATCCCATCTTTGGAAAAGCTCTTTGTCCAGGATACTACAGCACTTGGTATAATAAATGGTGATAAAATGGGATAAGACCAGCCCGGCAATCCTTTTACCTGATAAAACGGCAAGTTGAATTTTGAGCTGATAACTGCCGGCTGAATAAATTGGAATTTATCTTCTTCCACTAAGTAACTGTATAGTTCACGGACATCGGACAAACGTCCACCCAAATTGCCACGAAGATCCAAGATCAGGTATTGGACCGAATTAAGCTCCAGCCGATCAAAAATCCTTCTATAGGCTTCTTTTGGACGTCCATACGAAAAGTCAACCACTTTCAATAAAGCAACACTACTATCGCCTTTAACAGGGAAAGAGAGCTGTTTACTCATTCTTTTTAGGTTGGCATTATACCCAAAGATTTTACGCTGCTTTTTTTGATCACTTTTCTTCTGATCAGGTTGGCTCACTTTTTTCACAACCGTGGTCCTTATCCCTGATTTAGCCTTTGTATCGACACTGTCAAACCTTCTGACCACAGTCCGCTGATATGTACTATCGGCGCGAGAAAACAAAACCGAAATAGAATCTTTATACCCCAGTTCCAATTGGTAATACCGCGGTAATAAACGCTCAAAAGCCTGATCTATAAATGTCGTATTATAGCCGTCCGACGTAAAGGTTGGACGATATTTTGTGTACAGATTTTGTGGTTGTATACCCTCAATAGAAAGAATTTTAGAGCCTGCTACCAAACTTGAATCTAACGTTCCATTTTTTGAGAGATAGAGTGTATTTTCCTGCCAATGAAATCCCAGTTGTGAAAAGGGACCCTTACTTTTTTGATAACGGACTTTATCCTTACCTTTCGGGTCAAATTTGGAAATAAGGGGACTCAGCGTCATATGCCCCTGCCGAACTTGAGCCAGTACAGATGCTAATGCCAACTGAAACTGATTCGGCAATAATGGCTGACGGATCGCCCTACGAAGGCTGTCGAACTTAACCTTTAACTGATCTTCCCGCACATATAGAAACAAGTCTGGATGCATTTTCCATAAGTTATGCTCAACATAGTTGATATCTTGCTGCATAGCTTCCACCGCCAGGGGAGTTTCAATAAATCGATTGTACTTCTCGACATTTGCACAGCTCAGCAATGTCAGCACATACACCAATACGAATAGATAAATAGTTGGCCTTTTCATTTGTAGTAAGATACAAAAAAAAGCCTTCCAATTTTCATGAAAAGCTTTTCTCTATCGTTAATTACTAATCTTACTCTTTTTCTACTTGCATGTAGTTTAGTTCAAGTGGCGTCTTACGACCGAAGACTTTCACCATCACGATTAATTTCTTTTTATCTTCGTGGACTTCTTCGATTTCTCCGGTAAATCCGTTGAAAGGACCGTCGTTGACTTTCACTGTTTCACCCACATAGTAAGGAACGTTAATGGTTTCACCTTGCTCGGCCATTTCATCCACTTTACCTAGGATACGATTTACTTCTGCTTGGCGCAAAGGAACCGCGTTACCAGCTTTATCGCCCAAGAAACCAATTACACTATTGATATTTTTGATGATGTGCTCTAACTCACCGTCAAGAGCTGCTTCTAATAAAACATAACCAGGATAGTAGTTACGTTCTTTAGCAACTTTCTTACCATCGCGCATCAAGTAGTATTTTTCCATTGGAATCAACACCTGAGGAATCAAGTGCTCAATACCTAAACGGCTAACTTCGGCATCAATATATTGCTTTACTTTCTTTTCTTTACCACTTACAGCACGAACTACGTACCACTTTAAACCTTGATCTGCCATAAATAAATACGATTGAAAAATTAAGAAGCAATACCGTACAAGAATTCTAACCCTACGCTTGAAGCTTTATCCATTACAAAGACAACCAATGCAATAAGAAGAGACGCAACAAGCACAATAACAGCTGAACTTTGTAACTGAGACCATGTAGGCCAAGTCACTTTCTCAGTGATCTCTACATAAGAGTCTTTAAAAAAATCAAGTACTTTTGCCATTTTAGTTTATCTGTTTTTATAAGCACGGGCACCAGGACTCGAACCCAGACCAAAGGTTTTGGAGACCTTCGTTCTACCTTTAAACTATGCCCGTGTATTTCTTATTTTGTGATGCAAATATAGTGTTTTAAACCACTTTCTGCAAATCTTTTTTCACTTTTTTTTATTCTAATCCGATAAATCGCTTATCGAAAAAATAAGCTAATCAACCTCAGTCGATTAGCTTATTCTATGTGATTCTAAATCTTTATTAAAGACTAGATAATTTCAGTTACCTGACCAGCACCTACTGTACGACCACCCTCACGGATAGCGAAACGTAGACCTTTTTCCATTGCAATAGCAGAAATTAATTTCACGCTGATTGTAACGTTATCACCTGGCATAACCATTTCAGTACCTTCTGGTAAAGAGATCTCTCCAGTTACGTCAGTTGTACGGAAATAGAATTGAGGACGGTATTTGTTGAAGAATGGAGTGTGACGACCACCTTCAGCTTTTGACAATACGTAAACCTCAGCTTTGAAATGATCGTGAGGAGTTACTGAACCTGGTTTACAGATAACCATACCACGTTTGATATCAGTTTTCTCAATACCACGTAACAATAAACCTACGTTATCACCAGCCTCACCGTAATCTAAGATTTTACGGAACATCTCAACACCTGTTACTGTAGATTTCAAGTTCTCAGCACCCATACCTAAGATCTCAACTGGATCACCAGAGTTGATTACACCTCTTTCGATACGACCTGTAGCAACTGTACCACGACCTGTGATCGAGAATACGTCTTCAACTGGCATCAAGAAAGGTAAGTCAGTCAAACGTGGAGGAATTGGAATGTAGTTATCTACAGCATCCATTAATTCCATGATTTTCTCAACCCACTCAGGCTCACCGTTCAATGCACCTAAAGCAGAACCTTTGATTACAGGGATATCATCACCAGGGAATTCGTAGAATGATAATAACTCACGAACTTCCATTTCAACTAAGTCTAACAACTCAGGGTCATCAACTAAGTCAGTTTTGTTCATGAATACTACTAACGCAGGAACACCTACTTGGCGAGCCAACAAGATGTGCTCACGAGTTTGAGGCATAGGACCATCAGTCGCAGCAACTACGATGATAGCACCGTCCATTTGAGCAGCACCAGTTACCATGTTCTTAACGTAGTCAGCGTGACCTGGACAGTCAACGTGTGCATAGTGACGGTTAGCTGTAGAATATTCTACGTGTGCAGTATTGATTGTGATACCACGCTCTTTTTCTTCAGGAGCAGAGTCAATTGAATCAAATGAACGAGCTTCTGACAAACCTTTATCAGCCAATACTTTAGTGATAGCAGCTGTAGTTGTAGTTTTACCGTGGTCAACGTGACCGATAGTACCAATGTTTAAGTGTGGTTTACTACGGTCAAATTTCTCTTTTGCCATGTTTATGCGAATTAGTAATTATAAATTATTTCTATTTGTTATATACTCTTGCTTAACTTTTACACAAGTACGAGCCAAAGATGGGATTTGAACCCACGACCTCTTCCTTACCAAGGAAGTGCTCTACCCCTGAGCTACTTCGGCTTACTAAAAAACCTTATTTACGTATTAATGCCCCCACCTTTAGATACATTATTATCAAAGAAGATAGAGACTAAATTTAATACTTGAAAAATTTGAGCGGAAGACGAGGTTCGAACTCGCGACCTATAGCTTGGAAGGCTATCGCTCTACCAACTGAGCTACTTCCGCTTAATAATTAGAAACTAGAGTAAATCTAACACCCTAATTAAAATAAAGTGTGGAGGGAGAAGGATTCGAACCTTCGAAGCCGAAGCAACGGATTTACAGTCCGTCCCATTTGACCGCTCTGGAACCCCTCCAGACCTGTAACTTTCGTTACATTTAGAGCCTCTTATCGGAATCGAACCAATGACCTACTGATTACAAGTCAGTTGCTCTACCAGCTGAGCTAAAGAGGCTTCTAATATCTTTATTTAAACTTACATTCTATCAACGTCTGACCAAGTATTTCTACCTTTTCAGCGAGTGCAAATATCGAATTTACTTTTGATTTCTGCAAGTTTATTTTTTATTTTTTTTCATTTAAAGAACTAAGCAAACTTTAGTTGTTTTGAACCGTTGTTCCCTTGTTTGCTGATGCAAAGATAGACACAAAACTCACTTTACAAAAATATTTGTCAAAAAAAAAAGACAGTTTTTGGCAATTATACTGATATGCAGCACAATAATTTTTGATTGCATATTTACCTGTTTTGGTTATTTGGCTAATATACTATCTTTGGGCATGCAAATTTTACCGCAATCACTTTCAAAACTTACCCGATACTCCGTACTATTTACGGTACTTTTAATGGGATCGGCTGAATTGAAAGCTCAAAATATTATTCAAAAATTGAGTAAAAAATTTCTTTCCTCCGAAAGAGATTCTACACGTTCAGGTAGTTTTATGGTTTTACCGGCCGTTGGTTATGCGCAGGAAACTGGAGTTGAATACGGCCTGGCGAGCGCTTATAATTTTTATCTGGACAAATCTGATCCCAAAATCCGCACCTCCACTGTCATGGTGATGGGAACCTTTACATCCAATAGTCAGTCCAACTTCAAACTGCAGACCGATCTTTGGACTAGAAACAACGACTACCATCTGATTAGTGAAATACGCTACCGTAATTGGCCCTTTAACTATTATGGCGTCGGTATGGACACTTGGAAAGCCGATGAAGAACGCATTGATCAAAAATTATTTCGCGTCAAACTCGAAGCGGAGAAAAAAATCAGCAACAACCTGTATTCGGGTATCAACATTCAATACGATAACTTCACCATTCGTAGCGACAGTGCCGATCGCATTTTCAATCATTCCGATCTTATTGGAAAGCATGGCGGACAACAGCTACTCATAGGTCTTTCGCAATTGTTTGACAATAGGGACAACGTTTCTTATACAACAAAGGGGTATTATGCTAAATTGCGGCTGGCCTATGCTCCAAAGTTATGGACAAGTACTGATTTTACGGGGGCAAACCTCGATGTAGATCTCCGTGGCTTTATTCCCCTGCACAACCAAGTCACGCTGGCCCTGCAAGGAATCTTTCGTTCCACATTTGGAAAAACCGTCCCATTTTACAACTACCGTGAGCTCGGTGGAGACATGATGATGCGCGGTTATTACCTCGGACGTTACCGGGACAAGAATTATCTTGCCTCACAGGCTGAACTGCGTTATCGCTTTCATCCACGCTTTGGCATCGCTGGATTTTCAGGACTCGGATCGACCTTTTCCAAGGAAAATAGCAGTCGATATGTCGCAAGTTATGGTGGTGGTTTACGCTACTTCTTTAGTCTCGAACACAATAGCAGCATACGCTTTGATTATTCTTTTGGTGAACAAAGACCCGGAGAAAAACGACAGTCGGGTTTCTATCTGTCCCTAAGTGAAGCTTTTTAATAAACAAGAGCATCCGTATATGTGTGGATGCTCTTGTTTATTCTTGCCTAATGACATCCACCTTTTCCTTTTTCCCCTCCTCTCCAATTCCCTCAACTTCAGCTAAAATAGTTGATGCCCAACGGAACGCGGTAGATGACTGACCATCGACAGTCAAAAAGAGGTCGGAACAGAAGGCTAGATCGGAACAGAAGGCTAGATCGGAACAGAAGGCTAAAATCGAATCAGAAAATTCTCTTTTCGCTGTCCTTTTCTAAAGTAAACCAACCCAATTCGGTATAGATCTATCGTAACTACACTATGATCATCCTCCTTCAGCCTATTCCAATAGGCTTCCCTTTTC
The DNA here is from genome assembly GCF_002440385.1 of Sphingobacterium sp. UBA6317. Classification (NCBI taxonomy): domain Bacteria; kingdom Pseudomonadati; phylum Bacteroidota; class Sphingobacteriia; order Sphingobacteriales; family Sphingobacteriaceae; genus Sphingobacterium; species Sphingobacterium sp. UBA6317. Next base: position 86,131 of record NZ_DJTD01000063.1, on the reverse strand, counting down.
ACTGATAAATGGGGCTCGTTTATAATTAATAGATCTCGATCCCCAACATTTCCCAAAAAATTCAGGTCAAGATCGTCCTGGTCAATATAATAAATATGTCGGTACGCATAACGTCCACATCGGTCGTGCAAAAGACTCCTATAACTTTCGCGCGGCTGATCGGCCCAATAGCTAAAATTGTCGTAAGCAAATGTCCTTAATAATCGATCGATTAATGCATACTTTTTCTGTTCTACCTTGCTCTCGTTTTGAATAGTTTGTGGTAATTCTGAAACGCTCCCTTTGGATGTCTTTTGATAAATTACTTCGTCTACCAATTTATAAACAAAAGGAGAATGGGTCCCATGGCGACTATGGGATACAAAATAATGTCGCCAATACTTAAGCATGTAGTTCATTTCGCTGCAAACATCGCTAAATTTTATGATTTTTCACATGGAACATTAGGTTTTAGTTTGCGGGAATGATCCCCCTAAAACTGGAGAATAAAAACACTTCCTTCTCCTTCCGTACTATTGAGGAAAATAGTTCCCTTGTGCAAAAGCATAATCTGTTTGCTCAGGGTAAGGCCGACCCCTGTACCCGTCTTCTTCGTTGTAAAAAATGGTGTAAAGATCTGCTCCTGAAGATCAGCAGGAATTCCTGCCCCGTTATCTTCAATCCGAATCTGCACCTTTCCGTCTACTTCAAGAGCAGATAAACTAATATAGGCTTCTTCCCTATTTTTAACCGCATCTATTGCATTCAACATTAAGTTGATAATAACCTGCTCGATCAAATTAACATCTGCAGATAAGATTAGCCGTGTATTTTTCAGAATAATATCGACATCAATATTTTTCTGGATCAAGGTTGGTTCAAGCAGCTGATAGATATGCTCAAATAACTGCGAAATCTGGATCGGCGCTAGCTGAGGCTGATCGACTTTATTGATCATACGATAACTCTTCGCAAAATGTAAAAGTCCTTCGCTACGACGTTTGATGGTGGAAATACCTGTTTTTAGATCATCAATATCTTCAGCTCCTTTAAAATGGTCCAAACGACCGTTTAAGGTTTCAGCAAGTGAGCTGATCGGAGCGATGGAATTCATGATTTCATGTGTCAGTACACGTAATAATTTATGCCATGCCTTTGTCTCAGTCTCATCAATTGCTTCGTTGATATTTTGGTACACCACAATGCGAAACAAAGCTTCCTGTGTCTCAAAGCTTGAGCTCTGAATCAATAATTTTATTTTTCCTTTACTTGACTGAACGGACTCCATTTGCTGCTGTCCATTTTCAAGCAACATGGTTTTTTCATAAAGATCATTGTTTTTTTTCTTCAATCCAGTGATATTTCCAAGGTGTGGCAAATGAAATAGCTGTTTGAAAGCTTCATTTACCCACATGACCTTACCACTATCCATCTCATAAAAGATAATCGCCGAATTCAGCATATTGATCACACGATCCAGGTATTGGTGCTGAATCTCCTGCTTAATGCTGATCTCCTTATAAGTCTCGTTGATCTGATTAAAGGCCATAAAAAGCTGCCCTTCCACTGACTTTGTATTTTTCACCAAGAAGCGTCTGGTAAAGTCGCGGTATTTGACCGCTTCGGAAAATTCAATCAGCTGCCTGGCCAAAAAATTATACTGTGCATATAGGTTAAAACCCAGGTATAGCATCATACAAAAGATCAAAGCCGCCTGTACATATTCTCTTTTAAGTAGCAAATAAGCGCTCACAAGTGCTGCTACCAGCAGTAAGATAACCTTGATTGCATTTAAGATTTTTCCGTGCCTCATCGACTAAATATCATATTTCTCCAAACGTCTATAAAGTGCCGCCCTGGTAAGCCCTAATTCTTTTGCGGCTTTACTGATATTTCCGTTATAACGTTCAATCGCCGATTTGATTGCTTTACGTTCCAATTCTTCCAGATTTTGACTGCTGGGACTGGATTCGACAACGCGGTTATCTATTTGTTGTTCTATTGGCGAGAAAAAGAGGTCATTTCCAGCTATACTGAGCTGATCAGCCATAATAACAGCACGCTCGATGCTGTATTGGAGTTCTCGGACGTTGCCGGGAAAATGATACGCACACATTTTTTTAACCGCATCCGGTTCAAAGCCTTCAATCCGCTTATTGTATTTCTTCGAATAGATATCGAGAAAATGATTAGCCAATAGCTTGATATCCTCTCCTCGTTCACGCAATGGCGGTACCTGAATTTCAACGGTATTGATCCGATAAATTAAGTCTTTTCGAAAACGGCTTTCATCTGCGAGCTGTTTCAACGGAACATTGGTTGCTGAAATCAAGCGTATATCCACCGATATTGGTTGATAGGAACCCAACGGTGTAACCTGTCTATTCTGCAGTACGGTTAACAGTTTGGCTTGTTGCTGCAAAGAGATATTGCCAATTTCATCGAGGAACAATGTTCCCCCATTTGCAGCTTCGAATCTACCTTGGCGGTCTTCACGTGCATCTGTAAATGCGCCCTTCTTATAACCGAAAAGCTCACTTTCAAATAACGTTTCTGTCAGCGCCCCGACATCAACCTTTACATAAGTCCGATCTGAACGTAAGGATCTTCGCTGAATGGCTTGAGCAATCAGGTCTTTCCCGGTCCCATTTTCACCTAATATTAATATATTCGCATCTGTGGGGGCAATTTTCTCCAATTTATATTGCAATTCGTCCATAACAATGGAATTACCAATCAAATCAGGACTGCTCCCACTACTGAGCAAGGAACTTTTACTTTTCTTTTCTTTATTTTTTGATTCGGCAAGAGCGCTTTCTATCGTTGCCAATAATTGCTCATTTTCCCAAGGTTTCACGACAAAATCCGATGCTCCCTGTTTCAGCGATTTTACAGCGAGATCAACAGCTCCATAAGCGGTAATCATAATGACATGTACCTGTGGAAACTTTTCTTTGATCCGGGACAACCAATATAATCCCTCATTACCGGTATTAATCGTACTTTTAAAATTCATATCTAAAAGCACCAGATCATAAGGTGTCTTCTCCAGATGTGCTATTAGATTCTCCGGATTGGGTTCAACTTGAATATGACTAACTTTAGGTTTAAGCAAGATTCTTGCCGCAGTTAATAAGTCCTGGTCATCATCAACGACTAAAATAGATGCTTTTTTCATACTTCCTGACTTCATTGAAGATACTAAGATAACTATAAATTCAACGAGCCTGCGTAATAATCATTGATATATTTTTGCAGCAGCCATTCATACTGTTTGACGACCAATTGAATCTGGCTGTTATCGAATTTATTTTTTGCGGTCAAAAAAATCACTGAATTACTGTTTCCCAATTCGAAAACTACCTTGGCAATACGAAAAGATTCCGCGTAGTTTTCATTTTGACTACGTAATTGTGTAATCATGTTACTTGCATTCTGCAAGTTAAAAACCGCATTGGACGTCGCCGACCGCAAAACATTTTGTTGGATCTCTTTTTGAAATCTAGCCGTCTGCAGATCTAATTTTGCCAAGCGGACGTTGTTATAAACTTGCAAATGATTAAAAATCGGAACAGAAAGATTGAGAGAAATATACTTTCCTACGTTATTACGCATTTGTGACCAATACGTTCCCTGAATCCCCAATTTAGAATAATTTGACCCTAAACCAGCGCTCAGACTCAATGACGGATAATAGTATGATTTTGCAATCTTAATATCCCGCTCCGCCACTTTGATCCGATAATCCAGCGCCTGTATATCGGGCAATTGATCAACGGCCATTTCATAGAGCTGTTTCGCATCCAGTCGTTGCCCGCTTTCTTTTATTCCGAGGTTATCCAATTCGCCCAATTGATTTTCATCCATATTTAGTAAGGCAGCAAGCTTCACGCGGCTACTGTATAGTAACTGACGATTATTTTCAATCGTGTTGACATCATTTGCCAGTTGTCCTTTCAGATCAAAGTAATCCCCAGGATTAATTGCACCTTCCTTATGCATACTCTCCGCACGTCTGACCTGTTCTCGGGTTACTTCAGTCTGCATTTCTGATTGCCGCAATATATCCTGAGCAGTTAAGCTTTGGATATAAGCGGTAATAACGTCCAGTTTTAACGCATTAATCTGCGTATCAAAAGTCAATTTACCGGCAGTCTTTGCATCAGCACGCATCCGGATATCGTGAAATAAACGGAACCCTCTAAATATTGGAAGGCTTGCGCCCAAAGAAAAATTTCCTGTTGAGTTGTTGGATGAAATATATTGAAGGGTCGAATTATCCTGAGATCTTCCTGATGTTAGGCTATGTTGTAGGCTTGCATCAACATCGGGAAGTCTATTCGCTTTAGCCTGTGCTAAATTCACCTCCGCACGCCTCACATCGAGTTCATTCTGCAATAAGGTTGGATTGGCCTTTATTGCCAACTGAATACACTCAGCTAAGCTCCGCTTGGTAATTTGTTTATCGTCGACCGCTGCAATTGTTGCTGTCCCAGCCACTCTTTCCGTTAGTCGCTGCTCCGTCTGTTGCGCCCCTGCCTTGGCATAACTCAATAAAAAGCATAATGTACTATATATATAGACTCTCTTCATATCCATTTTTTATTTTCTTGCTGACCATCGCCATGCCAAACAACAAAAACACTAACTATCAAATAGATACAAAAAAAATATTTTCAAAAATGTTCATTAATGAACAGTCGGTGTGCGTAGTTGGACAATAGCAAAGACAAACTGTATAAATAGCAGAATAATTCAAATCAAGTTCGATATTTATTCTTCCATTCAATGGATATCAGTCGGAGCTTGTTCGGACTTTTTTCGGTCACAACCGAAGAAGCACCGAAGAAGTACCGAACAAGCACCGACTAAGCACCGACTAAGCACCGAACAAGGGTCGAGTAAATAACGAAAGTAATATAGTTAAATCCTTAATTTTAACAGACCACTTTTACCAACCGTTATAACCGATCGACCAATATAGCTACCTACCCCCTTCCCTAATTTACACCAACAGAGTAACCCCTGCTCCATCGGAATTAATGTGCATCACCGCAGCCAGATTATATCTGCCAAAAGCGCTTCAGTTGACGCTCTAAACAGCAAAAAACTTCCAGTTGTACGCCTTCGTACAAGAAGTGTCCGCTATCGAACACCAAGCTTAAAACTAAACAAAACAAGAACCTATCAATCAATAATTTACATTCTTGGCACAGCTTTCATAGTTATATACAAAATTGATATTAAATTATGGACAGACCTTTAGAAAAGAAGAAGTGGAATAGCAAACGTATCATGACTATTGTGGGGGTTGCTGGCTTAGTTGGATTGATCAGCGCCAGTTTCTATTTTACCTCCGGCAAAAGCAAACTGAATGTTGAAGCTGACCGCATCTCTATTGTCGAAATAAAAAATGGAAACTTTCAGGAATTTATCCCTATAAATGGTACTGTACTTCCTATTAGCAGCATATACCTCGATGCTTCTGTTGGTGGACGCGTAGAAGAAAAGTTTGTAGAAGATGGCGCTATCTTAAAAAAAGGGGATGCAATCATGCGTCTTTCCAATACCGATCAGGAGCTTACCTTGGTACAACAAGAAACACAAGTGCTGAATCTATTGACACAGTCCCAAATAGCGCAGACCAATGCACAACAAGCATCGATTAACAACCGCAACCAAATGGCTGATGTAGAACAAGCTTATCGTGAAGCTGAACGAATCTATACCTTAAATAGAAAATTACTCGCTGAAAAAGCCATTGGTACACAAGAGTTCGAAAAATCAAAGAACGAATACAACTATCAAAAAGAGCGGGTCAACTTGACCAAACAGATCCTAAAACAGGACGAAATCTCCAATGCGCAAAAAACTAATCAGGATAAGCAAACTTATCAACGTACACAGAGTGCATTGGAACTGATGAAAAGAAAAATTGGTGATCTGATCGTTAGAGCGCCTGTTGACGGACAATTGACAGCTTTCGATGCAGAAATCGGACAAAACAAAAATGCCGGGGAACGGTTGGGACAAATCGACGTTTTGACAGGATTCAAAGTGCGTGCTGATATTGACGAACATTATATCAACCGTATTTTCCCAGATCTACAAGGTGAATTTTCTATCGGTGAAAAAACCTACAAACTCCGTATCAAGAAAGTCTATACACAAGTCACCAATGGTCGATTCCAGGTTGACATGGAATTTATCAATGATGTTCCAAAAGGGATCCGTCGTGGACAAACTTTGCAGATACGTTTAGCGTTAAGTGACGAGACAAAAGCATTATTACTGGCAAAAGGAGGATTCTATCAACAGACCGGTGGTAACTGGATTTTCAAATTGGATAAAAATGGAAGCACAGCGTATCGTGTGGATATCCAACTAGGAAGACAGAATCCGGAATATTATGAGGTCATCAAAGGTCTACAACCGGGAGATAAAGTTATTGTATCGAGCTACGAGACGTATGACAAGGTACAGGAGCTGAATATTAAAAAGTAACATCATACAGCGGTTATCGATAACATCAGGTCTGTCGATAACCGCTTTTATCATACGACCATAATTATGATTAAAAACTTTATTAAAACCGCACTTCGTAACCTTTGGAAAACCAAAGGTTACAGCTTTCTAAATATTTTTGGACTGGCGGTCGGGATTGCTGCGGCATCGTTGATTTTTTTATGGGTTGAAAATCAGTTGAGCTTCAACGATAATTTCGCCAACAAAAAGGATATCTACATTGTCAAATCAAAACAGACATACGATGGAGCCACCTATGTATTTGAATCTACCCCAGGACCCTTTGCCCAAAGCATAGCGAAAGAAATCCCAGGCATCAAGCATGCAGTACGCATAAGCTGGAATTCGCCAATGCTGTTTTCCGTCGGAGACAATAATATATTTCAAAATGGTGTATATGCCGATGGAAGCATCGCTGATGTGCTATCCCTTGCATTTCTTGAAGGGGATCGAAAGACTGCCTTTGATCAGGTCAATAACATTGTATTATCAGAAACTGCAGCGAAGAAATTATTTGGCAACCGTCCTGCCTTGGGAAAAACCGTCAAAACAAACAATAGTGAGCCATTTATTATTGCGGGGGTAATCAAGGACCTCCCCAAAAATAGCAGCTATGATTTTCAATGGCTCATCCCTTTCAAAAAATTTGAAGCAGGTCAGGATTTTCTAAAAAATTGGGGGAACAATAGTGTTCAAACCCTAGTTCAGGTCGAAGATAATGCCAACGTCGATCAGATTAACAAGCAGATGATGGATTTCGTCAAACACAAGACCAATGGTGAAGTCACTTTTTCACAGAATTTCCTCTATCCAATGGAACGTTGGATTACCTACAATCAGTTTGATAACAGTGGTATTGAAAAAGAAGGTGGCATTAAAAATATTCGTCTATTTACCTTTATCGCTTGGGTTGTCTTACTGATCGCCTGTATCAATTTCATGAATCTTGCAACTGCAAGATCTGAAAAAAGAGCAAAAGAAGTTGGAATGCGCAAAGTGGTTGGTGCAAGTCGCAAATCGCTCATTATGCAATTCTTGGGAGAATCCCTTGTTTTGGCAATTATTTCCTCTCTTGTTGCTATATTGCTAATCTATATCTTCATCAGGCCGTTCAACACCATGATAGGCCAGAATCTTCAGGTTAATCTTTTAGCCCCCTCACACCTGCTATTTTTAACGACAATAACATTAGCATGTGGATTATTTGCAGGTAGCTATCCCGCGTTTTTCCTTTCGGCATTCAAGCCGCTTTCAACGATCAAAGGAACGAAACAGAAGGCCGGTAGTGGAAGTCTCGTCCGTAAAGGGTTGGTCATCCTGCAATATACAGCCTCAGTTGTGTTAATTATCTGTACCATTATCATCTACCAACAGATTCAGCACAACAAGAACAGAGATCTCGGTTTTGATAAGAGTCAGGTGTTGACTACAGCGCTACAAGGCGATATGGGCAAACATCTGCCGCTCATTAAAAATCAATTATTAGCAACAGGAGTTGTGCAAGAAGTCGGTGTCAGTGACATGAGTATCCTCAATATCAACTCCAATACGTCCGGTTTTAGCTGGGAGGGAAAAGATCCAAATGCCAGTATTTTGATTGGTATGTTACGTTCTGATGAGGGCCTTATTCCAGCTTTAGACTTAAAGCTTTTTGACGGTAGAAACTTTCATCAAAATTTTGTAGGCGACAGCACATCGGTTGTCATCAACGAAGCATTTGCAAAACTGATCAAAAAAGATGGCCTTGTGGCCGGTAACATCATCAGCTACGGTGAGGAAAAGTTTACTATCGCCGGTGTCGTCAAGAACTTCGTTTATAACAATGTGTATGCCGATCCTGAGCCGATGCTGTTTCTACCAATGAATAGAGATAATGGGATCATGACCATTAAGACAAAGGCTGGAGTAGATTTACCAGATGCCATTCAACAAATCGAGAAGGTCATCGTCAAAAATAACCCAGGCTTCCCTTTTGACTATAAATTTTTAGATGATAGTTTCAATAATAAGTTTAAAGCGGAGCTTTTTGTACAGCAACTATCCAGTGTATTTGCACTGATGTCTATCATTATATCCTGCTTAGGTCTATTTGGTTTAGCCGCCTTTGCAACAGAGCAACGCGCAAAAGAGATCAGCATTCGTAAAGTCTTGGGCGCCTCTGTTTCGGGACTTATCCAAATGCTCAACCGTGAATTTGTCATTCTTGTAGCAATATCATGTATCATTGCCTTTCCTATTGCATGGATGATCATGAGCAAATGGCTAACTAATTATGCACATCATATCGATATTTCCTGGACCATTTTTATCATCAGTGGTCTGACAGCTATTATCATTGCCCTATTGACCATCAGTTCACAGGCATTTAAAGCAGCGATAGCCAATCCGACAAAGACTTTAAGAGATCAATAAACACTAAAAAAGAATTTAATAACAGAAATAGTAACTGTCCAAAGCAATTTCGCCAAGGATACAAAACATAAAAACCATGAGCACAAAAAATATGATCAAAATCACAAATCTTCAAAAGTATTACCGCACAGAAGAAGTTGAAACCGTCGCATTAAACAACCTCAATATCCATGTCAAAGAGGGAGAGTTTGTTGCTGTAATGGGGCCTTCGGGCTGTGGGAAATCGACTTTACTCAATATCATTGGTCTATTGGATGATTTGGATGAAGGAAGCTATCTATTCAACGAGATTGAAGTTGCCAAATTCAAAGAACGCGGTCGCTCAGATCTTCGCAAACATAACATTGGTTTTGTGTTCCAGAGCTTCAATTTGATCGATGAGCTGACCGTATTTGAAAACGTGGAACTTCCACTGGTTTATACCAATGTTCCAGCAGCAGAACGCAAAAAACGTGTAGAAGAAGTTTTGGAAAAAGTGCAGATCATGCACCGTCGCAATCACTTCCCACAACAGCTTTCCGGAGGTCAACAGCAACGTGTGGCTGTCGCTCGTGCGGTTGTCAATAATCCCAAACTGATCCTTGCCGATGAGCCTACAGGTAACCTCGATTCCAATAACGGTAACGAAGTTATGCAACTCCTGACTGAATTGAACGAGGCCGGCACAACCATCGTCATGGTAACACACAGTGAGCACGATGCAAAATTCTCTGATCGTGTAATCCGCATGCTAGACGGACAAGTGATTATGGAAACAACTTCGGTATAAGACAACTCATATATAACCAAGATATTAATCCTAATAACCTATAGATGATGAGCACGATTAAATTAATTTTCAGACAATTATGGCGCAACCGTCTTTTCACATTTTTAAATGTATTTGGGCTTGCCATCGGAATAAGTGCCTGTTGGCTAATTTTCCGTATCGTCAATTATGAATTTAGTTTTGACCAGCATCATCCAGAAAGTGAGCAGATTTACAAGGTCCATACCTCCTATGAGGAAAAGGATAAATTAGATCATTTCGATGGTGTTCCCGCACCATTACCGGCATATATCAAGGATAACTTTGTCAATGTTGAACTGACAGTACCCATCTTTAAACAATACTTCGAGCGTGTCAGTAATAATGGCGGCGCGCAGAAAATAGAGTTTGAAGATCAGCCCGAAATCATCGGTACCACGGGAGACTATTTCAAAATGACACCTTATGTTTGGTTAGCTGGCGACCAAAGGAATATACTAAAAAATAGCCATGAAGTCATCCTGACAGAATCGCGGGCTAAATTGTATTTCCCAAACACGTCAATAGACCAAATCATAGGACAGACCTTATCCTATGATAGTACATTGTACAATGTCGCCGGTATTGTAAAAGATCTAGCTCATCCAAGCAGCTTTTTGGGTAAAGAATTTATCCGGATTCCAGAACAGGAATGGAATAGCACAAACTGGAACAATTCAAATTCCAATTGGCAGCTTTTTATTAAGGTAAAATCATCGGCTTCCCTTCCTAACCTCATAAAGACAGCCGACAAAAAGGCGTATGAGATGACACATGCTGAATTTGACAAGTTTGGATTTAAAATGCATGTAAATACAGTTCCTTTAAAAGACTTACATTTTACTTCTTATGCGCAAAATAATGTTGATCAGAAAATAATGTACGGTCTTATCGGCATAGGTATATTTTTGCTCTTACTCGCCTGTGTCAATTACATCAATCTCGCTACAGCCCAAATCCCACAACGCGCTAAGGAAATTGGTATCAGAAAGACATTGGGAGAAAGCCAGAAAAGAATTACAAAATCCTTTCTGCTAGAAACATTTTGCATTACGGCTTTTTCGGTGCTTTTATCTTGGCCTTTACTTATTCTCATTCAAACAGTTTTAGCCGCATATATTCCCGATCAGCTCAAGCTATATCCAGATCCCTGGGGTGTATCGCTATTTTTAGCAACACTTACAATTACGATTACTTTAATTTCCTCAGGTTATCCGATTTTATTGACAAACAAAGTCAAGATTGTTGAAGTCATTAAAATCTCGAATGCGCAAACGCTCAAATTTGGCAATCTTTCTTTTCGAAAAATGCTCATTGTTTTTCAATTTTTGATTGCCCAGCTATTTGTTATTTCAACTTGCATCATTGGTCTACAATTGAAACATGCACTACAGAATAACTACGGCTTTGATAAGGATGCGATCATTACCCTACGTTTTCCGAGTAAAAGCTATCAGGACAGTAATGTTGATCCTTTTGTTTTCAAACAAGCGATTAAGCACATCGCAGGTGTTGAGCAGGCTTCCTTGGGGCATCTGCCCATGAGTAACGACCATTGGGGAAATGCCTTGTTTGCCAAAAGTGATACGGGACAGTTACAAGCCGATGTACAAATGAAATTTGTCGACCAAGATAACTTTAAGCTCTATAATTTTAAAATGCTTGCTGGCCGCCCGCTGCAATTGGCCGATACGAGCACAGGCATCGTGTTAAACTTAGCCAGCGTTCAAAAATTAGGTTTTAAATCTGCTGAAAACGCTGTAGGGAGCTTTGTTACGTATACCGACAAACAGCGTCAGATTGTGGGAGTAACCGACAATTTTCACACGAAAAATCTCCATGCAGCCATTCAACCTGTTGTCATGCTGAGTTCCATTAAAAAATGGGAATTAAACAGACTAAGTGTGAAACTCAACAATAATTCAACTACCTGGCCGGAAACTTTAAAACAGATTGAGAAAGAATGGAAAAAATATTATCCAAAAGCCCCATTCAAATATGATTTCTATGATCAGCAAATCAAAGAACTCTATAGCAGTGATCTAAAATTCTCGAAGATCATCAATCTATTTACATCGACGACAATTCTCATCAGCTGCTTGGGATTGATCGGCCTGGTTACCATCACCACGGTACAACGTACCAAAGAAATTGGTATTCGAAAAGTATTGGGAAGCACGGTATTGGGGATTATTGGATTATTATCAAAAGATTATATCAAACTTATACTCATTTCTATTTTGATCGCCACCCCAATTGCTTGGTGGGCGATGCACAAATGGTTGGATGATTTTGCTTATAAGATAGATCTATCCTGGTGGATGTTTATCATTCCGGCTGCCGCAACCCTACTTATTGCATTTTTTACGATGAGCTACCAATCCATAAAAGCGGCACGTGCAAATCCAGTACATAGTTTAAGAGATGAATAAGATGATAAAGAAGCTCATTAATGAACAATACAACTAACACCTGTCCCTATGATAAAGAATTATTTAATAACCGCAATTAGAGAATTAAGGAAAAGAAAATTCTATACCGCTATCAATATATTAGGTCTGTCGGTCAGTCTTACTGCAGCGATATTAATTATTTTTTGGGTACAGGATGAACAGAGCTTTGATAAATTTCACCCAAACTATGAGGCAATATATACCGTAAATTCCCATTTGGATCCAGAACATAACGGCGCAATTTGGGGCATAACTCCCGGCCCTATAGGCAACTATGCCAAAAATGCACCCGACGTAGAATTTGCAACGCGCGTTTCACAGGATTATAATGTTACCTTGGTCAACGATAAGCTGAAACGCCCTGTAACGGATATGAGTATCTATTATGTTGATGGCAGTTTTTTTAATATGTTTCATTTTCCCTTACAAGAGGGCTCGCTTGTAGGTTTTCAGGAAAATTATAAACAGGCACTGGTCACAGCATCAACAGCAGAAAAACTCTTTAGCAGCCAGCAGGCCATTGGAAAGACCTTCCGTTATGGTGCAGATCTGTTCACCGTAGCCGGTATCTTAAAAGATGTTCCACAAAATTCCTCGATGCAATTCAATGTGATCATTCCATTAGGTTATCATGCACAACGGTTTACAAATTGGGGCGGTAATGGAAAATGGAAAACAATCGATGAAGACTTAGGCAATTACAGCTTCGCTACCTACGTCAAAGTAAAACCAACGGCTTCTCCTACCCTCATTGGAAAATTTATCTCGGAGAATTATACCAAAGCCCGCGATGGTGAAAATTCAACCATCTTTGTTTTAGATCCTTTAAAAACCATGCACTTAATCGCCCCGGACGGCAATAAATCGACACTTCGCATGGTGCAAATTTTTGGGATCATTGCAATCTTATTATTGGTTATTGGTGCAGTAAATTATGTCAATTTGAGTACTGCACGGGCATTGGACCGGGCCAAAGATGTTGGCATCCGAAAGATAATCGGTGCTAATCGTCTCCATCTATTCTTACAGTTTATCACCGAAACGGTTGTTGTATTCTTTTGCTCGCTCGTAATAGCTTTCATTCTTATCCTTGTACTTCATACTGGATACAATCAAATTGCACAAAAATCAATCAGCTACTCCTTCCAAAACAGTACAATATGGTTATATATAGGTGTTGCGATTATCGGCACACTAGGCTTATCCAGTATATATCCTGCGATACAACTTTCCTCATTCAATCCCATTCATTCGTTAAAAGGAAAATCAGTTAAAGGAGTTTCCTCAACGACCATGCGTAAAATATTGGTGGTTTTTCAATTTACACTTTCTGTAACACTGATTGTATGCACCTTGGTTATCCGCAATCAACTGGATTTTATCCAAAAGATCAACCTCGGATACGACCGAGATCATGTCATTACACTTGGTCTTCCTGAGGAGGCCTACAAACATATGGACGCCATACAGACCGAACTCAAAAATAACGACGCAATACAAGGAGTCTCTCTTTCAAGTGTTTACAACATGACGGATTTCGGAAATGCCACGGGCGATATAGATTGGCCTGGCAAATCCAAAGACAACAAGCTAATCGTAGCGCAAGCCAAAATTGACAAGGATTTTATTCCGTTAATGAATATACAGTTCGTTGAGGGGAAAAATTTCACAGGCCTGCCAGCGGATTCTTCCGGATATATTATCAACGAGACCTTAGCAAAACAAATGGGGTTAAAGCCGCCATATGTGGGATCCAATATGAGTTTCCACGATTTCCCTGGACAAATTATCGGTGTGGTGAAAGATTTTCACTTCAAATCCATCAAAGATAAAATAGGTCCAATGGTCTTCTGGACGCGCTGGGGATCGGGCACGCTTTATGTAAAAACAAGTACCACAAAAGCCGCTGAGGCTATCAAAGCCTTAGAGAAGGTTTATAACCGCTATCCATCAGACGCTCCTTTCAAATATACTTTCATTGATCAACAATTTGATAGTCTATACAAATCCGAACAGCGTACAGGTTTGTTGTTCAATGTTTTTGCAGGTATTGCCATTTTTATATCTGCTTTAGGTCTGTTTGCATTGGCAACTCACGAAGCGCAAATGCGTATAAAAGAAATCGGCATCCGTAAAGTTCTTGGAGCTAGCACCTTTGGTGTCGTCCGGCTATTGGGAAAAAATTTCGTGCTACTCGTTTCCATTTCCATTCTGATAGCCTGTCCCATAGCGGTTTACCTGATGAAACAATGGTTAAGCAATTTTGCATATAAAACAGATCTAGAGCTGCAAACATTTGTCTTCGGTGGTATTTTGGCCTTGCTGATCGCCATTGTTACCGTCAGCTACCAGGCTGTTCGGGCAGCTTTATCCAATCCCGTAGATAGTTTAAGGGACGAATAAAAACGAATATAAGAAAGTGGATGATTGGCATGTATACACTGGCACTTAAGAAATAAAGCTATGATCAAGAATTATATAAAAATAGCCTGGCGCAATATCCAGAAAAACAGAGGATACTCGACCATCAATATCATTGGCCTTGCAATAGGTTTGGCCTGTTGCCTATTGATCGCAATTTATGTTCAGAACGAACTTTCCTACGATAAATATCACGTAAACAAAGAGCGGATTTACCGCATCGTACACGACTATAAAGATGTTAGCAGCACAGAGCAGCATCAAATCTGGGGCAATGGACCTATTGGTGAAGCTATCAAAGCAGACTTTCCAGAAATCGAGAAAGTTGTTCAATTCTCGGGTCAAACATCTATCCTGCTCAAACAGGGCGATAAAAGATTCCAGGAGGAAAATGTATTTTTCATGGACTCCACTGCATTTGATGTCTTCAGTTGGAAGGTTTTGGCCGGCGATCCTCATACAGCTTTAAAAAACGCCTATTCTGTTGTATTAACAGAAAGTACCGCAAAGAAATATTTCGGAGATCAAAATCCCATTGGCAAGACGCTGGAGGGAGGTTTAGCTGCGGGCCGTGCTGACGCAGGTCTATATACTGTAACGGCAGTAATGGCCGATGTACCTGCTAATTCACACTTTACGTTCGATGCATTGCTCTCGATGAGTACATTCCGAAAAGCACGGCCAGACGTATTTAATAAAGAAGGCTGGGATTATGTAGACTTCTACACATACTTTCTCGCTTCAAAAGACTTTGATCCTGTAAAGTTCGACCAGAAAATACCGGAGTTTCTCAAGCGGCATCTCCCAACAAATGAAAACCCAAATGCAAAATACAATTTCCATATCGAGCCACTTCTGCAAGCTTACATGCACTCGTCTGCAGATCGTCAACCCGGTACCAATGGAAGCTATCAGAATTTATACATATTCAGCATTATTGGCGGATTCATCTTACTGATCGCCTGTGTGAACTTTATGAATCTGGCTACATCAAGGTCAATGGAAAGAGCAAAGGAAGTAGGCGTACGAAAAACCATAGGAGCAAGCAAAAGCAATCTGATCTTTCAGTTTATGTCTGAATCATTGGTTCTTGTATTCGTCAGTAGTATTTTGGCTATACTGCTCGTTATGGCCTTTCTCCCCTTTTTGGAAGCATTCTCGGGCAAACACCTCAATTATTCATCCCTGAAAAATGGGACGACCTGGGCAATATTCCTATTCACTACCATTTTTACGGGACTTCTTGCCGCCAGCTATCCCGCGTTGATTCTAGCAAATTTCAAACCGATTGCAGTACTTAAAGGAAGTTATAGCAACAGCAAAGGTGGTACATTATTACGTCGCGTATTAGTTGTTTTCCAATTTTGCCTTTCTATTGCGCTCATTGCAGGTACAGTCGTCGTCTTTTCTCAACTAGATCAATTACAGCACCGAGATCTTGGATTTCAAAAAGATCAACGGCTTGTGATAGATTATAATTTCGATGATAAGGTAAACAATAACCTGGAAGCGATAAAATCTACACTAGCAAAAGATAAAGATGTTTTGTCTGTCACTGCATCACGTACGGTACCGGGAACATTTTTTCCAAATGCAGGAACAGAAATCATGTCAGCAAACGGAACGATGAGTCAATTCGCTCCTTTCTTATATGAAGTCGATGTTGACTTTATTCCTAATATTGGTCTGCAAATGGCCGCAGGACGTGCCTATTCCAGAGATTTCCCAGCGGATACGGCCCATTCACTTGTTATCAATGAATCTGCTGCAAAACAATGGGGCTATTCAAATCCACAAGATATTATTGGCAAACAATTTCATCAATGGGGAAGAGAAGGAACGGTTATCGGTGTAGTGAAAGATTTCAATTACCTTTCTTTACACCGTAAGATTGAGCCTTTAGCTTTGCGACTTGAACCAAGCAGCAGCCGGTATTTAACCTTGAATATCCAACATGTAAACCAGCCTGAGACCGTTGCCAGAATCGGCAAGCTGTGGAATGAACTTGTACCAAACCGTCCATTTTTATATAGCTTTCTCGACGACAATTTCAATCGACAATATGAAGCGGATTTTAATTTTAGAAGACTTTTTACAGCCTTCTCCGGACTGGCACTTTTTATTGCCTGTTTAGGTTTATTGGGACTTGTTACGTATACAGCCCAACAGCGTACCAAAGAAATCGGTGTACGGAAAGTTCTCGGTGCATCCATCTATAATTTAATCCTCCTGCTCTCTTCCGACTTCATCAAGTTATTGGCTGTAGCGCTCCTCATCGCGACACCGCTATCTTGGATGGCGATGAAAAAATGGCTTGACAACTTTGCATACCATATTGAACCACAATGGTGGATGTTTGTCTTTGCTGGTTTTGCTACAATCACTATCGCATTAGTAACGGTGAGTTTTCAAACACTCAAGGCTGCCAAGGCAAATCCTGTAGATAGTTTAAGAGACGAATAACAATATAATTTAATCCCATCACGATATTCCAGCTATGAACAACCACCTATTAAAATCGGCAATTCGACAACTTTGGAAGAATAAACTATTCTCCCTATTAAATATTATTGGACTAGCCATCGGTATTACGTCATGTTGGGTCATATTTAAGATTGTCAATTATGAGTATAGTTTTGAAGCTGGAGTTCCTCAGCTTGAACGAACCTATAGGATCATTTCTCAGTTTAAAAATGATGGCAAGGATAATTACAATGGGGGATTGGCCAAGCCGTTTTATCAGGCCATCCGAAAAGAAATTCCGGGCGTGGAACTGGTCGCTCCAGCATTCAGAAATTATCAAATGGAATCTGTCACAATCAACAAGGGACAAAAAAATCAAAAACTTGTCGAGGACTTTGATGAGGCTGAAGGCAATGTGACGGAGACTACCAGCGACTACTTCAAGCTCGTTGGCTACAAATGGTTAGCAGGTTCACCAGAGAAAGCATTTTCAACTGCCAACGACATCGTATTGACAAAAAAAAGGGCAGCCATTTATTTCCCAAACCAGGCTGTCCAGGGCTTAATCGGTAAAACCATCTTTTATAACGACAGTATACCCAAAACAGTAACTGGCATTGTTGATGACCTTGGCTTCAACACGGAGTTCAATGGCACAGAATTCGTCTTGCTTAAAGAAGAAGTCTACCCACTGAATGTCTGGACGAATACCAATGGTACTGACAGACTTTATATCCGATTAAAAGATGGTGTAAAAGACCTTCCAATCCAGGCAGCTATCAATAAGATCGGACAAAAAAAATGGCAGGAATTCAGCCAGGAAAAAAAACCGAAGTTTGACTACAACCGTAAGGTCGTAGTCATGCCACTAAAAGATTCCCATTTTGCAGTACACATAAAAGAATGGTACGCCGAAAGAACAAGCAAAACCGTTATTTATGGGTTAATTGCCGTAGCTGCTTTTCTGATGCTTTTGGCCTGTATCAACTATATCAATCTTAGTACGGCACAAATACCAGCGCGGAGTAAAGATATTGGTGTCCGTAAAACATTGGGAAGTAGTCAGGGAAAATTGGTTAGCCAAATTATTTTTGAATCGTTTTTAACCATTGCTATTGCACTTGTTTGTTCGGTCTTTCTGACGAAACTGGCCTTTTTCTATTTTCAGGAAATGATTCCGGAAAAAGTAAAGGATTTTACAAGTTCGACGACATCCATGCTGTTTATCGCAATTTTACTGACCGTAACGACTTTAATTTCCTCGGCATATCCTTCTTGGTTAATTAAAAAGGTACAGCCTGTCAACTTATTTCGTGCCGGCAAGCAGTTCCAAATCGGAAAAACACAAATCAACCTTCGGAAAACATTGATTGTATTCCAATTCTTTATTGCTCAATTTTTTACGGTTTCAGCACTCATTATCGGCCAACAACTCTCCTATACCCTCAACAAAGATATGGGATTCGACAAAGATGCTGTTGTTACCTTCGATCTACCTTCCAAGCTCATCAACAAATTTTATGAGGAAAAACTGGATCAAAGTAAGAAACAAACACTCCTACATGAGATCCAAAAAATAAAAGGTGTTTCGGCAGCGTCAATCGGCAGCAAGCCCTTATCAAATAATTATTCATCATCTTGGTTTCATCGACAAGACCCTACGTTAAAAGAGAAAATTTCATCCGATATTTTCTTTAAAAATGCGGATGCGAATTATATCGCTGTCTATGATATGAAGTTAATTGCGGGCACCAATCTACCACAATCCGAGACTGTCAATGCTTATATTATTAATGAATCTGCTGTCAAGGCGTTCGGTTTCAATTCGCCTCAAGATGCTATTGGGAAGTCAATTGGTCAAGAAGACAGTACCTTCCCGATCGTTGGCGTTATTAAAGATTTTCATGCCCAGGAATTCTATAAAGAGATCACACCTTTGGCTTTGCGCAGTTTTAGCCGTGGTGCCTATACCTTCAATATAAAACTATCGGGAAACAGCAAAGAATGGAAAACCAGTATTGAAGCGATCAACAAAGTATATACGCAGTTTTTTCCGGAACTCCCCATAGAAATAAAGTTCTACGATGAAACGATTGCGTCACTCTATCAAAAAGAGCAAAATCTGGCCAAATTAATTAACGTGAGTACAATTGTTGCTGTTTTGATCGGTTGTTTGGGCCTCTTTGGGCTGATTACCCTTGCGGCTTTCCAACGCAGCAAAGAGATCGGTATCCGTAAAGTTTTGGGTGCAAGTATTCCAAGTATCTTTCATTTATTGGCTAAAAACTTTGTACAGCTTATTTTAATCAGCATTCTTATTGCCGCACCCTTGACCTGGTGGACCTGTAGCAAGTGGCTGGAAGATTTTTACTACCGCATCGATCTTACGGCAACACCTTTTCTATTAGGCGCTGGGCTAGCACTATCTGCGGCGGTACTGACCATTAGTTTTCAATCGATCAAGGCTGCTATCCAAAACCCCGTAAATAGCTTACGGGACGAATAGCAACACTAGAATATCAAATTGGGGTTAACAAAAAACGAAATAACAATGATTAGAAATTCACTTAAAACAGCCTATCGTTTTTTAAAAAAACATAAGTTGATCACGTTTATCAATATCACTAGTCTCGCGATTGGCATTACGGCGACGCTGGTTATTTTCTTAATGATCCAATACGACTACAGTTTTGATAAACACGTTCCAAATCAAGAACAGGTCTATCGTGTTGTCAATAATGGTGAATTTAAAAATGCCGGTGTTTACGTACCATTGGTTCGTACCATGGAATCGGAATTACCGAACTTAGAAGCAGTAGCCCCCATTTATCGAAGCCATATTCCCAAACTAAAAGTTTCAACCGCGACGGATAAATTCCAAACTTTTCCAAAAGAGCAAAAGATGGCTTTTACCAACAGTCAATACTTCGATATTTTCCCTTCGAAATGGTTGGCTGGAAGTCCTAAGGCTTTGAATTCATCCGGAAATATTATCCTTACACAGAAAACACTAGAAAAGTTTTATGGAAAAGAACTGCCTGCAAATGTAATTGGCAAAACCATCATCTATGCAGATAGTATCCCACTTCAGGTCGCTGGTGTAATCGAAAATCCACAACATAATTCGGATTTTAATTTTGATAGTTTCATCGCTGATGCGACCATCGTCCAAGACAACAACCTAAAGAAGATGTATAGTTGGGAAGCTTGGAACAGCATCTCTGATTCACATCAGGTACTCATCAAGACAAAAGCACACAGCAATCCGCGTCTTCTGGAACGGAATATTGCTAATCTCCTTAAAAAATACAAATACAAAGAAGGTGAAAAAATCAACGATAAACTTGAATTACAAGCCTTATCTGATGTTCATTTCGACACGCGATTTAATTATGAAGCGACTCATCCAGAAGCACTTCGCAACCTCATTTTACTGGCATTCTTCCTGTTAGCCCTAGGGGCGGTAAATTTTATCAATTTATCCACAGCACAATCCATCGAAAGAGCTAAAGAAGTGGGTATTCGCAAGACATTGGGTAGCTCTAAGGCAACATTAATTAAACAATTCTTACTAGAGACATTTCTGATTACCTTATCGGCGACAATACTCGCGGTTTTATTGCTTCCTTTGTTCTTACATGTTTTTGAAGGATTTATTCCCAAAAACTTAAGTTTAGACCGTTTAGACAAAACCGTTATTCTTTTATTCTTATTCGGGCAGCTTATCGTGGTCACCATTCTTGCGGGGTTTTATCCAGCTTGGGTATTGACAGGATACGCTCCTGTATTGGCACTCAAAAACCAGCTTGGAAAAAACACCAATCTTTCCCGAAGCGTATGGGTCCGCAAAGCACTGACTATTTTCCAATTTGTCTTAGCTCAGGCTTTTCTGATTTGTGTACTCGTTGTCGTGCGGCAGATCAATTACGTCTCCCATCGAGACATGGGTTTTCAGAAAGACGCGATCGTCAACATCAATATTCCTGGAGCTTTCCAAAATTCTACAAAAGGTCTCGTGCTTAAAAATGAGCTCAAAAAATTGCCGGATATCAAAGCGATTAGTTTTGGGAACATTGCACCCGCGATGAACGGCTGGATGACCACAGGAATCACTTATGATCAGTCGCCAACAAAGGAATCGCTAACATTCGATAGCCGCTCAGGTGATGAAAATTATTTGGAAGTCTATCAAATTCCACTTCTGGCAGGAAGGAATATACGTTTACTGGATTCAACCAGTGAAATGCTGATCAATAGAAAAGGACTTGAGCTACTGCATATCAAAGATCCCCAGGATGCCATTGGTAAAACTTTCGAAAATGGGCAGAATATCATCGTTGGTGTAATGGAGGATTTTGATCTAGCCTCTGCCCGACAGGCGGTTAAACCAGTCTTGTATACAGGCAGTAAGGAAGGATACGTACTCCATATTGCATTGGACCAATCGCATCCCGAAAACTGGAAAAATACCATTGATAAAATAACGGCTAATTATAAATCGGTCTTTCCAGACGACGAACTGGATCTGAAATTTTTGGATGATGTCGTCCAAAATTTCTACACCCAAGAAAAACAGCTTTCTAAGCTTCTATCATGGGCAGTAGGGCTTTCAATCCTGATTGCTGGCCTAGGTTTATTTGGATTAGCCATATTTACGGCAAATCAACGCACAAAGGAAATTGGAATCCGTAAAGTATTGGGGGCATCTGTTTTCCAGATAACCTTTCTACTGCTTCGGAATTTGCTATCATTGGTTGCAATAGCCTGTCTAGTAGCCTTTCCAATTGCTTATTATTTTATGCAGAGCTGGCTCAATGAATTTGTTTATCGAACCACGATAAGTCCCTGGATTTTTGGACTGTCTGCACTGGGCTTGATTGCATTTGCAAGTCTTGTATTATCAACCAAAAGTGTCTTTGCAGCAAAAGCAAATCCGATCAATAGTCTAAGGGATGAATAAATCAGCGGGTAAAAGCAATAAGCGTACTCCTGTGCATAACATATATTAAGAACTTAAAACCCCATAACAATGATAAAGAACTTCATCAAAACCGCGTGGCGAAGTATTTTTTCTAATAAATTCTACAGCGCCATTAATATTTTAGGATTAACAGCAGGAATGGTTGTGGGGATATTCTTATTGCTGTGGATACAAGACGAGTTGTCCTTTGACCGGTTCCATAAAAATCAGCATTCCATCTACAAAATTGGAATAGAAGGAGGAACTGGGATATCAAAACGAATCTTTGGATCCATCATTGCTCCCCTAGGAAGTTTCGCAAAAAAGGAAATTCCTGAAGTCCAGGATGCAGTCCGTATTTTCAAAATTGGAGATGCTGCACTTAAATATAAAGAGAAGAGATTTAATGAAAAGAACTTTGCATTTGTAGACCCCAGTTATTTTACGGTTTTCGATTTTCCACTACTACAGGGCAATTCAAAACAACCCTTCCCCGACAACAATTCCATTGTACTTACGCAACGTACGGCACGTCGGTACTTCGGTGATGAAAATCCAATTGGAAAAACTGTGACATTGGGTATCGAGGACCTTTGTGTTGTATCAGGTGTCATTGCTGATTATCCAGAAAACTCTACTTTTCAATTTCAGGTTCTGCTCCCCATTTCGAGATTTAACGAACAGGCTTACATTAAAAACAAAACGACCTATGATAATAAGACCTTTTTATCTTCCATGGATGAAGATTGGTCCAATTTTTCATTCGAAACTTATCTCCAACTGAGGCCTGATGCAAATCTTGCCACAGTTTCAAAAAAGCTACAGGCGATACACGAAAGGAATAAACCTGAGGATGCCCCTGTCCCCTACGTTACACAAGCACTCGCAAAGGTGCATCTCTACCAAATGGATGGTAGTGATGCAGGAATTGACAATGTTCGAGTTTTTATAGGCGTAGCGATTATGATTCTTGTTATCGCAAGTATTAACTATATCAATCTTTCTACTGCACGGTCGTTGTCGCGCGCAAAAGAAGTGGGGATACGTAAAGTTATCGGCGCTGGTAAAAAGGAACTTTTTTTCCAATTTATATTGGAAACAACCATACTATTTGTCATTGCATCAACATTGGCACTTGCGCTAGTATTTATTGGCCTCCCTTTGTTTAATAATTTCTCGGGGAAGCAGATTTCCCTACAGCTCTTTAATCCTACGTTATGGATAAGCCTACTGCTCATGCTTTTAGGAACACTTGTACTTACAAGTGTATATCCTGCCCTGCTTTTATCGAGATTTGATCCGATTAAAGTACTTAAAGGCCGGTTTACCATAAAAAATTCCAGTGCACGAAAAATACTGGTTGTCCTGCAGTTCACTGTTTCCATCATCCTTATCACTTTAACAATTGTTATCGGTCGCCAATTGGATTTTATAAAACATCAAAATTTAGGCTACGAAAAGGATCATATTATTTCCGTTGCTATGGCACCAAAAATGTCCAAACATTTTGATGCTGTCAAAACCGAACTTCTAAAAAACAAGGATATTGATGATGTTATCCGTCTTGGCCGGGATATGGTTTATGGTGGAGCTTCAACTGGAGACAACGATTGGGAAGGAAAGCCCAGCAAATCCAATCTCTGGTTCAATATGACCTATTCTGATCAATCTGCACTCAACTTTTTTAAGATAAAACTAACACAAGGTCGTAATTTCACAGGCTCCATAGCAGATTCAACACATTTCATTCTTAATGAAACGGCAGTACGGGAAATGGGTTTAAAAGATCCTATTGGCACACGTTTACGCATTCGAACAGTTCCGGGAACTATTATTGGGGTTGTAAAAGATTTTAATTATGCGAGCGCTAGACAAAAGATCGAGCCGATGGTCTTTCAATATAGCCCAAAAGATTGCTGGCAGCTATACATCAAAACAACAACTTCTGGTACAAAATCCGCATTAAACTCCTTGCAACACATCTGGAAAAGTTATTATGATGATATGCCTATGAACTACAGCTTCCTGGACGAAAGCTATCAAAAGCAATATACGAATGAGCAGAAACAAGGCTCTTTATTCAATTTTTTTGCCCTGATCGCCATCGTCATCTCCTGCTTAGGACTCTTAGGACTATGTACCTATACTGCACAAGTTAGGACCAAAGAAATTGGTATCAGAAAGGTCCTTGGCGCAACGGTATTTAGCATTATGCAATTATTAAACAAGGAATTTCTACTCTTAGTCATTTTGGCCAATGTCATCGCAATACCAATTGCTGTATATTTCAGTATAAATTGGCTCGATGGTTTTGCCTTTAGAACGACGCTCCCATTCACCATATTTCTATATGCGGCGGGGATAACCATTGCTATTGCATTATTTACGGTGAGTTTCCAATCCATTAAAGCGGCATACGCCAATCCTGTGAAAAGTTTGCACGATGAATAGTTTATATTTGAGAACCAAAAACAACAGCATAAAATGATTCGATTATTCCTAAAAGCAGCGCTGAGAAATTTGAAGCGCAGTCCCTTAAACACAACAATAAATATTTTGGGGTTAGCACTGGGGTTTACTGTTGCCCTGATAAGTACATTATGGGTACTGAAACAATTTTCTTTTGATAAGCATTACAGCAATTATCAACATATTTATCAGGTCATGATGACTGGAACCTTCAATGATGAGAAATCTACTGATCGCTCCACCCCTATTCCCTTGGTCAAAACAATCGCGTCTGATTTCAAAAATGAGATGGCAGATGCCACTTTGGTCACCAATATGGAAAGCAACAATCTTAAAGTAGGTGATAAAAAGCTTAATGCACCGGGATTCTATGCCATGGGAAAATTCGCCGAATTATTTTCCCTCGAATCTTTAGAAGGAAATAGTACCACACCGGGCAATCCATCGACCATCATAATTTCCGAATCCTTAGCAAAACGACTGTTCAATCAGACAAGTGTTATCGGGAAAACGCTCCAATTGAATGGTAAAGAACAATATACTGTTCAGGGCGTTTATAAAGATATTCCTGAAAACAACACTTTTTATGGCTTAGATTATGTATTGCCGTTTGTCGATTATCTTGCTAAAGACCAAGGTATTGAAGAAAGCTGGTCCAGCTGTTATTTCAGCACTTTCGCTAAGATCGAAAATGCTGCCTTTGTTCCCGCTTTGGAAAATAAACTAACAAATATCATCAACAAAAAACTGACGGATATAAAACCTGAAATCCTGTTACATGCGATGTCCAAATGGCATTTATACGATTCATTTAAAAATGGAAAGAACGTCGGCGGGCAGATTCAATATGTATGGATGTTTGTTTGGATAAGCGTATTCATTATTTTATTGGCCAGTATTAATTTTATTAACTTGAGTACGGCGAGAAGCCTGAAAAGAGGAAAAGAAATCGGGGTTTTAAAATCGGTTGGTGTCAACCGCCGGCAGCTTATTGCAGGCTTTCTTGTTGAGTCAATCCTAGCGGTAGCCTGCGCATTTTTGATCGCTGTTCTATTCGCTACATTGCTTTTGCCTTGGGTCAAAACGATTACACACACTTCATTGCATATACCTTTTGCGGATATTCGTTTTTATGGCTATTCTTTATTAGGAATAGGCGTTATAGGGCTTTTAGCGGGTATGTATCCGGCATTATTTCTATCGGCCTTTAATCCTATTCTTGCACTTAAAGGTAAGATCAACAACCGAAAAGGCGGATCAAGAAGTAGAAAGGCAATGGTCATCGTGCAATTTGCGATTTCTATTTTCCTGATGATATCCACTTATCTGGTGATTCAACAACTGCATTATACCAAGGACCGCCCAATAGGTTATAAAGGTTCAAATTTGATAAACATTACTTCATCCAATTCAACTATCGTCAAAAACTTTGATGTCCTTAGAAAAGAGTTGATCGGTCAGCGTTTAGTTAAAGATGCTTCCCTTTCTTCCAACTTTGTCAACCACCTATCCTTAACGGGTGGTGGCTTTAATTGGCAGGGCAATGATACCAGGGACGGTGCGATCATGGGGATCTTCACCGTGGATGAAAACTTTGCTAATACTGTACAATGGAACTTTATAAAAGGACGCAATTTTTCAAAAGATTTCAAAACAGATTCAACAGCTGTTATTCTGAACGAAGCTGCGGCCAAATTTATGGGAGTTACCGACCTAAACAGCAAACAACTTTCACGTGCCGGTATTAATTACCATATCGTGGGTATTATCCAGAACACGCTGTCCGAATCGCCGTTCAAATCCATTACACCGACGGCTTATTTTCTAAAATTTTTACCAAAGAATAAAATCACGCTTCAACTGGATGAAAATCAAGATGTCAAACAAAACCTAAAAGCTATTGCCACAGCATTCAACCGCATAGATCCTGATCTTATTTTTGATTATACCTTTACGGATCAGGAATATGCCAAAGAGTTTCAACAGATGGAAATGATCAAGAGCTTAACCAGTTTATTTACAGGGTTGGCCATACTCATTTCATGTCTTGGTCTCTACGCGCTGGTTTCCTTTCTTACGGAGCAACGAGAAAAAGAAATTGGCATTCGTAAAGTATTGGGCGCATCAGAACTTGGCTTGTGGCGACTACTTTCCACAGAATACATTTGGCTCACAGGCATTGGCTTTTTACTCGCAGCCCCTTTAGCCTATCTGCTAATGGAATCATGGCTCGAAGATTATGTCTACCGCATATCAATTACATGGACGGTCTTTGCTATCACAGGCTTAACCGCCCTAATCATCACCTTATTAACCGTTAGTTACCAAGCGATTAAAGCAACATTAGCAAATCCTGTAAAAACCTTAAGAAGCGAATAATACCAATTTGTTCGGGGACGGACACTATACTGTCCGTTTCCGAACATTTAAAACCGCTATAAAAACACAACAAAAGCCTAAAAATCAATACATTATATTTATGGCAAACGAATTGAACTACTTGGCTTTGCTATTTTTCGAATAACGGAGCCTTCTACTAAAGCGAGCTAAGTGACAAGAATATAGCCTAATTAACAGTATAAATGCTCATAACCATGTTAAAGAACTATTTTAAAATTGCTTGGCGGAATATCAGAAAAAACAAAGGATTTTCTCTTTTAAATATGTTTGGCCTCAGCATCGGAATAACATGTTTCCTATTGTTGGCAGCGTACATCTATCATGAATCCAGTTATGAGCGTTTCCTTCCCAATGCGGACCGCCTGACTTATATTAGCCTCACCTATAAAGCACCCAATAGCACGGAAGAAGTAAATTCTGCCGTAACACCGACAGGCTTAGCTCCTACGTTGCAGGCTGAATTTCCGGATGTAGAACAGGCAACCAGATTATACGGCTATTCCAAAGGCGGCAAAATAGAATCCAAAGAGGCACTAATAACTGAAAAAGGCCTACTGTATGCTGACCAGAATGTTTTTAAAACTTTAGGTTATACCTTTCTCGAAGGTGATTCACGATCAGCCTTAGCAGAACCAAATCAGATTGTCTTAACAAAAAAACTCGCAGCGAAATATTTCCCCAATCAGTCGGCCATCGGTCAGACACTATCCATTGACAAAGTCAACTGGAAAATCACAGGTATCATCGCAGACTTGCCCACAAATACACAGTTGAACTTCTCTGCGCTCCTTTCCAACAAAGGATTAGAACGCTACAAAGAAATGGCTTGGTCATCTGCAAATGATATAACCATAGCGCTCCTAAAAAACAAAGATCAGGTCGGTTCGATCCAACAGAAATTGGACCAAATGACAAAATCAAAATTCGCCGAAGCAACAAAACAAGGCTATCAATTTCGATTCGTCCTGGAAAAGCTGACCGATATCCATCTTCACTCCAAAGCAGCAGGTACGGGAAACATCACTTATATCTATATTTTATTGGCATTAGGTGCTGCACTTATTATTTTAACCTGCATCAATTTTACAAATTTGGTCTTAGCACATGCGCTTGAACGCAAGAAAGAAATCGGTGTCAAGAAAGTTTTGGGTGCAGCAAAGAAAACGATATTCTTCCAGTTCTTTTTTGAATGTAGCCTGATGGTTTTTCTAGCTGTTGTATTTAGCCTTCTGACTACGGTACTCTTGTTGCCCGTGTTCAGTTCATTTATGGGGGCCGAAATGAAATTAACCATATGGACAGACCCTCGGTTTTATACAATTTTACTTGTTTTCATAGCCTTGCTGACGCTTTTGTCAGGTGGCTGGCCAGCCTATTCAATTGCCAGTTCAAAGCCTATTTCTATTTTCAAGCGAAAATTAACTGAAAAACTACGTGGCCTATCTTTAAGCAAGGTGCTCGTTACTTTTCAATTCAGTATCTCTATATTTTTTATTATCTGTACCTTATTTGCGAGTAGACAGATGGATTTTATCCAGTCTAAGAATACCGGGTTAGATCGCTCTGATATGCTTGTCATCGATGGCCGAGGATGGCAAGATAAAGAAAGGCAGCTATTAAAAGAAAAGTTAATGCAGCTCAACAGTGTCCAGGGGGTTACCGCTTCGTATGACAACCCCGTCAATATCCAAGGTGGCTACAGCATCAGTGAAGTAGAAGGCCAACCCAATGATTTTGATATGAATGTCACTGCAATTCCGATTGAAAAAGATTTCGTATCCGTTTTCCATATTCCATCTGTTGCCGGTGCACCGTTGTCAGACGCGGACATTTTGCGCGCAAAAGACACTATTTCACCAGAATATGGTTTTATAGTGAATACACTTGCTGCATCCGCCATGGGTTTTACTCCTGAACAGGCTATTGGAAAGAAAATCAACTTGAATGGGCGTAAGGGCAGCATCAAACAAGTCGTTGCGAGTTTTAACTTTGCGTCATTACATAACGAAGTCAAACCAATTGTGCTTTTTCCTGAATATGATTATTTCGGTAATATTTTCATTCGACTCAATCCGACGTCGCCGATAAAAGATGCTCTTGCGCAGATAAGAGCTGTCATCAAAGATATTGATTCAAAAAACAGCTTTGAATATCATTTTCTCAATGACGACTATAACAAATTATATCTCAAAGATCAGCAAACAACACGGGTAATGCAGTTATTTTCCATCATTACAATTGCTATCGCTTGTATGGGCCTTTTTGCCCTATCAGCTTATGCTGTACAACAACGCTTTAAAGAGATCGGTATCCGTAAAGTATTAGGTGCTTCAACGATCAAGATTGTCAACATATTGAGTGTTGACTTTATGGCCCTCGTCCTGTGTGCTGTATTGATCAGTGTACCCTTAGCCTGGTATGCCATGCACCGCTGGGTAGAGAATTTTGCTTACCACATCACGCTAGACTGGTGGGTATTTATTGTGGCGGCGATAAGCGCATTATTGGTATCATTTATCACCATTAGTTTTCAAACCATAAAAGCTGCGATTCTAAACCCGGTTGATAGTTTAAGAGATGAGTAATTGTTTTAGTAGCTATTAAAAATAAAGACACCTGATAAATAACAAGCTGGACCTTTAAAATTCAAGTTTTTTCTATTTAGCAATAACCAATACGACAAATATGCTTAAAAATTATATCAAAATAGCATGGCGCAACCTGATGAAAAACAAATCCTTCTCTTTGATTAACATCATCGGATTGGCGATCGGCATGGCCGGAGCATTACTTATAGCACTTTGGTTGCAAAACATGTTAACCATGGACCGCTTTCATGAAAAGGGTGATCGCCTGCATGTATTGAGTAATCGAGACGAATTTCAGGGCGATAAATCAGCTTGGGCCTTCACTCCTAAAATATTAGGTCCCTCCTTGTCCGCCGATTTTCCAGATATAGAAACTTTTACCAGATATAATGAGAGCGGCCAATTTCTAACGACATTCAAGGATAAAAAACTGATCGCAAATACTGTTTTCATCGATCCTGGTTTTTTCAAGATGTTTTCTTTGCCTTTTGTGAAAGGAGAACAGAATATTAGATTTGATAACCCTAAAGGCCTTGTTCTCACAGAAAGCTATGCCAAGGCTTTATTTGGCAGCGAAGATCCTATTGGAAAATCAGTTCGGATAGACTCTGTTAATCAGGTTTCCGTACAGGCGGTACTTAAAGACCTTCCGAGTAATTCAAGTTTCAAATTTGATATTCTCCTACCATTTGAATATGCAAAAATAATTGGTTACGTGGATGATAACTGGAGCAATAATTCATTAACCACCTATGTGCTCCTAAAAAAAGGTGTCTCACTTACCGCGTTTAACAGCAAAATCAGAACCTATCTGAGAGATCATATCAATGCAAGTAATAAGGCTGCCGGTTACCAATCGGCTAGAAATACGGGTGAGATCTTTGCTTTTCCCTATCCCGATTCGTTTCTTTACAATAGCGGAAAAGGAGGAAATTATACGTCCGGACGTATCGATATCGTCAAGCTATTTGCTTGGATTGGTGTATTTATTTTATTGGTGGCAAGCATCAATTTTATGAATTTGAGTACGGCACGTTCCGAACGCCGTGCGAAAGAAGTCGGTGTCCGCAAAGTAATTGGCGCAAATAAGACAAGCCTAATGGCGCAGTTCCTCGTTGAAAGCATATTGATCAGCCTAATCGGCATGGTACTCGCGACGATACTTGTTTTTATTGTCCTGCCATTCTTTAACGAGCTTGTCGGAAAACAGCTTAGCCTATCGTTATTAAACTTACCAACCTGGCTATTTTTAATTGGCTTTGCTTTATTTACAGGTATATTAGCCGGCACCTATCCCGCCTTTTTCCTTTCTTCCTTTCAACCTATCAAAACGTTGAAGGGGAAATTCGTTTCTAAAACGAGGGGTCTTAGTATTCGCTCCATCTTAGTGGTCATTCAATTCAGTCTCGCGATTATATTGATTATCGCAACGGTCATTGTCGCCAAACAAATCCAGTACACTAAACAGCGCGACCGTGGTTATAATGAAAATGGGTTGCTTTATAGCAGTATCAAAGGTGACTTAGAAAAGAATTATAAAATTTTACGCGACGAATTACTAGCCAGCAACGCAGTTGTTTCTGTATCAAAAAATATGTCGCCAGTAACCGATTTCTATAGCAATGGCTGGGGATTTACGTCTGGGACACCAACGGAACAGGACAAACGCATTTCCTATAACCGTTTTAGTACCGATGCAGATGCCGTAAAAAATCTAGGCCTAACTCTTATACAGGGGCGGGATATCGATATTTACAAGTTTGCGACAGACAGTACTGCTTTGATTTTAAATGAATCCGCGGTAAAAAGTTTGCACCTCAAAAACCCGGTCAATAGCATTGTGGATGGTGATGGAACAAAATGGACCGTAGTTGGGGTGGTCAAAGATTTCATTATGGGATCGCCATTTGGAGACAATAAACCCATGGTGATATTAGGACCGCAAGCCTGGTTTACAACGATCCATTATCGTTTAAATCCAAACAATGACATCGGAGACAACTTAAAAACGATTGAGTCCATCTTTAAAAAGTTCAACCCAGACTATCCTTTTGAATATCAATTCATTGACAAGACCTACGAAGAAAAATTTAAAGAGACAAAAGCTATAGGTACGCTAGCCATGATCTTTGCAGGATTGACGATCTTTATATCCTGTCTTGGTTTATTGGCATTAATCGCCTATATGGCCGAAACGCGCATGAAAGAAATTGCTGTCCGCAAAGTTCTTGGAGCAAGTGTCACCCAAGTAACTTCTTTACTTTCAATCGATTTTATTAAGCTTGTTGTGGTCGCAATTTTTATCGCCACACCTATTGCTTGGTGGGCCATGGATAAATGGTTACAAGATTACAGCTATCGAATTGAGATACAGTGGTATTACTTTGTCATTGCTGGACTATTGGCTATTCTGATCAGTATGGCCACGATAAGCTATCAAGCAATTAAGGCTGCACTGGGTAATCCTGTCGATAGCTTACGTGATGAGTAGCTTAAAGTCAAACAACATTTTTTTCGATAGCTTAAAACCAGATAGAAGACTATGAATTCATTCAAACTTGCTCTTCGCAGCATCATTGTCAAACGACAATATACCTGGATCAATATCTTGGGTCTAAGTATTGGGTTCTCCTTGTGTCTTCTTGTATTCGCTCTTGTCATTGAGGAAAATTCGTACGACAAAAGCTGGAAAAATGCGGATCATCTCTTTCGGATTGTCACGATAGATTCAACGGCTGGCCTTGAACGCCAAATGTCCAGGACATTCGTTAATTTAAGTACGGAACTCAAACAAGTATTTCCGGAGATTCAACATGAGGCTCGGATAGAATCCAGAAAATATTATTTAAAACCGCATGCAAGCTCAGCACAGCCCATAGGCATACAGGTTTTGGAGTCGGAAATAAATATCTTGGATATGTTGAGCATCAAGGTTCTCGAAGGCAATCCCAAACAGCTGGTCCAAGGAAAAACAAACTTGCTCATCGGCAAAGAATTCAAAGAAAAGTACTTTAAGAACGAAAATGTCATCGGCAAAGTCATCCAAAGTGCCGACCCCTATACCGATAAGCCATCCGATTATATCATCACGGGTGTTATGGATATTCTTCCTTATAATTCAACGCTCAGAGCTTCCGCCATTGCTTTAGTCCCCAAAATATCGATGGAATTAAGCAAAGATGGCTCAGGCTACTACACCGAACAATTTGTACAACTAAAACCCGGGACACCAAGAATAGATCTCGAGCAGAAACTAAATCATTGGTATAAAGGATACCTCAGTCCTAACACAAAACATGTGACTTCATTTCGCCTGCAGCCTATTCAGGATATATATATGGAGCCATTAGGCAGTGCAGATATCAGCGGCAACCAAAAAACAACAAACATATTTGTGGGTGTTGCCGTTTTGGTCTTTATTATTTCCTGTATCAATTTTATTAATATTTACGCTGTAAGAACAGTTAAAAAATTAAGAGCACTTCATATACATAAAGTATTGGGGGCCAGCCGAGCCCAGATGATCAGACGAATGCTGTTAGAAACAATCCTACTGTTTTTTATTTCTGCGTTATGTAGTTTGGTACTTTTTAGACTTGGATTGTCCCAACTGGAACACTTTATAGGCTATGATCTCGCTTATATTAAATCCATACAGCTCCCGTTGCTATTGGCCTTTATGACGACATCAATCGCCCTCGGCCTGCTAATTGGTTTTTATCCTGCATGGCTGATCTCTGGTATTAAGAGTTCAGATGCCTTAAAAAATAAGCTATCAAAAATTCCCCATGCGGAAGTCTTTATCAAAAAAATGCTTATCACTACACAGTTTAGCATTGCCATTATCGTCATCATTGGCCTTATAACAATCAAGTCCCAACTCAGTTATATGCAAGCAGCTCCCTTGGGAATGGAAGTCAAAAATGTGCTAAACATCGACTATTTCAATAAGGGTACACAAAATACAAATATAAAAGATCGAATTGGTCAACTTACTGGGGTTGAATCGGTCAGCGTCGCTGCCTGGACGCCGACAATCGGGTCAGGCTACCTTGCCAAGACAATCGTTGACAAGGACGATCCAGGGAAAAATATCCAAGTCAGTTTCATCGGTGGCGATGTCGATTTGCCCAAGACTTTGGGAATCCAGCTGGTTAAAGGTCGATTATTGACTCCTGAAGATTATACGCATGTTGAAATGGATCTGGGAGAAGATGAAGGTATCAATAATGCCCTTGTGACCGAAAGTACGGCAAAAAAGCTTGGGATAAACAAACTCGGTATCCTGTATAAAGACCTTCAAATTATCCCCGTCGGAATCATTAAAGATTTCCATAGTGAGTCTTTTCGTAGCAAAATAGTACCAACAGTAATTTTGGCAAAAGATTTTAACGGAAGCGGCAATATTCTGATAAAAGTAGGGAAAGGACAAGAACAACAAATCTTTCGATCGGTATCTCAAATTATACAAAATACCTATCCTGATAAACACGTTTCCTTCCATTGGATAGATGAGTTGATTGCAAAACAATATGAAAAAGAGAACAAGCAAGTGCAATTATTTATCCTATTCAGTGCATTGACATTGTTGATCTCCGCCTTAGGAATTACAGGATTGATTATGCAAAATCTCGAACAGCGTACTAAAGAAATTGGCATACGCAAAGTACTAGGCGCTACAGTGCTTGACATATCACGTCTCTTTTCAAAAGATTATCTCATCTTATCCACCTTGGCTATTTTTATTGCCAGTCCAATAGCGGGGTATTTTTCAAAAAAATGGCTTGAAGATTATGCGTACAATGTGGGCGTGCAATGGTGGTTCTTTATCCTTGCCGGGCTTGCCATCTTTTTGATCAGCATCATTACTGTCAATTTCCAAACAATATGTGCCGCACTAAACAATCCAGTAGATAGCTTACGAAACGAGTAAATATTCATTTATAGTAATAGAGGGGGCCTCAATATGATCAAGAATAATTTAAAAATAGCATGGAGAAATTTAACCCGCAATTTCTCTACCTCGTTTATCAACATCGTTGGGTTGGCCATGGGCATTGCAACCTGCCTTCTGATCAGCTTATATGTGACCGATGAATTTAGTTTTGATCGTTACAACGAGCATGCAGACCGTATTGTACGTGTTGTTTTCAGAGGAACGGTTAAGGGCGGAACGATCAATGAGGCACATGTAATGCCACCTGTAGCTTCGACGATGAAGTCAGAGCTGCCCGAAGTTGAAGAAACTGCACGACTAAGAATAGGTGGATCGCCTCTATTTGTCGTCAATAATAAAGTTTTCCACGAAGAAAAAATGGCTTTCGTGGATGCTTCTTTCTTCAAAATTTTCACACTCCCTTTTATTAAAGGGAATTTGTCTACAGCTATTTCTTCCCCTAATTCTGCAGTGATATCCTAATCCACCGCCTTAAAATACTTCGGCACAAACGATGTTGTCGGTCGAGACCTCATCATCAAAGACAATACAAATATTCTCAAAATCACTGGCGTAATTAAAGATGTTCCTCAAAACTCCCATTTTCATTTTGATGTATTTACCTCTTTGGATGCACTGGAAGATTCACGTTCAGATTCATGGATGACCTCCGAATACTATACGTATGCGCTTCTTTCAAAAAATGCATCACGTGAAAAGCTCGAAAAAAACTTAGCCACCCTATTCGACAAACATGTTGCCACATAATTTATGGCCGGTTTTGGCATGAGTTACCAAGAATTCAAAAAAACGGGAAATAAGATCGGTCTTTACCTACAACCGCTCACAGATATCCATCTACATTCGAATTTCAACTATGACCTCAGTGTCCCTGGGGATATACGGTACGTTTACATCTTCAGCGCTATTGCACTTTTTATGCTATTGATAGCCACCATTAATTTTATGAATTTATCTACAGCCAGTGGTTTTAAGCGATGTAAGGAAGTTGGCGTACGAAAAGTACTGGGTGCTGACAAGCAAAACCTGATGCGACAATTTATGCTAGAGGGTGTCCTCCTGACTTATATTTCCTTAGGAATAGCTCTGGGAATTGTTTTACTTGCCCTCCCCCTATTTAATCAGATTTCCGGAAAAGAGATTGATATTCAAAAACTTGAAATATCTAAAATCATCCCCATCTTACTAGGTTTTGGTCTAATTGTCGGTCTATTTTCCAGTAGCTATCCCGCGTTATATCTATCCTCATTTAATCCGCTACGGGTATTAAAAGGGAAAATAAGCCGCTCGACTAAAGGCTTTAATTTACGTAGCGGACTTGTTGTATTTCAATTCATCATTTCTGTCGGGCTTATCTTTGGAACCGTGGTTGTTGTTCAGCAGCTGGATTATATGCGTCATATTAAACTTGGATATAACAAGGATAATGTCCTTATTATACCGAGCTGGCCTTTGGGAAAAAACGAAAAGACATATTATAATTTATTGATGCAAGACAGCAGGATCAAGCATGTCTCTCATTCGTCCTATCTTCCTGCTGGAGAAAGCAACAACAACAATTTTTTCATTTATCCAGATGGCAATACTGATCAATGGGTCAAAACAATTCGTTACGATGTTGATGAAGAATATATTCCTGTTATGGGTATGCAACTTAAAGAAGGACGGAATTTCGCAAAAACATTTGGTAATGATAGCCTTTCTGTTATCATCAATGAAACCGCAGCAAAAGATCTGGGTTGGAACAATCATAGCCTTGGTAAAATATTAACCAATAAAGACAACAAAAGCTATCGTGTTATTGGTGTCGTTAAGGATTTCCACTTTCGTTCTTTGCATGAGCAGATCTCTCCGCTTGTGATGGTTCTTAGCGATCAAGCCGGGAGTTTGATTCTTAAAACACAAACAACCGATATGGAGAAGCTCATTCAAAAATTAGCGTCTCTCTATCGTTCCTTTCCGACAGACATTCCATTCAGCTATTCCTTTCTGGATGAGCGATACGCACAAACCTATCAAGCAGAAGTGAAAACGGGTAAGTTACTGAGTATCTTTGCGGGGCTGACTATTTTTGTGGCTTGCCTCGGTTTATTTGGCTTGGCTATTTTTACCGCCAATCAACGCAAAAAGCAAATAGGGATCCGGAAAGTTG
The DNA here is from genome assembly GCF_002440385.1 of Sphingobacterium sp. UBA6317. Lineage (NCBI taxonomy): Bacteria > Pseudomonadati > Bacteroidota > Sphingobacteriia > Sphingobacteriales > Sphingobacteriaceae > Sphingobacterium > Sphingobacterium sp. UBA6317. The sequence continues at coordinate 49,565 of NZ_DJTD01000063.1, read as the reverse complement.
TTGGAGCTACAGTTCCCGACATCACACGCATGCTTTCCACTGAATTCGTCAAACTCGTTCTCATTGCCATTGTCATTTCTTCTCCCCTAGCTTGGTGGATGATGCACAAATGGTTAGAAAATTTTGCATACCGTATTGAGATGCAATGGTGGATGTTTGTACTAGCAGGCGCGCTAGCCGTTTTTATTGCTTTAATTACAGTAAGTTCACAAGCGATACGCGCAGCCCTAACAAAACCTGTCGACAGTCTACGTGATGAATGAAATAGACTCGTCTGTTCAGCTATGGACAAAGCACTGTCCGATATCGAACAGCGAGTAAAAGAATCAGGAATGCAATCCGTTAATGATCAACAGGATAATTACTTGGCCAAACATTTGTATTTTTAATTTTTTAAGTAGAGCACAAGCTATCAGCAGCTCCACGACCAAAATAAATTCATATTTTAAGACAATGAACTTTACAAACTTCAAGATTGCTTGGCGAAATATCGGAAAGAAAAAAGTACAAAATCTGATCAATCTAATTGGATTGACCTGCGGTATTACTTTTCTATTACTTGTAGGTGCTTATGTATGGGATGTACATCAAGTGAATAGCAATATCAAAAATATTGATCGGCAATTTTTGTTGCAAAGCAAGTATAAGAAAGAAGGATTTGGTATTGACTTAACTACATTAGGGGCACTCCCCAAAGCTTTACATGAGGAGTATCCCAACCTGGTCTCCAATTATTATCGGATTGATGGGTTGACCGGTATCGTAGCGAACGGAGCAACAATCCATGAAGAAGGCATGTCTCTTGGAGATCCCAGTCTATTGACGATGTTCGGATTCCAGATTTTAGCAGGCAATGCCAATACCGCTTTGAATAATCCCTTTTCAGTAGTCATCAGTGACAAAGCAGCCATAAAATATTTCGGAAATGAGGATGTACTTGGCAAATCGCTACAAATAAAAAATTTCAAGGGTGAAAAACATGATTTTGAAATTACAGCAATCATTAAATCTGATGTCCAAAACGCCATTATGGATCTCACAAAGAATATGCATGCAGACATATTTTTACCGATCATCAACGAGCAATTCTTTGGCCGATCGATAGACAATTGGGATAACCCTTATATTGCCGGTTATATCGAATTGAAACCAGGTGTAAGTGTGGAGCGCGTAGATGCCGCCATCGAAACGCTGGTAAGAAAGAATACCGATAAAGAGTTTTCCAATCAATACAGCCCTAATTTAAAACCATTGAAAACCTATTATTTGGATGACAACCAAGGGGCCGTCCGCAAAATGATACAGACGTTGGTTTGGACTGCCATTTTCATCTTGATCATGGCCATCATCAATTTCATCAATTTTAGTATCGCTCAGCACATTACGCGATTAAAGGAAATCGGTGTTCGCAAGATGATGGGATCATCTCGCATGCAACTTATTAGACAACTGATGACCGAATATATCCTGATTGTGGCCATAGCAGCATTGATCAGTCTTCCAATTTACATCATCACGAGTCCAATCTTCGAACATGTCTTGATGCGTAAGCTACCCTCGTTGGTGGAATTGCCTATTTACTTTTTTGGTTTACTGATTATAATGACGTTGTTCATTGGTCTACTAGCGGGGCTCTATCCAGCCATTAAACTTTCCAATGTCGCGATACTTCCGGCAGTCAAAAGCCAGTTTTCGACGCTGGGGGGCAAACAACTGGTGCGAAAAATTCTTTTGTTTTTTCAATTTGGGGTAGCCTTGCTCCTGCTTGTCTGCACATTGATTATTTCCAAACAAGTGGACCTATTTCTCCATAGCAATCTAGGTTACAACAAAGACTACTTATTAACCGTTCAGGTACCTAGAGATTGGTCCGAAGATGGTGTTCGCAAAATGGAGACTTTACAACAGGAACTCAGCCAACAGCCAGAAGTAAAATCAGTAAGCTTATCTTATGAAACTCCTGGATTGCTGGGGTCCAATATGCAGCCTGCATTCGGGACGACAGACGACAGAGAAATCCAGGTACAACGGATTACAAGTGATAGTCACTTTTTGGAAACCTACGAGATACCGCTAATTGCAGGAACTTTTCTTCCTAAACATTATGCAACGAATGCGGATAATAGACCAGTTGTCATCAACAAGAAGGCTATGGATGATTTTGGCTTTAAAAATGCCGAGCAAGCAATTGGTCAGCAAATAGCAATAAATGATCCTAATTACAAAATCACTATTGTGGGCGTTGCTGAAGATTTTGTAGCCAACTCACTGCATCAGGCATCTCCGCCTATTATCTGGATGGATGTACATGAGAGTCTTCAATATCGATACCTTAGCATTCGATTGAAGCAGGGACCTCTTTCCAATGCAGTACAACAGCTCGAAAAAAAATGGAAAACGTTGCTACCTGATGCACCATTCGAATATAAATTTATGGATGAACGCATCAAAAATCTATATGAAAATGAGCTGCAGCTGCATCGCGCTTCCCAGATTGCTACGTTTGTTTCGCTGCTGATTGTTGTATTGGGACTTACCGGATTAATATCGCTTTCCATCCATCTGCGCAATAAAGAAGTCGGCATTCGTAAAGTACTAGGGGCTTCACTAGCACATTTGATGTTGCTCTTTTCAAAAGAGTACTACGGAATCTTCCTATTTGCTGCGTTTACGACAGTTCCACTGAGTTATCTATTGATGCAATACTGGCTACAAAATTACATCATCCGCGTAGAAATCAATGCATTTACTTACTTGTTACCATTGGGTACATTGATTGGATTGCTGAGTTTATTGGTTGGCATTATTGTATTTCGATCAACTCGGTTTAATCCCGTTGAAAAATTAAGAGATGAATAGAAAAATGAGCGTTGTACCCATCCAGTTGGTGTTCGTTGCGAACAGCTACTGGATGGGTAACTCCTTATTCCTTTAACCTTCATAGCTTTTCGATAGATAAACAAATCCATATTTTGATTCTTTCCGAATAAGTTTAAGCTCATCAGACCGATTGAGCAAATCTTCAAGTATCTTCATCAAGTTTTTAGGTTTTACATATGTATCGAGTATCATACAAACCAATTTATGTATCTCATAAGGACTCCTATTTTTATTAAAATATCCCGTGCCAACCTGCGCTTCGATGATTCTCTTGACCTTCCGAAGCTCATTCAACGTAGAAGGTTCATTTGGATCAAAATTATGGCGGATGTCCATTATCTTAAATTCGATCTCCTGTACCCCTTCTTCAATGGATAATCTATATAAATGGTAAATAACCTCCTCAGCCAATGTATTAACGTGCAACTCATAAGCATACTTTTGCTTGGATAAATTCATCCCTAAAGGCAACATGGCATGTATACTCCCCACTTCTAACACACGACAAAAAATATAGTAATCAATAGCAAGAATCGTTTTAATTTTGAAAGACTCAACTTTGCTTATAAAATCCAGTGCTTTTCCCATTAAAAAAGATACTTCTTCGGGTGAGAGACCATTTGAAATACGCTGTAATATCATCCGATATAAGAACTGCATTTCCAACGGTTGACAACGATGCTTATACACCCGTTTGAACACTTTAAAATTATTTCTCATTATAGCTCATATAGTTATTCCATACAAAGAAATAGAAATAATTTAAAAATTTAAAACATTTGTATAAATAAAAATAACATTTTGTATATTTATCTATACAAAAATAGAGCATACTAAATCATAACTATGACAAAACTAGGTGAATTTTTAGAGAAGAAATCCGTTAATAAATCGCGAATTGCGCGAAAAACGGGTTTAAGTAAGGCAAGAATCAATGAGTTAACGATGACCGAAACGGCCAAATTACGTTTGGATGAAATGTACCTGATTGCATTGGCTATTGATACAGATCCAGCTAAAATGATGTTCGAATTATGTGATCATCTCCAGTTGAAAGAGATTGAAGAGTAAGCAATTCTCCATTTTTCGCCAGTGCTTAGCTCGTCTGTGCGATACTGAACGCCAAACTGTTCGATATCGTACAGACGAACTTTTCAATTTTAAAACAAGAAACTAATTATCAACACATTAGCAAAATGGCAACGCAATTGATTTCAGCTTAAACGCCTGTTTTGATTATAAATACCAATCATTCAGGCGTTAAAAAATTCTGCTATGATAGGAAATAATCTCAAAATAGCTTGGCGGAATATGGCAAAAAACAAGCTATATTCATTCATCAAGATTGGCGGCTTTGCCTTTAGTATTGCCATCTGTATTCTTATTGTTTTATATATAAAACATGAGACGAGCTATAATAAGTTTTATCCGGCGATGGATAGAGTTTACCGTTTGGTCGTTCAGTTACCTATTGAGCATAAAATCGAGCGCTGGGTTTCACTTTCTGCCCCTGTGGCGCCGACCCTGAAAGCAGAAATCCCGTCCGTTGAGCAAACGGGACGCATTCTACCAAACCCTTTATTCGGTGCGGGCAGTAACCAATTGTCATTAAATAACAGCCCTGATAGCCATTATGATGATGGATTTGTCTATGTCGATCAGTCCATTCTCGACATGTTTCCTATGCCCATGGTTTCGGGCCAGCTGTCCCACGCACTTGACAAGCCCAACACATTGGTTATTACCAGAAGCAAAGCCGAAAAATATTTTAAAAATAATCCAATTGGACAAACGATCTATCTCAACAACAATAAGTCGAAAGCCTATACCATCACTGGGGTAATTGAAGATATGCCCAACAATTCGACCCTTGCCGGTTATAGTTTTTTTATGTCGCTCGCTGGAGAGCCTTTTTATCAAGGTGAACAGACTGCTTGGCTCAATAACAATTATACCGTCTATGTCAAATTAAAACCCAACGTAAATGTTGCACTGGCAGAAAAAGAAATTTCAAAGAATTACTTAGAAATACATTATCTCCCTGAATATCTAAAATCTGGACGTAAACTTAATCCGCTTTTCAAGCAGGCAAAAATAACCCTACAGAATGCCCTCGATATGCATCTAAAATCTGCGGATGTAAGCGACGATAAAGTGAGTACATTGAACAGAGGGGATATTCGCATGGTTTGGACCTTCGCAACTATAGCCTTATTTATTTTGTTCATTGCCTGTATTAACTTCATCAACTTATCGACAGCAAATGCAGCAACAAGAGCAAAAGAAATTGGTATCCGTAAGACTATTGGCTCCTCCAGGAAGCTGCTTATTGGACAATTTCTTGTTGAAGCAATCTGTTATAGTGTACTGTCACTGATTATCGGGCTCTTTCTAAGCTGGCTACTACTACCCGTATTCAACCAACTAGCCAACAAATGCTTGACCATTCCCTGGATAGCGGCATACTTCTTTCCTTCTCTTTTGGCGGCTATATTGGTGATCGGCGTCCTTGCCGGAATCTACGCAGCATTGTACCTATCCAAATTTAAACCAATCACTGCACTGAAAAACAACGTCATTGGTGCCAAATCTTCGCTTTTTAGGAATAGTTTGGTTGTCTTTCAATTCGCAACCTCAATAATCCTTATCGTTGGCGCATTGGTGACCAATAAACAGATAAACTACATATTAGACAAAGATCTGGGATTTGACAAGGACCAAGTTGTTGTGCTTCGCGGAATTGGAACATTATCGAAACAGCTTCCAAGTTTAAAAAATGAGCTAAAAAGCCTCCCAGATGTTGCTTCAGTTTCCCTGAGTGATTTTCTCCCTGTACCCATCGATGGTGCCAAACGAAATGGCAATCCGTTCTGGATTGATGGTAGAAGAGATCTCGATATGGCTACACAGGGCCAATTTTGGGAAATCGATCAGGATTATCTGAGCACATTCGGTCTTCATTTAAATAAAGGACGAAATTTTGATCCCACGAGAGCCACCGATAGCAGTTCGGCTATTATCAATCAAAAGTTGGCCGACGAACTTCAATTAAAGAATCCCATTGGTGCAAAAATCACCAATGGCAATACCTGGACGATCATTGGCGTAGTAGATGATTTTATTTTTGAGTCGTTGAAGGAGAAGGGGTATGCAGGACTTTGTATGACATTACAAGGCAATCCTTCCCTACTCTCTATTAAGGTAAAATCGCAACATCTCAAAAAGACAATCGCTGATATCACAGCAGTATGGGACAAATTTGCACCAAATCAACAAATTAACTACAGCTTTTTGGACGAAGGTTTCGAGGCCCTTTATCAAGATGTGGAACGGACCAAGAATATATTTACTTGTTTCGCTCTTGTTGCCATTTTTGTCGCTGCACTCGGGCTTTTCGGCCTTGCAACTTATGTGACACAACAACGAACCAAAGAAATTGGCGTACGTAAGGTACTTGGAGCCAGTGCGATCAGATTACTCCGATTATTGTCTGGAGATTTTATAAAATTGGTGTTTGTAGCCTTGGTCATTGCCACACCTGTTGCGAGGTGGGCAATGAACCAATGGCTTACTGATTTTAACTATCGAATCGAAATAAATTGGCTATACTTCATTCTTGCAGGTATGAGTGCCATTTTAATTGCTTTAGGCACAATCAGCTATCAGACTTGGAAAGCCATTCGCGCCAATCCGGTGGATAGCCTGCGTGATGAATAAATACAAAAACTGTAAAAGAACTTTATTATGATAGGAAATAATTTAAAGATCGCTTGGCGAAATATGGCCAACAACAAACTTTACTCGATCATCAAGATCGGCGGGTTCGCTTTTAGTATTGCCATTTGCATTCTTATTGTACTGTACATTCGCCATGAAACCAGTTATGACAAAATGTATCCCGACATGGACCGTGTTTTCCGTCTTATCGTTTCGGCACCCGATGGTGATAAAGTGAGGCAAACCTTTGCCTTTCCTGCCCCAGCAGCTAAAACCTTGCAAGAGGAAATCCTAAGTGTAGAATTAGCCGGCCGCATTTTACCCAATACATTATTTGGTGCCGGAAGCAATCTATTTACGGTAAATGGCCGCGCAGAGAATTACCTTGATAAAGGATTTGTTTATGTCGATCAGTCCATTTTGGAAATATTTCCACTTCCGGTCGTACAAGGACAGCTATCACATGCGCTGGACAAACCCAATGCGATAGTCATTACCAAAAGTAGGGCTGAGAAATATTTCAAAGGAAATGCTGTAGGGCAGACGATCTATCTCAACAATAATAAAAGTATTTTATATAACATAACGGCTGTCATCGATGATGTTCCGAACAATTCCAGCCTCTATGGTTATGATTATTTTATATCCCTTGCAGGCGAACCATTTTACCCGGGTGAACAAAACAATTGGGGCGCAACAAATTACATTACCTATGTAAAACTGAAGGAGAATGCAGATATTGCCAACGCACAGGGTAGCATTTCAAAAAACTATATTCAGGACCATTATATTCTGATTAATAAAAAAAATGGAATGAAAATATCGCCCGAAATGATGCAGTCAACCGTCTTACTTCAAATCGCCCTCGATATGCACCTGCGTTCTAAGAATGTGTCGGAATATGGCATGGCTACGCAATATCAAGGTGATATTAAGATGGTCTGGATATTTGCTGGCATCGCATTTTTTATTTTATTGATCGCTTGTATTAACTTCATCAACCTATCCACAGCGAATGCAGCAACGCGGGCAAAAGAAATCGGAATTCGCAAAACCATTGGATCCAATCGAAAGACACTGATTATCCAATTTATGACCGAAGCGATATGTTACAGTCTTATTTCACTTCTTATAGGGTTATTATTAGCCTTCCTGTTATTACCACTATTTAACAATCTAGCCAACAAAGCGCTGTTTATACCGTGGACAGTGTGGTACTTTGTGCCTTCGCTGATTTTGAGCATGTTGTTCATCGGTATCCTCGCTGGCTTATACCCAGCGTTCTATTTATCAGGATTTCAGCCGATCAACGCATTAAAAAGCAAATCGGTTACGAATCCTAAATCTTCATTATTGCGCAATGGACTGGTTATTTTCCAGTTTGCAACATCTATTATATTGATCATCAGCGCACTCATTGCAAATCAGCAAATCAGTTTTATGCTTAATAAAGACATTGGCTTTGATAAGGATCAGGTCATTGTACTTCGTGGTGTAACGGGAATTGCCTCCCAGGCGAAAGAATTAAAAAATGAATTAAAAGCCATTCCAACAGTTCGTGATGTCTCTATTGGCGACTATTTACCGGTTCAATTGGATGGTGCAAAAAGAAATGGAAATCTTTTTTGGGCCAAAGGCAAGGAAGATCTTGAATTAGGTGAAGGTGGGCAATTCTGGAATATCGACGAAAGTTACCTTTCCACTTTTGGTCTGAAGCTAATAGCCGGCCGAAACTTCGATCCACATATCGCATCGGATAGTACAGGTGCTATTGTTAACAAAAGAATGCTTGCTGATTTAGGCATCAAAGGAAATCCCATTGGTACACAAATTACTAACGGCAGGACATGGACCATTATCGGTGTCGTCGATAATTTTATCTTTGAATCAATGAAAGATGAGGGCTACTACCCCGTTTGCATGACCCTTGCCAATAGTCCTTCCATGCTTTCTATCAAGACCAAATCGACGGACATGTCCAAAACATTAGCCGACATTAATACCGTTTGGAATAAGTTTTCGCCGAATCAAAAAATCGACTATAATTTCCTTGATGCCGGCTTCGCTGACCTCTATCAGGATGTCCAACGGACTAAAAATATCTTCAGCTGCTTTGCCTTTGTAGCCATTTTTGTTGCCGCCCTGGGACTTTTTGGACTAGCAACATATGTGACCCAGCAACGTACAAAAGAAATTGGTGTCCGTAAGGTTCTCGGTGCCAGTTCCATCCGATTACTCAAATTACTCTCCGGAGATTTCATAAAATTGGTCTTTGTAGCCTTAGTCATTGCTACACCTGTTGCATGGTGGGCAATGAATCAATGGCTGGCGGATTTCAATTATCGCATAGAAATCAATTGGTTCTACTTTGTTCTGGCAGGAATAAGTGCAATCTTAGTTGCTTTTGGGACGATTAGTTATCAAACTTGGAAAGTCGTCCGTGCCAATCCGGTCGATAGTTTAAGGGATGAATAAAGTCAGAAGATCTTAAAAATTGGTGTTTGTTGCCTTGGTAATTGCCTGCCTGTTGCGTGGTGGTCATTGAACCAATAGCTTAGGGGAATGAATGTTCGATTCTGGACGTAAACTGTTCGAAATCGAACATTCAAAAACAAAACAAAAACACGATAAGTTATTTATAATAAAACTATTACGACACTGGCAAGGGGATTGTAATTTTAATTGAGTGAAATAATTCTACTTGGTTTAAGCATACATATCCAGCGTAAGATGACAAAAAATGATTTCAAACTAGCTTGGCGTAAACTCTTAAAAAACAAAGGATTTACTCTTCTAAATATAATTGGATTGACCTTGGGTTTTACCGGTTTTATCCTTTCCTATCAATACATCAATCGAGAGACCAGCTACGATAAATGGAATCCACATTACAAGGATATCTACCAAATTGGCCTTGAAGCAGAAGGTGCATTTACGGACGAAACTTCACCTTCTCTGGCTCCATTGCTAAAACAGAATTTACCTGATATCGTCTATGCAGGTCGAAAAATAGTTTACAATTATGGAAGTTATCCCCTTTTTGGTGAAAAAACAGTCCTTATTAAAAATGCTGCACTGATTGACTCCTCAGCCGCACGAATCTTTCAAATCGAAAATGCGACCGGACCGCTCTACAAAAACAAGGATCAAAAGGATGCGACCATGGTCAAAAGCCATATTGCCGAACAACTATTCAAAAAAGAAGACTTAAATTTTGACAGCCCCCAGTCGATTCCAGCTATAAGCCTTGCTCTAGGTGTGCAGGAAACAATCTACGGTACAATCAAAGAGCAAGGTCTATCCATGATTGATTACGATCTCCTGTTTATCCGTGAACCGCAGGACCTTTTCGCCAATAATAATCCTTTTTTGTATCAAACTTATATTCAAGTACGTCCCGGTACGGATATCACGAAGTTGACCAATCGCATCAACGCGCTTTACCAGAAAGAAATTGCACCGAAAGATAAAATCCGCTCCTCCAGTTATGCCAAAGGGAGGATCTACCTAGACCCACTGTCCAACCTTCACCTTCGGCCAAAAACAGGAAGTAACACGGCTTATATCATCACGTGGATTATTGGTATTCTCTCCGTTTTGATCCTCTTACTCGCCTCTGCCAATTTTGCCAATATGATTATGGCACAAGCGGATCAACGCATTAAGGAACTCGCGCTCAAAAAAATATTGGGAAGCTCACGTTGGGCTATCGTTAGGCAATTGGTACTGGAAGTATTTATTCTGACTTTCAGTGCTGCAATTCTAAGTTTCGTTACTTTGGCCCTCACAGGAAATATTCTCCAAAAATGGTTTAATGATGATCTTAAGGGTTATATTTTGAGTTCGGAGACAATCGCCCAACTTGCTATTGCCGTACTATTGACAACAATTCTATCGGCAATATACCCAGCGATCATACTCTCTGGCTTCAAATCTGTTAATCTCCTAAAAGGTGGACTGACTTCCATTCTCAAAAAGGGCACATTTCGAAACGCACTACTAACTTTTCAGATCAGTATGGCCATCCTATTTATATCGGGCATGCTGGTTATTAGGGCACAGCTAAATTATATGCAGCAGGCGGATAAAGGATTTGAGCCTGCACAGGTTGTTAATTTCAAAGGAATAGGCATGTATTATGATTCCAAAATTGATGGTTCCTATCAACAACTAAAACGTCGGTTAGAAAATGATCCAAGTATTGCCTCTGTTGCATCAGCGACAAATATTCCAGGGGAAGGCGAACAACCTCCCAAAATGGATTTTTCCTATGCTCAAAAAAACGTTTCGTTTGCACATGTCGGTATTGATCCTGGATACTTCAAGACGCTAAATATCTCCAGTATACAAGGAAACACCACTGTTTCAATAGATCAACTGCTTCACGATTCCTTGGCCAACTATGCTATTATCAACGAATCTGCAGCCAAAAATTTAGGACTCGAAAACCCGATAGGTGCTAAAATCAAAGGCTGTGATGTCACCTTTGAAATTGTTGGCTTAGTCAAAGACAGTAAAGCTTATGGCTTTGAAAATGTAGTTCAGCCGAGCCTATATTCATTTAAAAACGAATGTGGTACTATGCGCTTTCAGACAACCCTCATGGTCAAAACAAAACCGGGAATGGTTGATCAGGCCATCAATACAGTCAAAGCAGAATGGGAGAAAAATCCATCCGCAAAAGATCTGCCTCTTGATTATTCTTTTATGGATGAGCAATATGCTTTACAGCACAAAAAACAGCACGAATTGCAGACTGCTTTTAATAGTTTCACCAGCCTTTCGGTTATCATCGCGGCCTTAGGGCTATTTAGTATGGCGGCGTATCAGGCGGCATTACGAAAAAAGGAAATGAGCATCCGCAAAGTACTGGGGGCCTCGGTACAATTGCTCTTTATTCAATTGAACAAACCATTTTTCAAGCTCTTTTTAGTCGGGATCGGCATAGCCCTTCCAATAGCCTATCTACTCATGAATAAATGGCTTTCCAATTTCGCCTATCATATTCAGCTGTCCTGGTGGTCGTTTTTGATCCCAATATTTTGCATATTTATCCTCATATTGGTTTCCATCAGCTTCCAATCTATAAAAGTCGCAAAAACAAATCCAATAGATAGCCTGCGCGATGAATAAAAGATAATTTGAGCGGTAAAGGGCCCTATTCCCCAGTCGAACAGTAATTATGATGACTAATAAAAATATAAAACAAGAATATCTAAGATCTCAATACTAAAAAATGATACAATTAAAAAATTTATTCAAGTGGTATAACGTAGGTGGTACACGCTCATTCGTCCTTAAAGATGTAAGTCTCGATATTGCTGAAGGTGATTTTATCTCCATCATGGGGCCATCAGGGTCTGGAAAATCAACTTTATTAAATATTATCGGTATGCTTGATGAACCTGATGAGGGTGAATATATCTTTATGGGCGAGAATGTATTGGAAATGAAAGCAAAGAAAAGAACGCAACTATATCAATCCCACATAGGCTATGTATTTCAAGCTTATCATCTCCTGGATGAATTGACCGTGTATGAAAATATCGAAACACCCTTGATCTATAAAGACATTTCAAGCAAAGAAAGAAAAGCTATTGTTGCCGATATGCTTGATCGCTTTGGCATTGTCGGGAAGAAGGATCTCTTCCCGGCCCAGCTATCCGGTGGTCAGCAACAGATTGTCGGTATAGCGCGTGCATTGGCGGGATCACCGAAGTTATTGCTGGCCGATGAGCCTACGGGTAACTTAAATTCCAAACAAGGCGAAGAAATCATGGATTTATTCAAACAGCTCAACGATGATGGCGTTACAATTATACAAGTAACCCATTCTGAAAAGAATGCCGAATATGGTAAAAGAGTTGTCAATATGCTGGATGGTCAGCTCAAATAATTGTATGCCAATTTAACCTGGATAATCCCTACGCAGTACATCAATGACGGTAGGGATTTTTTTAGCTCATATCTCGAATCAATTAGTTAACTTCGTTATGATGAATGAGAGAGAGTTAAAATCGCTAATATCCCTGTTGGACGACACCGACCAACAGATTATTCAGGAAGTGGAGCACCAGTTAAAAAGCCAAGGTCCTGAGATTGTACCCTATTTGGAAAAATTTTGGGAGTCCAGCTTCGATCCTCACATACAGGGTCGATTAGAGAATATTATCCATGAAATTCAATTTGATCAGACCAAAAACGAATTACAGATTTGGAACCTGAGTAACTCATTCAATCTACTGGAAGGATTAATTATCCTCAATAATTATCAATATCCTTCTTATGAGGATCATAAGATTGTTTTAGCGATAGAAGACCTCAAAACTGAGGTATGGCGCGGTTTGCATTACGACATGAGCCCGCTGGAAAAAGTGAACCTGATGAATCATGTTCTTTTTGGCTCCTTCGGCCTAACAGGAAATACAAAGGATTATCATCATCCACAGAATTCCTATATTGGTCAAGTACTCGATACCAAACAGGGGAATCCCTTAACCCTATCCTGCATTTACAGTATCATTGCACAAAAATTGGACATTCCGATCTACGGTATTAATTTACCAAAGCATTTTGTATTGGCGTATATGGATTCGGATGAAGAAGGGAATGAAAATGTGCTGTTTTACATCAATGCCTTTAATCGTGGGCAGGTTATGCAAAAAAGCGATGTAAATTCATTTTTGAAGCAACTGAACCTCAATCCGGATAGAGAATTCACCTATCCCTGCGATAATGTGACCATCCTTAAACGAGCTTTGCGAAACTTGATGTCTGCCTACGAGGAACATGAAAGTTCAAACAAGCAACAGGAAATCAAAGCGCTTTTCCAGTTGCTTGCTTAAACTGCACGTTAGAAAATATTAGCTTCACGAGCATCTAAAAAGATATAATTCGGCGTCAAAGAGCCATAGGTTTTCGCTGCAATATCGGGTTTTATATTGCCTTCACCTAGCAATGGAAAACGCGAAATTGTACGATTCGTTAGATCAGAAACATAAAAGAATTTCCCTTGTTCTGTACGATCATCAATGGCTATCCCCCAAGGTTTTACTAAGCCTGTATTAGCCCCACCGATGACGTAATCAGGCGCCACAGTTTTGTCCGTGCCTCCACTAAATAAGGTTTTTGGATCTTTGAAAAATAGCACTTCACTACCGGAAGTTACCGCCAACAAACCCTTTTTGGGTGCATAGGATACCGAGCCTAATCCCGTTTTACCATTGATATATACTTTCATCACTGGCGTAAATCTAGTGGAAGCTACAATGGTATCGCGAGGACGGTCGATGAGTTCTTGTTTGAGTTGAGAATATACAGCAAAACCACTTCTATTTTCTGTTCCTTCATTATTAAAACCAATCAGCACCAATTTCTCATTACTATCACTTGTATTGCTATTCAATAAAGTCAGTGAACTCGGAACCAGGTTCCCAAGGTTAATCTGTTTGTCAATGATTGGTGCTCCACCTTTTGATCCCACTTTTCCACTTGGTGTACTTATCGCATATAACATGGAATTACCTACTCCGCGATTTGTAACCGCCAAAAGAAATGGTGTTGTTACAGATCCAGATGTACCATTTTGTTGGGCATACGTATAATAGGCCAATCCCCTAACATTCGTAAAACCGCGGTATCCAATAGCACCTGCATTACCGGGAATTCCATAGATCTCATTGGCAAATGGAATCACCTGAAGAAAGGTATCCTGTGCCGTAACACTCGCCTGAAAGATAGCCCGGGCAGCAGCATCAAAAAGAATTGGTCCGCCCCCTTTTGCCGGAGAAAGATATTGATAGATATTATCTAAATTGGTCGTATCAGCCGGATCGATAATCATCATGTTTTTAAGCGCAGAATTGTTCTGGTCGTAATCCGAGAAAGAAACATATAATCTAGAGATCAAAGTAGCCCCCGTTCGTACAGGCTCATCATCCAGTTTCTTGCAAGAAGTAAAACCTATTACACTGGCAACGAATAGGATAATACAGGATTGAAACGAAAATTTCATATATTTTTTATTAAAAATAGCGTATTGCGTTAAACATACAAATCTACTAATATATGCAGAATATCAATGAATTTATATGATTCTTTTAGGGGCAAACCCGTATAAGTAAAACGGAAATATTTGTCAATCCGCTACTTTTTGATTAAAATTGCCTTTGTTTTTGTTAGCACATACGATTATGGAAAATAAGGAATTTGTAAGGGAGACGTTGACATTACCGGGAGAGGGCAAAAAATTACTTTTACACTCCTGCTGTGCTCCGTGTTCTGGAGAAGTGATGGAAGCACTCATTGCTTCGGATATCGATTTTACAATCTATTTTTACAATCCCAACATTCATCCCCGCAAAGAATATGATTTACGCAAAGACGAGAACATCCGATTTGCGGAAAAACATAATATCCCTTTTATTGATGCGGACTACGATGTTGATCATTGGTTTGATTTGGCCAAAGGGATGGAGCAAGAGCCTGAAAGAGGCATCCGTTGCACGATGTGTTTTGATATGCGTTTTGAAAAAACGGCTGAGTATGCGGCTGCCAATGGCTTTGATGTGATTTCAAGTTCGCTGGGTATCTCCCGTTGGAAAAACATGGAGCAGATCAATGATTGTGGTTTACGTGCTGCCTCCCGCCATGAAGGGATGGAGTATTGGACTTTCAACTGGCGTAAGAAAGGTGGTTCTGCCCGTATGCTTGAAGTCTCCAAAAAGGAGAAATTTTATATGCAGGAATATTGCGGCTGTGCTTATTCGCTACGCGATACTAACAAATGGCGTATGGCAAATGGGCGCGAAAAGATAGAGTTAGGCAAAAATTATTATGAATAAGTCCTGTTACTGGTGTATATGAAGCTTTGCTTCGGAATATTTGAAAAAATATTTCTATCCTAATGATTTTATACATACCTTTGCAGGCTCAAATGCAAGATTGTGAAACATCTAAAACAATATAGAATTCCCTTTTCGGGGCTCAACGCTGGAAAGCACAATTTTGAGTTTGACATTAATAAAAAGTTCTTTGACTGCTACGAACATTCGATTGTAAAAGATGGCAATCTGAAAGCAGAAGTTGAATTGCAAAAACAAGAAAATCTTTTGATTTTGCATTTTGATATCCAAGGCGAAATTCAATTGACTTGTGATACCTGCTTAAAAGAGTTTATGTCACCGATTTCAATTCAAGAACGAATATTAGTCAAATTCACGGATGAAGATTGGACAGATAATACCGAAGAGGTGTTGATCTTATCCAAAAGCGACCATGAGTTGGATATAGCTGAGTTATTATACGAATACATTAATTTAGCTGTTCCCTATATCGTCAAATGTGAAGAGCAGGGACAAGGCATACAATGTGATCCTGAGATGCTCGCGTTATTTACAAGCGAGCCTGATTCAGAGGAACAAAAAGAAGAAGAAATTATCGACCCACGTTGGGAAGCATTGAGAAATATTAAAAATAACTAAAACAAGAATACGAGATGGCACATCCAAAACGTAAAACTTCTAAATCAAGAAGAGACAAAAGAAGAACACATTATAAAGCTGAAGCTCCAAGCTTGACAGTATGTAAAGAAACTGGCGCAGTTCATTTACCTCACCGTGCATATACTGTAGACGGAAACTTGTACTACAACGGTAAATTGATCATTGAAAATACAGCTGTTGTCTAAGGTAAACCTTTCATAACACCAAAACATCCCAGACAAGCACTATTTTAGAAATTTGCTTTACTTTGGGATGTTTTTTGCGTATTATTGATTTACTAAATAATAACGGATGAAGATTGGTTTAGATATTTTAGGAGGAGATTATGCTCCTAAAGCAACGATAACAGGTGCTATTGAAGCACAAAAACAGCTTACTGGAGACCAAAAAATAGTCCTTTTTGGTAAAACTGAAGAGACTAAACAATTAATCAATCAAGCCGGAGGAAATTCATCTGACTTTGAATATGTGGAGGCTCCAGAAGTCATTGCAATGGGTGAACATCCAACCAAAGCAATAACTCAAAAACCCAACTCAAGTATTGCGAAGGGATTTGAATATTTAAAAAACAAAGAAATTGACTCATTCGCTTCTGCTGGTAATACTGGCGCCATGCTTGTGGGCTCAATGTTTAGCGTTAAAGCTATCCCAGGCGTATTACGCCCTGCAATAGCATCCATTGTTCCCAAATTAAAATCAGGCTTCGGAATCTTATTGGACGTCGGCGCTAATGCGGACTGTAAACCAGAGATGTTGAACCAATTTGCAATCTTGGGAAGTGTCTTTGCCGAACATGTGTTTAATGTATCCACCCCTAAAGTGGGATTATTGAATATCGGAGAAGAAGAAGAAAAAGGAAACATCCTAACAACCTCTACCTACCCCCTACTTAAAGCCAACGACAAGATTAACTTTATCGGAAATGCAGAAGGCCGTGATCTGTTCAGTGACCATGCCGACGTTTACGTCTGTGATGGATTTACAGGCAACGTCGTCTTGAAACTCGCAGAATCATTTTATGTAGTGACGTTGAAAAAAGGTTTTAAAGATGATTTCTTCGACCGATTCAACTACGAGCAGTACGGCGGTAGCCCGATCTTGGGAGTTAATGCTCCTGTCATTATTGGCCATGGTATTTCGACACCTGAGGCCATTAAAAATATGGTTTTATTTTCAAGAGATATGATCGAGTCTAAGTTCATTGACAGCATCAGATCTATTTTCAATTAGAGTATTTATGTCAAAGATTCACGCCGCAATCACGGCTGTAAATGGTTACGTTCCGGATTATATCCTTACTAACAAAGAATTGGAAACAATGGTCGACACCAACGACGAATGGATTGTTTCCAGAACGGGAATCAAAGAGCGTCGCATCTTAAAAGGTGAAGGTCTTGCTACTTCAGATCTTGCTGTACCTGCAGTGCAAGGTTTATTGAAAAAAAGAGGTATAGCTGCTACAGATATTGACCTTATTATCTTTTGTACAAGCACACCAGATATGCTGTTCCCTGCGACTGCAAATATTCTGGCCGATAAAATCGGAGCTACAAATGCATGGGGATTTGATCTTCAGGCGGCTTGTTCAGGTTTCTTGTTCGGTCTGAATACAGGAACACAATTTATCACTGCTGGCACTCATAAAAAAGTCCTTGTTATCGGTGCCGATAAAATGTCTTCGGTCATCAATTACCAAGACCGCAATACCTGTATCCTATTTGGTGATGGTTGTGGCTGTGTATTATTGGAGCCAAATGAAGAAGGCATGGGTATACAAGATGCTATTTTAAAAACCGATGGTTCCGGAGGACAGTTTTTGAATATCAAAGGTGGGGGTTCGCTGAATCCGGCGTCGCATGCAACTGTAGATGCAGGATTACATTACGCTTACCAAGAAGGTCGTACGGTGTTTAAATTTGCAGTAACCAATATGGCTGATGTAGCACATGAAGTTATGGTCAAAAATAACTTAAAGTCAGAAGATATTGCTTGGTTGGTGCCTCATCAGGCCAACAAACGTATTATTGATGCAACGGCAGAACGTGTGGGGCTTCCGGAAGAAAAAGTGATGGTGAACATTCAAAAATATGGAAATACCACCAGTGGTACTATTCCTTTATGCTTGTGGGAATGGGAATCTCAATTGAAGAAAGGAGATAATCTTATCCTTGCTGCTTTCGGTGGAGGTTTCACTTGGGGATCCATCTATTTAAAATGGGCGTATTAGTTGTCCATTTTATGGTATAATTTATTACTTTTGACAGTTAGAATTTTTTAGAAACAAACAAAACCTAGAATACTATGGGTATGGATATCAAACAAATTCAGGACTTGATTAAATTCGTTTCAAAATCAGGTGTGAATGAAGTCTCAATTGAAGAGCAAGATTTTAAAATTACAATAAAAACAAATCAAGAGCCTACGTACGTAACAGCGACTGTTCCTGCTGTTGCTCCAATTGCTGCTCCTCAAGTTGCACAAGCAGCGGCACCAGCTCCAGTAGCTAGCCCTGCAGCACCAGCCGCAAGCGCTGAAGCAAACTTGATCACAATCAAATCACCAATGATCGGTACATTTTACCGTTCGGCTGGACCTGGTAAACCATCTTTCGTCAATGTTGGTGATGATATCAATACCGGTTCTGTACTATGCATCATTGAAGCAATGAAATTATTCAACGAAATTGAATCTGAAGTTTCAGGTAAAATCGTTAAGATTTTGGTAGAAGACGCTCAACCTGTTGAGTTCGACCAACCATTATTCTTAGTTGAGCCTAAGTAATTTACAATTACGTAAATGAATACATGTAGCCTCCAAAGGGCTACATTTTTTGCAAACTTCATAATTCAAGACAATGTTCAAAAAAATATTAATTGCAAATAGAGGCGAGATTGCCCTGCGCATTATCCGTACCTGTCGTGAAATGGGTATCAAGAGTGTCGCAGTATATTCCACTGCCGATCGCGATAGTTTACACGTAAGATTTGCGGATGAAGCAGTTTGTATTGGTCCTCCACCGAGTAGAGACTCTTACTTAAACATTCCGAATATTATTTCTGCAGCTGAATTAACAAATGCAGATGCGATTCACCCAGGATATGGTTTCTTGTCGGAAAATGCTCGTTTCTCAGCTATCTGTGCAGAGTACGGTATCAAATTTATTGGTGCAACTGCAGAGCAGATCGAGAAAATGGGTGATAAATCCCGTGCAAAAGATACCATGAAAAAAGCTGGTGTTCCTACTGTTCCAGGGTCCGATGGTTTGATCTCAAACGTAAAAGAAGGTATTACCTTAGCCAATGAAATCGGCTACCCAGTTATCATCAAGGCTACAGCCGGTGGTGGTGGCCGTGGTATGCGCATCATTTGGAAAGACGAAGAGTTTGAACCAGCTTGGGATTCTGCGCGTGTCGAATCTGCGGCTGCGTTCGGTAACGACGGTATCTACCTTGAAAAATATGTAGAGGAACCGCGTCATATCGAATTCCAAATTGTGGGTGACCAATTCGGTACAGTATGTCATCTATCTGAACGTGACTGTTCGATCCAACGTCGTCATCAAAAATTGATTGAAGAATCGCCATCACCTTTTATGACTCCCGAATTGAGAGCTGAAATGGGAGAGGCTGCTGTTAAAGGTGCTAAAGCTGTAAACTATGAAGGTGCTGGTACAATCGAATTCTTGGTTGACAAACACCGCAACTTCTACTTTATGGAAATGAACACACGTATCCAAGTAGAACACCCGGTAACGGAAGAAGTCATCAACTTTGATCTGATCAAAGAACAAATTAAGGTGGCCGCAGGAATTCCGATCTCCGGAAAAAACTACGAACCAGGAATGCATGCGATCGAATGTCGTATCAATGCGGAGGATCCTTTCAACAATTTCCGTCCTTCACCAGGTAAAATCACCAACTTCCACTCACCAGGTGGACATGGTGTACGTGTAGATACACACGTTTATTCTGGTTACTCAATTCCGCCAAACTATGATTCTATGATTGCTAAATTGATCACCGTTGCGCAAACACGTGAAGAAGCAATTTGTACTATGGAACGTGCATTGAGTGAATTCGTCATTGAAGGGATCAAAACAACCATTCCTTTGCATTTGAGATTGATGCGCGACCCTAACTTTAGAGCCGGCAATTTCACGACAAAGTTTATGGAAACTTTCGACCTAAAGGAATATCCTGCAGAAGATTAAATAAAATTATCTTTACATACATAAAAAATACCATTCTTTACAATAAGAATGGTATTTTTGTTTCCAAACAATTTTTATGAGTACACCTAATTCGAAAGATCTAATACAAGCTATTAAAGATAAAGGGAAGAATATAGAAGCGGAAATGTCTTTTTTTGACCACCTTGAGGTTTTAAGATGGCATTTGGTCCGTTCAGCAATTGCGATCTGTATCTTTGCAGGTATTGCCTTTACATTCTACGATTTCGTATTCAACGATATCATCATGGGGCCAAAGAATTTAAATTTTTGGACCTATCGCATGATGTGTAAGGCAGCAGATGCTTTCAATTTAGCAGACTTCTGTGTCAAGAAAATTCCTTTTAATATCATCAATACCGAACTAGCAGGTCAATTTATGCTTCAGATAAACTCCTGTTTATTGATGGCTTTGATGATGGGATTCCCCTACCTCCTTTTTGAAATTTGGTTATTTGTAAAACCAGCACTGACCGATGTGGAAAGACGGTCTGCACGCGGGTTTGTTTTTTACTCTTCTTTATTGTTTATTTTAGGAGCACTCTTCGGATACTACATTGTTGTACCCTTATCCATCAACTTTCTAGCCAACGTATCCCTAAGTGATGAGATCGTCAACCAGATTACCATTGATAACTACCTTTCTACGATAGCAACGTTAACATTGGGCTGTGGAATTGTTTTCCTACTCCCGATACTGGTATTTATTCTCTCGAAAATAGGCATTATGACCCCTGAATTTATGCGGGCCAGCCGTCGTTATGCAACTGTAATTATTTTAGTGATAGCAGCTATCATTACACCTTCCGCAGATATCATCACCATGCTGACCGTTGCAGCACCAATGTTCTTATTATATGAGATAAGTATCATGGTTTCGGCCGATGTCAAAAGAAAAAAATTAGCACAAGAAAAATAAAATAACAATAAAATGAGCAGCGTAAAGAAAATTGCGATTGGAAGTGACCATGCCGGCTTTGAATACAAAACAGCTTTGGTAAGTTTTCTAAATGAACTGGGTTATGAGGTAACAGACTTTGGAACAAACTCTCCAGATTCAGTTGATTATCCAGATTTCGCACACCCAGTTGCATCAGCAGTAGAAAATAAAGAAGCTGATGCTGGAGTCTTAATTTGTGGAAGTGCAAATGGTGTTGCTATCACAGCTAATAAACACCAAAATATTCGTGCTGCTATCTGTTGGTTGGAGGAAATTTCGGCTTTAGCCCGTCAGCATAATGATGCGAACGTCGTATGTATACCTGCACGTTTTATCGACCTTGACCTCGCTAAAAAGATCGTCAACACATTTATAAACACGGAATTCGAAGGTGGGCGTCACGCTAACCGCGTAAACAAAATAGCTTGTAGCTGTTAGGTAAATTAACATATTTTAAGAAGCGGATGAAAAGCAAATTACACTTTTCATCCGCTTTTTTTTATATATTGTGCAGATAACGACACCTGTTATATCAATTAAGGAGATGATACGCAGCTGATCTGGTTAATTAAATTACAAAATAAGGTACTGAAAGTCACACTAGTAAAAAATAAACAATGAAGAAAATATACAACCTGCTTTGGATAGCATGCGCTCTGATGAGCTGTGCAAATGCACAGGACATAAACAGTAAATATGCCGATGAAATCACGGTAGAATCTACACAGAAGCATCTGCGCACTTTAGCTTCTGTCGATTTTGAAGGCCGAGGAACCGGCCAAAAAGGCGGACGTCTGGCAGCAGAATATATTGCCAATGAATTTAAAAAATATGGACTTAGTGCACCTGTCAACGGATCCTATTTCCAACCCCTGCAACTAATTCGCAACAGCTTTAAAGTAAAGCAATTTAGTATTAACGACAGGCCCTTCCAGCATGGTAAGGACATTTTCGTCATTGGCAACAACGAGAACAAATTCTTCGAAAGCAATGAAATCGTGTTTATTGGTTATGGCATAGATGACCCCAAGTATTCGGATATCTCGGGCTTGGATCTCCACAATAAGATCGTTATGTTGATCAATGAGAATGAGCCAACAGATGAGAAAGGAAATTCATGGATTAGCAGCAAAAAGACTGCGTCGGACTGGGCAACAACCCGAAATAAAAAAGTCAAAGAGATCCTTAAACACAATCCCAAAATGGTATTAGCGATCAATAGTCAGCTGTCCCAACTTTTGGAGGATGCGGGAGACCGTGCTATTGAGGGTCGTTACAATTTGGCGGTGGACCAACCTGCGCCGGAAAAGTCGGCAATGATCCCTGTAGTCAACATTACAGACCATGCCGCAAATTATATACTAAACCTGGCGAGAACTAACCTTGCTACTGTTGTTGCAAAGATTAATCGTACGGGAAAACCTAATTCCTTTGTTATTTCAACAAATTTTAAAGCTGAGTTTGGCACCAATGCGGCTGCTTTAGCTGATCCAAACATTCTTGGCTATCTGGGAGGAACAGATAAAAAAGACGAAATCGTTGTGATCGGAGGCCACTACGACCATGATGGAATGGATTCCAAAGGCAATATCTTCTTTGGGGCCGATGACAATGCCTCGGGCACAACAGCCGTCCTTGAATTGGCACGCGCTTTTTCGAAAGCTAAATCAACAGGAAATGGCCCACGTCGCAGTATTTTGTTCATCACCTATGCTGCAGAAGAAAAAGGTTTACTAGGTTCCAAGTTCTATACAGAAAACCCCATATTTCCATTGAAAAACACCGTTGCTTGCATCAATATCGATATGATCGGCCGTGTCGACGACAAGCATCTCAAAGGCAATCATGATTATATCCACGCTATCGGTTCAGATAAATTGAGCTCCGAGTTATATGAGATCAATAAAAATGAGAATGAAAAACATACGAAACTGGAGATTGACTATATGTATGACAATCCAAAGGATCCTATGCGTTTGTACTATAGATCCGATCATTATAACTTTGCCAAGAAAGGTATTCCTTCTGTCTTTTATTTTTCGGGCCTGCATCCGGACTACCACACGCCTGCAGATACCTATGACAAGATCGACTTTCCATTAATGGTAAAACGCGAAAAGCTCGCATTTTACACGGCATGGCAAATAGCCAATAGGGAAAATCGCCTGGTCATCGACAGTAATAAAGAGTAAGGTCAAATTATCGGCTTTATCAAGGATTATTTTGTACAATACAAAAAGCAAGTAAATGATTGTTTACTTGCTTTTTTATGTACTAAAATGACCTTTAGCATAAACCTTTTATTCACAATTATTGTTATCTTTAATACAAAACAAGTATAATTTATGGCTTTTGTAGATTACTATAAAGTGCTTGGCATTGATAAAACAGCTTCAGCTGATGACATCAAAAAAGCATATCGAAAACTAGCCCGTAAATACCACCCTGATGTCAACCCCAATGACAATGAGGCCAAACAACGATTTCAGGAGATTAATGAGGCAAATGAAGTATTATCCGATCCCGAAAAGCGCAAAAAATATGACCAATACGGTGAACATTGGCAACATGGAGAGGAGTATGAAAAAGCGCAACAACAATACCGTCAGTCACAATCTAACGGAGGAAATCCATTCGGCGCTGGAGGAAATCCATTTGGTGGTGGCGGTTCCCATGAGTACACTGGAAACTTTGATGATGGGCAATTCTCTGATTTCTTCGAACAGATGTTTGGTAGCAGACGCGGAGGAGGCCGCCAAAGTACATTCCGCGGCCAGGACCTTAATGCGGAGCTCAGCTTAACCTTACAAGAAGCTTACACGACACATCAACAGACCTTCAATATCAATGGAAAAAGTATCCGCATCACGATTCATGCTGGCGTGGAGGATGGTCAAAAGATCAAACTGAAAGGTTATGGCGGAGAGGGCATCAACGGTGGCCCAAAAGGAGATCTCTATATCACTATCAACATCACGCCTGATGCCCGTTTTAAACGTCAGGGGAATGACTTATACACAACACTTGATATAGACCTCTATACAGCTATTTTAGGCGGTGAAGCAACTTTAGATACATTCGGCGGCAAAGTTAAACTGAAGATTAAAGCCGAAAGTCAAAATGGTGCAAAAATGCGACTTAAAGGAAAAGGATTCCCCTTGTATCGCAAAGAAGGTGAATTTGGCGATCTGTATGTCACATTGAATATTCAAATGCCCAATAATCTGTCTGCCGAAGAAAAGGCCTTGTTCCAACAATTGAAGGATTTAAAACACTAATCTTATGGAAACGACACTCATTAAAGTCATCGACTTCTGCCAGTCCAGAAAGGTTGAAACAACATTCCTGCAAACCATGGAGGAATACGGACTCATACATATTGTCATTCAACAAGAAGAACAATATATTGATGAAGAAGAGCTCCAAAAATTGGAACGCTTTTCAAATCTCTACTATGATCTTGAAGTAAATCCTGCCGGAATTCAGGTTGCCAGTCACCTATTGGAGAAAGTTGAACAGCTCCAAAATGAAATTTCACATTTAAAGAATAAATTGAAAGCCCTGGATTATTGATCCAAGGCTTTCAATTTATTTCGTTAGAATTTGACATCCCGCTCTGTATTCACCTTGGTCTGCCAAACAATCTTGTCCTGCAATGTGGTATATAGAATTTCATAATCCCCTTTACAAGTCACAAAGGAACCATAAAAATCACCAGGCTTCATCACGCGGTAAACAACCAGTTTTCGTTCTCCGTCAACTTCACCATAAGCTTTCATTAACATGTAACCTGTTTTATTCACCTTTTCTTCCGGAATTTTATAATCTAAATGCGAACGGCTACTACCATCATCAGGACATAAAATCTCTGTGCGGCTCGGGGTAAATTTATAACGATCGCGATACATAGCAACATTAGACATCACTACATCCTTCGCCCACGCGATATCGGTAAAATCCTCCGGGAAAAGAAAGATCAGCGACACCATTTTCTCTTGCCAAAGGCGCCCATTAAACGGAATTACAAAATGAAGCAGCTTTTGCCCCTTAAAAGTTGTAGTTGTATAAAAATATCGTCCCTCCTTATTTTGCTCCCGTTGAAAAGAACTTAAATCAAGTAGGTGATTTTTTTTCCCTTTTACATTTGGCGAGTTGTTGACTACAGCAAGCATGTCATACTGATATTTTCCTTCCAGATGTCCAGAAAACAAAACCTGATACGCGGTATCTGAATAGCGTAAATGGCGTAATACACGACGAAATCGATTGTCAACCTGCTTTGCATTAATCGGATTAGTCTTACCTTGCCAATTTTTATCCTCCATAATATCATCCCCGAGGAATACCGTAAGCTCTTTGTTAATATTAACAAAATACTCATCACCTTGTACAGCAAAACCGTTGGGAACCACTTTATAGGACTTACAGGAAGAAAGCATGGCCAAAACCACAATAAAATAGAAAATTTGAATGAATCTGCTCTGCATATTTATGATCTAATCTTTACTTCTTTAAATTTAAACGAATCGGCAATGTGTAAGCCACGCGTACCGGTTTACCGTTAACTAATCCCGGTTTCCATTTTTTCGCACCTTTTAGGAGCTCCAATGCCGCCTCTTTGGTTCCATAACCAAGATCTTTTTTTACATCAACATGGGATAAACTGCCATCCTTTTCGACAATAAAAGCCACTTCAACAATGCCATTAACCTCCCGTTTAATTGCTGCTTCCGGAAAAACAAAATTATCGCCTACCCAGATCATAAAAGATCGCATTCCCCCAATAGGTGTTGGTTGCACCTCAACTTTATCAAAGGTTACTAAATCGGACTGAAAATCCAATGAAAGATTCCAGCGGTCGCTCTCATCTTCCGTCCTTATCGATTTTACTTCCTTGAGTTGTTTTTCCGTCTCTTCACCAGATTCAGCGCCCGGGAATGAATGAGATGACATCCGGACCTTTCTGCCCAATGTGTCAGTTTCCTCCCAATAGTACGTCGTTTTTCCGCCAACGGTAACGGGTAAGGAAAGCAGCGATCGAACGACTTTCCCATTGACGATTGCAGGTTTCCATTTCCCACTTGCTTTTACAGCATTTTCCACAGCGGATGCCAAGCCATAGCCCAAATCATTCTTAGCCTTTATATGGCTCAACTCACCATTTTTCTCCACGATGGCTGAGATGACAATTACCCCGATCATATTATTTTTGATTGCTTCATCACTCACGTGGATTCTACTGCTCAATCCCATGACATACTTTTTCATTCCTCCAACTGGAATAGCCATGATCTCAGGATCTTTGTAGACCTTACTGTCTTCATTTACCTGTCCATTTTTCAGCTCCTCAGACTGGCTCGGCAATGTCTGCTCATCAGTCACAGTTAAGCCATTAACGCTTTCTTCTACATCCGCTACCATAGCCTTGGCCCTACTCGTATTAAAGACCAACGTAGACCCCGCTACCACCAATAACATGGGCAGCACAATCACATATAACAAGCGTTGTCTTTGTACAGATTTATCTTTAAATAACATCGTGATGCGCTGCTTTAAAAAAGAATGATTGGAAAACTCATGTGAAAAAGCCAATTGATCTGTACGTAATGCATGAGCAACCAGCATTTCTGCATAAGCCACTTTATCGGTCGAGCAAATTTCATCTACAATATACTCGTGTTGAAACCTTATTTCCTTTTGAAAGAAATACACAACAGGATTGAACCAATTGAAAATTTTAAGTAGCTCAATCAACAGTAAATCATAGGAATGTCCCTGCTCAGCATGAACCTGCTCATGCCATGCAATATTCTTCTTGTTTTTAATCGATTTTCCAATCACAACCCGATTAAAAAAAGAAAAACTCAGGTACTCAGGAGAAGAACGCAATACCCGAACAAGTTGCTTGATCCGTATCGCCAAGAAAAAAAAGGCGATTCCCGCTCCTATCCAATAGATCTTGGCAAGAATATCCAACAAAAAAAGAGGTTTTTTTTCGATCGGGCTCCCGATTTCGACATCCATATATGTTCCTAAGTCGACCTGTGGAATATGATTGGAAATCATTTCCGTCTTGGGTAATTCAATAAAAATACCCACAGGAGCTAATAAGGAAAATACAACCATTCCAATCAGATAGATCCGGTTCCATTGAAAAAAAGTAAGTTTTCTAAAAATCAGTTTGTAGAGCACAAAACTGATAATCAATGAAATATTGACAATCAATAAGTAAATCATAATCAAAAAGTTTATAAAAGGGTATTGGTTGTTATTTATTACGTTCGATGATCGATAAGATGTCATCAAGTTCTTTGATGTCCAGCCTATTCTCTTCCAAAAAATAAGAGAGCATACGCTTGGGCGAATTATCAAAATAATTCGTTAATAACTTTCCTGTGATACCTTTCTTATATTCCTGTTTTGAAATCTTTGGTAAATATTGATGACTTTTACCAAAAGATTCATGCCTTACAAAGCCCTTTGTTTCGAGAATACGAACGATGGTCGAGACCGTGTTATAGGCCGGTTTCGGCTCCGGAAGTCGATCAATAATTTCTTTGACAAAGCCACGGCCCATCTCCCAGAGCTCTTGCATAATCTGCTCCTCAGCTTTCGTTAACTCTTTAAAATCCTCCATAACTCCTCAGGAATAAAATAAATACCAAAATAATAAATCAATACACAAGTTATAACTAAAATCATAGTTTTACAACTAATAAATTAGTTTAAAATACAAAATACTGATAATTAAACAATTAATTTACAACAATACGTGATATTGTCATCTTTATTCGTCGAAATTCTTTTTCCTTGAGGCTTTCAATTGAGACTGCTGTTTCTTTCGATCCAGTCTTTTCAGCACACTGGAATACGGAGTTTTGGTTTTTTTACGGGGTTTTGCTGGCACAAGTGCGCCTTCCACTATACGCTTAAAGCGATCGATTGCGATTTCTTTATTACGGATCTGTGACCGATCGATATCGCACTCCAATTGCAGTATTCCTTCTTTATTGATACGGTTTGCCAACGCGTTGAAAATCATTGCTTTTTCTTCAACAGAAGCAGCTGTGGATAGCGCAACATCCCACTGCAACAATACTTTCGATGACACCTTGTTTACATGTTGTCCACCTGCTCCACCCGATCTGGAAAACTTAAACGTAAGTTCTCCTATTACTCCTTCTAAATTCATTTATTTTTAAATGCTTCTTCTATTTTTTCCATCTTTTTTAATAGAAAGCTCAATTTTTCCACTTGATCCCGTTGTACTTCGACAAGTTCTTGTTCTTTGCGGATAATGAGATGATCTATTTTCTCATGCAATTCCCTGATTTCGAGTTCAGCCTTTAAGTTGACCATATAGTCATTTCTTGCACGTTCACGATCCTTATCTTCCTGTCTGTTTTGACTCATCATAATAACTGGAGCTTGCAAAGCAGCTACGCAGGACAAAATCAGGTTCAGTAAAATAAAGGGATAAGGATCAAAGCCTTTATTATTTAACCAAAAGATATTGGCCGCAATCCAGACAATCAAAAATAAGACAAAGGAAATAATAAAGGTCCAGCTTCCGCCAAACTCAGCCACTTTATCGGCAACCCGGTCTCCTACGCTGACTGGCTCCATATTATCTCCATCCAAACTTGCGCTGATCACTTTATTTTCCTTAAAACTGTTGATGACCTGCTGATCCAATTGACTTAACTGTCCAGACTCATCTTTCAGAAATTCGGCGATATAAGTTTCTTTAAATCGTGTCAACTCACTTGCGGCGATATACTTGTCCTTACTAAAACCTGGATATTCCTTTTTTATCAGCTTAAAAATGGGTTGTCGGATTGAAGCCCCCAAAATACGTTGTTCCGAAGGAAATTGCTGTCCTGAAATATCACTTATAAAGTTATCCATATACCGATTTAATATCTATTTAAAGATAGTGCTTTTTAACCAATCAAAAAATTCACAAAACTATGGCAATTGGTTTTTGTTATTTTACGCATAAATAGACGAAATTTGCAACACAAAATTCAGGAATAAGCATCTTCAATTTACCTTATTATCATAAAGTAAAATAAGAGGGCAATTGTCAAGCTAAAGAACTTCGTCGGTGCCACATGAATGAATAGCGTTTGTATGTAATGGACATTGCGAGTCTTGAACAACGACAATCAAAGTACTAACACGAGGTTCCCGGGAGCCTTTTAACAAAAAATAAACAGCGTTTATAACGGGATGCCGTTAAAATATGCGCTCAGACATAATTACGCAGATGAAAATAGGAATTGTTTGTTATCCCACCTTTGGTGGAAGTGGTGTAGTTGCAACCGAACTAGGAAAGGCCTTGGCCGCAAATGGACATGAGATTCATTTTATAACCTATCGACAACCTGCACGTCTGGATTTCTTTTCTGAAAACCTATACTATCATGAGGTAGCTGTTTCGCAGTATCCTCTTTTTGATTTTCTACCCTATGAATCTGCGTTAGCCAGCAAACTGGTTGATGTTGTTCGCTTCGAAAAGTTGGATTTGATCCACGTCCACTATGCCATTCCACATGCATCAGCGGCATTTATGGCCAAACAGATCTTACTCACTACCTACGGCATTAATATTCCTGTCGTGACGACTTTACACGGGACGGATATTACATTGGTTGGCAAAGACAAGAGTTTTAGTCCGGTCGTAACATTCTCCATCAATCAGTCCGATGGCGTAACCGCTGTATCACAGAATCTGAAAGATCAGACGCTTCAATATTTTGATATTACGCGCGATATCAAAGTGATTCCCAACTTTATTGACCTCGACAGATTTAGCAATAAAGATCGGTCACATTTCAAAAAAGCCATTGCCCCCGGCAATGAGCGTATATTGGTCCATACGTCCAACTTTAGAAAAGTCAAAAATACAGAAGATGTCATCCGTATTTTTAAGAAAGTACATGATGTTATCCCTTCCAAATTATTGATGGTAGGTGACGGCCCTGAGCGTCGAAATGCAGAAGAGCTATCCAGAGAACTTGATGTATGCAAGGACGTCCGTTTCTTGGGGAAACAGGATGCAGTGGAAGAAATATTGTCTGTATCAGATCTATTTCTGATGCCTTCAAGTTCGGAAAGTTTCGGTCTTGCGGCCTTAGAAGCCATGGCTTGTCAAGTTCCAGTTATCTCTTCCAATACTGGAGGGTTACCTGAGCTGAATGAAAACGGCGTCACTGGATTTCTCAGTGCTGTTGGTGATGTTGAAGATATGGCAAAGAATGCGATTTATATCTTGGAAGATGGAGAGCGCTTAGAAAAATTTAAGGAAGCGGCATTAAATCATGCGAAAAAATTCCAATTGTCCAATATTATGCCTTTATATGAACAGTATTACGGAGAAGTCATTAATCAAACAATAAAAGCACAATAAATATTATTTTAGGCTTAAGGGATAAAAAAAATATTTTATCTTTGACCTTTGGAAAATTTCCAAAAAAACAATTATGAAATACAAACGTATCTTATTAAAACTTAGCGGTGAATCCTTAATGGGTGACCAAAGCTACGGTATCGATATTAACCGTGTATCACAATACGCTAATGATATCAAAGAACTTCACGATCAAGGTTTAGAAATTGCAATTGTTATCGGTGGCGGTAATATATATCGTGGTCTAAGCGCCGAAAAATCAGGCATGGACCGTGTTCAAGCAGACTATATGGGCATGCTTGCCACAGTCATCAACAGCATGGCACTTCAAGATGCGCTTGAGAAAGTTGGGAAAAAGACACGTTTGCTTACTGCGATCAAAATGGAGCAAATCTGCGAACCATTTATTCGCAGAAGAGCTGTACGCCATTTGGAAAAAGGCCGTATTGTTATTTTCGGAGCTGGTACAGGAAACCCTTATTTCACAACGGATACCGCTGCATCTTTGCGTGCAATCGAAATCAATGCGGATGCCGTATTGAAAGGAACCCGTGTGGATGGTATTTACACCGCAGATCCTGAAAAAGATCCTACTGCAACAAAATTTGAAGAAATATCATTCACAGAGGTTTATGAGAAAGGATTAAATGTTATGGATATGACAGCCTTTACCCTTTGTCAAGAAAACAAATTACCGATCATCGTATTTGATATGAACAAACCAGGCAACTTATTGAAACTTGCTAATGGTGAACATGTCGGAACTGTGGTTAAATAATTTAAATCTGTAAAAAACGTAATCTTATATGAACGAACTAATTTCAATTGAATTGGACGATTGTAAAGACAAGATGTCCAAAGCAGTTGCTCACACCGAATCCGAATTAACTAAAATTCGTGCGGGTAAAGCTTCTCCATCGATGTTAGATGGAATTTCAGTAGACTATTATGGTAGCGCCACTCCACTTTCACAAGTGGCCAACATCAATACAACTGATGCACGGACTATTGTTATCCAACCTTGGGAAAAATCGCTCATCAACGCAATTGAAAAAGCTATCACTGACGCTAACCTAGGAATCAACCCACAGAATGACGGTATCGTTATTCGTCTGAATATTCCTCCTTTAACAGAAGAAAGAAGACGTGATTTGGTTAAGAAAGTAAAAGAAGAAACTGAAAGAGGCCGTATTGGTGTACGTAATATCCGTAAAGATGTCAACGAATCCATCAAAAAATTAAAAAATGACGGCGCTTCTGAAGATGAAATCAAAACTGCTGAAGGTGAAGTTCAAAAATTAACAGATGCATTCATTGTAAAAGTTGATAAATTGGCTGAACTGAAAGAAAAAGATATCATGACTGTTTAAGTTTTCCTACTTGAATAGAAAAAAGGTCTGAAAAATATTCAGACCTTTTTTATTGGTGTGAAGAACTCCGCACTCCTCCCCTAAAAAGAACTCTTCCCAACCTACAAGACATTGACCTTCCAAAAATTTTATGGGTTAAGATTCAGCATACACTTCAAAAATATTCCCTGTTGTACCATTGATTTCTGAACAAATAATTGTACATTGTACACTAACAAGTAATCAATTATATGATGAACAATTCTCGTCGTCAATTTTTAAAGCAAGCTGGAATAGGTCTTTCGGCAGCTTATCTGGTGCCCAACTTTATATCTTGTCAAAATAAAGCCGGTGCAATCAGCGACAATCCATTACAGAATATAGGCGTACAGCTGTATTCCATTCGCGATTTAATGGATAAAGATCCGAAAGGATCTTTGGAACAAATTGCCAAAATTGGGTATAAACATGTTGAGCTCTATGGGATAGACGCCACAGCCAAGCAGTTCTGGAAATTGCCTTACAAAGAGTTGAAGAAAATATTGGATGATAACGGTCTAAAAACACATTCAGGCCATTACGATATGTCCAAATACCTCAGTAAAGCGCATACCGACAAAGAAGATCTTGCGGCTTATTTTGATGCAGCAAAAGAACTTGGCCAAGAATATGTAATTGCTCCTGTGACACCGATGTTTGATCTGAATGCATTGAAAAAAGATGATTATCTCTATGCTGCCGAGCAATTGAATAAAGCTGGTGAACAGGCTAAAAAATTGGGTCTAAAAGTTGCCTACCACAACCATTTCTGGGAATTTAGGGATCTGGGCAATAATACGACCGGTGAAGAGGTGATGTTAGCATTCACTGAACCTGATTTGGTCGATTTTGAATTAGACCTTTTCTGGGCAGAAAAAGCGGGTAAAAACCCGATAGCCTTGTTTGAAAAATTCCCCAACCGTTTTAAACTATGGCATGTCAAAGATATGGATAAAACAAAATCCAATCCCATTGAATGGCCCAAAGATGGAAAATTGCCGATTGAGCAAATCTTCAATGACATCAAGTATACCGAAGTGGGGACCGGAAGCATCAACTTCCCTGAAATCGTCAAAGAAAAGAATAAAGCCGGACTTAAATATGCATTTGTCGAGCAAGACAATATCTATATGCCAGATAAGATCGAAAGTCTCAAAAAAAGTTACGATTATGTTCAGGCAAATCTTACAAAATAAAAAAAGGGAGCAATGCTCCCCTTTTTTATTTTGTAAGATTGTCAGCTTAGAATTCGGTATCTTCGACTTCTACTGCGGTCTCGATTACTTTTCTCGCCAACTCTTCTTTAAATTCGATGATATTCTTGCTGATTGTTTCATCATGTGTACCCAGAATCTGAGCTGCCAATATACCTGCATTCTTCGCCGCATTTAAAGCGACAGTTGCTACAGGAATACCATTGGGCATCTGAAGGATAGAAAGTACCGAGTCCCATCCATCAATGGAATTTGATGATTTTACAGGTACGCCTATTACAGGTAAATGTGTAATTGAAGCGACCATTCCGGGCAAATGCGCCGCACCACCCGCTCCAGCAATAATAACTTTCAAACCACGAAATGCTGCATTTTTGGCATAATCAAACATACGTTGTGGTGTACGATGTGCTGAGACGATCGTTACCTCAAATTCCACCCCAAGGGTTTTGAGCACATCTATCGCATCCTGCATAACAGGAAGATCTGATTTGCTTCCCATGATAATGCCTACCTGGGCCTTATTATTGACTGACATAGTATTGTTTAAGCTTTAATTTTTAATATTTCTTGTACTTTTCTTGCATTGAAGATCGCTTTCTCCCGGTCATCATTGATAATACAAACATGGCCCATCTTACGGAATGGCTTCGTATATTTCTTTCCATATAAATGGATATATACGCCTTCCATTGCCAACACCTCTTCTACACCCTCGTATTTGGCCAATCCTTCATAGCCAGGTTCACCTAACAGGTTAATCATAACGGCGTTCGTTCTGCATCTGGTATCACCTAACGGTAGATTGAAGATAGCTCTTAAATGCTGTGCAAATTGCGACACATAATTACCCTCTATGGTCTGGTGACCACTATTATGCGGACGCGGAGCCAATTCATTGACCAGAATATCACCATTTTTCGTTAGGAACATCTCTACAGCCAATATACCCACGATCTGTAGATCATCGGCAATCTTTTTTGCTATAGCCTCTGCGCGTTGTTGGATCTCTACACCATACAAAGACGGCGCAATCAAAAATTCCACCAAGTTAGCCTGAGGATTAAATTCCATCTCTACCATTGGAAATGTAGACACCTCACCTTTATCATTCCGGGCAACAATGACCGCAATTTCTTTTTCAAAATCTACCCATTCTTCAATTAAGCTGGGTTCTTCGAAAGCATCTTGTATATCTTGTTGGTTAACAATCTTCTTTACCCCTTTCCCATCGTATCCATCCTTACGCAATTTCTGGATATAGGGTAAGTTTAACGAGGCATTCACTAAATTATCTTTATTGGATATCAATTGAAATGCCGAAGTGGGGATATCATTTTGTTTAAAAAATTGCTTTTGCAGACCTTTATCTTGAATCAGACGAATGATACGTGATTGTGGGTACACGATAACGCCCTCGCCTTCCAGTTTCTCTAAAGCATCTACATTCACCTTCTCAATCTCGATCGTGATCATGTCCAAATCCTTACCGAAATTATAGACCGTTTCAAAATCGCCCAATGAACCACATTCAAATTTATTGCACAACTTGCGACAAGGAGCATTCTTATCCGGGTCCAATACATGAACATTTACATTGTAATTAATGGCTTCCTGGATGAGCATTCTTCCCAGTTGACCACCGCCAAGAATACCCAATTGCAATTCACCATAAAAATCTTTTGCCATAATTGATTTAAAATCTTATAAAATTTATCTTTTAAGCTTTTCCGCTGAACAATTGCTCACCCAACAAGCTTTCTTTGTCTATCTTTTTTTGCAACTCAATAAAAGCACCAATTAATGCCTCGGGACGTGGCGGACAGCCCTGGACATAAACATCCACAGGGATCACTCGATCTACCCCTTTGACCACATGATAACCATGCTGCCAATATGGACCGCCACAGTTGGAGCAAGAGCCCATCGAGATAACATATTTAGGATCGGGCATCTGTTCATATAGTTTCTTGATACGATCGGCCATCTTAAAAGTAACCGTTCCAGCAATAATGATCACGTCGGATTGCCGTGGAGAAGGCCTTGGGAATACGCCCATCCGGTCTAAATCATACGTTGAAGCCATTGCCCCCATCATTTCAATGGCACAGCAAGCAATACCAAAGCTCATGGGCCACATTGAAGACAACCTTGCCCAATTCAGCAAATCATCTAATTTGGCAACAATAACACCATTATTCTGCAATTGACTATCTAAACTCATGCTTACTCAGGTTTTTTAAATCGAGGTTTAAAGGCTGGTTTCGGCGTCGACACCTGTTCATCTGTCGTCGTTTTGTGCGCGACAGTTTCATCTCCAAGACCTGCATAATCACGCACCTGATACGTCCTACTATTCAGGCTTGCATAGGCACTATCCGGGATAGCTACAGGAACTTTAGGTAAGGACACATTCGGTTTAACCCATTCCAAATCGCCCTTTTTCCAAACAAAAACCAATCCTAAAATTAAAATGCCAATGAACATAGCCATTTCAATCATGGTAAACCACCCCCATCTTCCATCTGCCGCAATATATTCGGACTGTCCAAATACAGTGGCCCATGGAAAAATAAAAATAAGTTCTACATCAAAAAGTAAAAATACAAGGGCAATAACATAGAACCGTGGATTAAACTGAACCCAAGAAGAACCAATGGGATCCTCTCCACATTCGTAAGTACCAGATTTGATGGGATTATTCTTTTTCGGAGAGATTAAACGTGCTAGAAAAATGGTCGCACAGACTAACAGCGCCCCTATCAGCAGAATGATAAGGATTTTGCCGTATTCCGATAATTGCGCGGGGTCATCCATAATAATTACAAATTTAACAAATATTTCGTTTACTCGGGTGAGGAACTTGAAATTACGAATTATTTCTTTAAAAACAGTTCGAATTTTAAGGCATTAATGCCCCGTATCCGGTCTGCAAGCAGTCCCCAATTCATCTGGTGCAGCACTTAGCAGCAACCGAAAATTAATCGAAAGAGCAATGCCATGTTCAAAACCTTCATGACTTTGCAGACACCAACAGCAATGAAAGCGGACTGAAGGTTCTTTCTGGCCAATAAGATCAGACATTTTCAGAAAAAAAAGAGGGCATCGTATAAAACGATGCCCTTCTTATGATGTAACTATTCTCCAAAAATTACATTTTTCCTGGCATTTTGGGCATATTACGCATCAATTTAGCCGCCATCGCCGGATTAGACATCTGCTTCATGACTTTACGCATATCACCAAATTGTTTCAATAACTTATTCACTTCATTAATATCAGTACCTGATCCCTTCGCAATACGTAAACGACGTTTTTGATCAATGACATCTGGGTTTTCGCGTTCAAAAGGTGTCATGGAATCGATAATCGCTTCAATGGGTTTGAAAGCATTGTCATCGACTTCAATATCTTTCATTGCTTTCCCAACGCCAGGGATCATTCCCATGAGGTCTTTCATATTACCCATTTTCTTGATTTGTTGAATCTGGGATTTAAAATCGTTGAAATCGAATTTATTCTTACGGATTTTCTTTTGGAGCTCTGCGGCTTGCTTCTCGTCAAACTGTTGCTGTGCACGTTCCACTAAGGATACCACGTCACCCATACCCAAAATACGAGAGGCCATACGATCAGGGTGGAATACATCCAATGCATCCATCTTTTCACCTGTACCAATAAACTTGATAGGCTTATTAACGACAGATTTAATCGATAAAGCTGCACCACCGCGTGTATCACCATCCAACTTAGTCAATACTACACCTGTAAAGTCCAGACGGTCGTTGAACGTCTTAGCTGTATTCACGGCATCTTGACCAGTCATTGAATCCACAACAAATAGGATTTCGTCTGGCTTTGTCGCCTCTTTAACTGCTGTAATCTCAACCATTAAAGGCTCATCGATGGCCAAACGACCGGCTGTATCGATGATTACGACATTATTTCCATTGCGTTTTGCTTCTTCCACACCGGCTTTGGCAATCGCAATAGGATCGTTAGATTCACGATTCACATACACTGGTACGCCCACTTGTTCGGCAAGCACTTCCAATTGATCGATCGCTGCAGGGCGATAAACGTCACCAGCCACCAACAATGGTTTTTTATTCTTTTTATCTTTAAGGTACAAGGCCAACTTACCGGAGAAAGTTGTTTTACCAGCACCATTCAAACCCGCAATTAGAATGACTGTTGGATTTTTTCCAGTCTCAAGCTCCGTAACAGATCCGCCCATCAAAGCTGTCAACTCATCGTTCATGATCTTCGTCAACAATTGGCCCGGGGAAATACTTGTCAGTACATTTTCGCCTAAAGCTTTTTGTTTAACATCGTCGGTAAAAGTTTTGGCAGTTTTATAATTCACATCGGCATCCAACAACGCTTTGCGAATTTCTTTCATCGTTTCTGCAACGTTGATCTCGGTAATACTCCCCTGTCCTTTTAATACTTTAAAGGCCCTATCTAACTTATCTTGAAGATTTGAAAACATAAAATCTGAATCTTATTCTATATAAACAGCAAAGTTAAAAAAATTGTCTATAGTAACCTCATTAACACCCCATAAAAAATGCGACTATGAAAAATAATCACATTTTTGTAGGATAAAGTTACAATATCCGTATTTAATCACTTCTACGGCCACCGAATAAAATAGACGCATAATACAAAAGTGTTACCAACGCACTTAACGCCGCTACGACATAAGTCATCGCTGCCCATTTCAAAGCATCTTTCGCACCGTCATGTTCTTCGCCATTATAGGTTACACCAGCATGGTTTAACCATTCCAGTGCGCGGTTCGACGCATCAAACTCTACGGGCAAGGTGATAAAAGAAAACAGGGTCGTAATAGCCAAAGCCCCCACTCCAACAGCTAAAAGCCAGGGGTTACCCCCTTTGGAAAAAGCAAATAGCATAACACCCAGCATCAATACCCATGATGTCATTTTAGACGCTACATTTACCATCGGAACCATTGCCGAACGGAATCCCAACCATTTATAGGCTTTGGCGTGCTGTACAGCATGACCACATTCGTGCGCCGCTACTGCTGCAGCTGCAACACTGCGGCCACTGTAAACTTCAGGACTTAAATTTACGGTTTTATCTGACGGATTATAGTGATCTCCCAAGCGATCTGGAATAGACACTACCTTTACATCATATATACCGTTATCATTTAACATTTTTTGCGCAATCTCAGCTCCAGACATCCCATTGCTCAAAGGCATTTCGGCGTATTTCTTAAATTTGTTTTTGAATCTTGTTTGGACAATCAGGCTTACCACCATTATTCCAATAAATAAAATCAAGTACATAGCTATTCAATCGTTTTATTTTATTATATGACTATCAAACCTTATTCCAATCGTCGAAAAAAGGCATATGCATGTATTTCTAAGGTAAAAAAAGTCTTTGACCTGACAAAAAGAACAGGTTCTTCTGATCTCCACATGACATAATTGCCAGATCATTTGGGCAGATAACTCCATTTTCAGCTTCGTACAGTGAAACACCTGCGCTATTTAACAAGAATCCAAGATGTAGTCTCATCGGTGAGTATTGGAGATGCGTTTTATTTCAAGTTCGATCAGGGAGCTTATTATTGAAGCAAATGGCTTTTGAAAACACGATGCTCAACGGATTGTAGCCTTGCTATACTATTAAGACAAAGATGAGAAACTAAGACAAAAGACGAGAAACTACAAAAGCGTCGAGACTTCCTATGGCTCCAATTAGGAATGCAAATAAAAAGGGGCATTAAAAAATGCCCCCTTTATTATAAATAGCCCATTTGCAGGGTAAGATCAGTACCTTCAATCATTTTACGTAAATTGCTCAATGCGTAGCGCATCCTCCCTAAAGCAGTATTGATACTTACTTCGGTTATCTCCGCAATATCTTTAAAACTCATATCACAAAAGTGACGCATAATAAGCACTTCTTTTTGATCGTCCGGAAGCTTTTGGATCATTTTTTTAAGGTCAACATCAACCTGCTGTTTGAGCATTTTTGACTCTGCGCTTTCATCACTAAATTCGAGCACCTCAAAAATATCAAACCCGTCGGCATTCACAATATTCGGAGCACGTTTTGCTTTTCTAAAAAAGTCAACGATCATATTGTGCGCTATACGTATAGCCCAAGGTAAAAATTTACCTTCTTCATTATATTTACCAGATTTTAAGGTGTTGATGATTTTTATGAAAGTCTCCTGGAAAATATCTTCAGCAAGATATTCATCTTTTACTTTCATATATATGGAAGTATATATTTTCGATTTATATCGATTCAACAATGCCTCTAGACCGGACTCTTGGCCGCCGACATACATTTGGATCAACTCTTGATCGCTTTTACTTTTTAAAAGTCTCATACGTCACTTACTTTTTTAGCAGTTCGCAAATAAATTATCAGTTCTGTGTTAAAATGTAAATGTTTGCCGTATAAACTATCCTTTCTTATTGTAAAACAATCAATTAATCTAAAACCAAATTACCGTAAAATAAATGAGTAATCAAATTATTACAATTTATTTTAAGATTTTTTAACATTTAAAAATAAGTTATCTACCTCATAATTCCAAAATAAAGGTTCTTCGACCACAGTACGCCCCTTCAGACAAGATGGAATAACAACCTCGAACAGCTCCAAAATAACAAGTTTTAAAGTTATTACTTCATACGGACTTTATAGGGAGCTGATAGGGACCTTATAGGGACCTCATTCGGATGAATACCTATAAAATCCGTTTAAAGTCCGTATAAGATTGTTGTTAAGTTCGTCTAAAAAGTTAAGTTGATACGAGACTGTAACGGAACTATTCTTTCTAAAATAGCATTAGAAAAAAAGACGGGATAAAAAAAGCGGAACCACCGCATCGGTAATTCCGCTTTTTCTATTCCTATGGAAAAAGTCTTATTTATACAATGGGAACTCAGCCATCATTGCTTTTACTTTACCATGGATCAAATCCAGTTGCGCATCATTAGATGCATTTTTCAATGCCTCATCGATCAATTCACCGATTTGAATAATCTCATTCTCTTTAATACCACGTGTAGTGATTGCAGCAGTACCAAAACGTACACCTGAAGTCACAAAAGGAGAACGTGTATCGAAAGGAACCATATTTTTATTTGTTGTGATACCCGCTTTACCCAATACAGCTTCGGCTTCTTTACCAGAAATATCTTTATTGCGTAGATCCACCAACATCAAGTGATTGTCTGTACCACCAGAGATGATCTTATAATCTCTTTCTACAAAGAATTGCGCCAATGCAGCTGCATTTTTCTTTACCTGAACGATATATTCCATATACTCATCGGATAAAGCCTCACCATAAGCGATTGCTTTAGCAGCGATTGTATGTTCTAAAGGACCACCTTGTGTACCTGGGAATACAGCTAAATCCAATAATTGTGTGATTGTACGGATTTCACCTTTAGGTGTTTTGATACCCCATGGATTTTCAAAATCTTTACCGACCATGATCATACCACCACGAGGGCCACGAAGCGTTTTGTGCGTCGTTGTTGTAACAATATGGCAATGTGGAAGTGGATCATTCAATAAACCACGCGCGATTAAACCTGCAGGGTGAGAAATATCTGCCATCACGATAGCACCAATTTCGTCTGCAACTTTACGGATGCGTGCGTAATCCCAATCACGAGAATAAGCAGAAGCACCACAGATAATCATCTTTGGTTTTTCACGAAGCGCTGTTTCTTCCAATTGCTCATAGTCAATTAAACCAGTGTCTTCTTTTACACCATAAAATAATGGTTGATAGATCTTACCCGATAAGTTCGCTGGCGAACCGTGTGTCAAGTGACCACCGTGAGATAAATCAAGACCTAAAATTTTGTCGCCAGGTTTGATTGTCGCCAAAAAAACAGCCGCATTCGCTTGAGCACCAGAGTGAGGCTGAACATTTACCCATTCTGCGCCAAATAATTGTTTTGCACGGTCAATTGCGATGGTTTCGATCTCATCCACAACTTCACAACCTCCATAGTAACGTTTTCCTGGGAGGCCTTCTGCATATTTATTTGTCAACACTGAACCAGCAGCTTCAATCACTTGTTTTGAAACAAAGTTCTCTGAAGCAATTAATTCAATACCTTCTTCTTGGCGTTTAAGCTCATCAGCTATTAAATTAAAAATGGCTTGATCTCTTTCCATTGTTTTTAAATGTTGTAAAGTAAATTTTGTAGTTTATTTTTTGATGCCTCAAAGATAGCATATTCCATAAAGAATATCGACAAAAAGCCATATTTTATTAAATGTTCTTAGAAAAACAGCCTTATTAATGCGAATTACCTAATTAGGTCGGGATCATTTTATGGTACTATCGGACAAAATAAGCGGACAAAGAATTGAATGTTTCGAAAATGTCAAAAAATCAAGGTCAAGCAATTTGCCGTTAAAAAAATGTATTTTTGTATTGGATTGGCTAAAACACTATTACAATGAGTACAGAACATACAGCAGTTGCTCCTGTTTCTTTAACAGAGGGGGCAATCAAGGAACTAAATAAATTAAAGGATCAACAAGAAATCTCTGATGATTTTGGTTTACGTGTCGGTGTTGAAGGCGGCGGTTGTTCCGGTATGAGTTATATCTTGGGCTTTGACCAGAAAAAGGACGGCGATAACGAATACGAAATTCAAGGAATCCGCATCTTTATGAACAAAGCACATGGCCTATATCTTGCCGGAATGGAAATCGACTTCAAATCGGGACTCGATGCAAGGGGCTTCACATTTAATAACCCCAATGCAACAAGTACCTGCGGATGTGGAAGCAGTTTTTCAGCATAACTGAATTTCAGTACAAATGAAATAAGAAAGGGACTGCCATAGGTAGTCCCTTTGTCGTAGTAGACACCACACTCATTTTTTGTCGGTTGATCGAGGAGAGATTTCAAAAAGTTCGACCTCGATTTAATGAGATTAGTACAACAAAGCCCTCTTTCATTTTCCATCATAAATCACTAAATTAGCGACCTTTATAAAAGAAGCATACAACAGTCTGATGTACAAAGAATATAAGCAGTTAAATTTACCCGAGATAGGTAAAGAGATTTTGACCCGTTGGGAACAGGAAAAAATATTCGAAAAAAGTATCAATAATCGTCCTGAAAGCAAGACCTATACATTTTTTGAAGGTCCGCCTTCTGCAAATGGCATGCCGGGGATTCACCACGTGATGGCACGTACGATT
The DNA here is from genome assembly GCF_002440385.1 of Sphingobacterium sp. UBA6317. Classification (NCBI taxonomy): domain Bacteria; kingdom Pseudomonadati; phylum Bacteroidota; class Sphingobacteriia; order Sphingobacteriales; family Sphingobacteriaceae; genus Sphingobacterium; species Sphingobacterium sp. UBA6317. The sequence continues at coordinate 7,049 of NZ_DJTD01000063.1, read as the reverse complement.
AAGGATATTTTCTGTCGTTACAAGACTTTGAAAGGTTACCAAGTGAAAAGAAAAGGCGGCTGGGATACCCATGGCCTGCCCATTGAACTTGCTGTCGAAAAAGCTCTTGGAATCACAAAAGAGGATATCGGCAAAAAGATTACCGTAGAACAATATAATGACGCTTGTCGCAAGGAGGTAATGAAATATACCGATGTATGGAATGACCTAACCACCAAAATGGGGTATTGGGTTGACCTTGAACATCCTTATATTACTTACAAGAATGAATACATCGAAACTTTATGGTATTTATTGAAAGAACTTTACAAAAAAGGTCTTTTGTACAAGGGTTATACGATACAGCCTTACTCTCCGGCAGCAGGTACGGGATTGAGTTCACATGAACTTAACCAGCCCGGCACCTATAAAGATGTGAAAGATACCACTATCGTTGCAGAATTTAGACTGATCAAAAGTCAGCTTCATCCAGCTATAGAAAAATTAGTTGACGACGATGCGGAGGATGTTGCATTCATTGCCTGGACCACCACACCATGGACTTTACCATCCAACACAGCTCTGGTTGTAGGCAAGAAAATAAATTATGTGAAGATCCGAACGTTCAATAAATATACCGGTGCGCCTGTATCCGTCGTATTAGCGAAAGATCTGATCAGCAAACATTTTAAAGCAGAAGGCGAAAATGCATCCTTCCAAGACTATAAATTGGGCGACAAAGTAATTCCTTGGGAGCTTGCAGCAGAATTTGTGGGCGAAGAGCTTGTTGGCTTGCGTTATGAGCAATTGTTGCCTTATATCACCAGCGAGGATTTACAAGAAAATGCTTTCCGCGTTATTCCAGGCGACTTTGTTACGACCGAGGATGGTACGGGTATCGTCCATGCGGCCCCTACTTATGGTGCGGATGACTTTCGTGTCGCAAAAGAACATGGTGTACCGGGCATCTTGGTGAAAGATGAAAACGGAAAAGAGGTTCCTACTGTTGACCGTACGGGACGTTTTGTAAGTGAAATCACCGATTTTGCCGGAAGATTTGTCAAAGAGGAATATTACAGTGCAGAGGAACGTTCAAAAGAAGATTTCAAACCCACAGACGTGTTGATCTCTATCAAACTAAAAGAGGACAACAAAGCTTTTGATGTCAAAAAATATGAGCACACCTATCCACATTGTTGGCGTACAGACAAACCTGTTCTTTACTATCCACTAGACAGCTGGTTTATCCGCACCACAGCAGTGAAAGAAGATTTGGTTGCCTTAAATAAAACCATCAACTGGAAACCTGAAGCAACCGGTACTGGACGCTTTGGAAACTGGTTGGAAAACCTGGTAGACTGGAACCTTTCACGTTCACGTTATTGGGGAACTCCACTTCCTATCTGGCGCTCAGAAGACGAAAATGAAGAGGTTTGTATCGGTTCCTTACCTGAATTAAAGTCTTTATTGGAAGCTTCTTTGACCTCCGACATTCTGTCTGAGGATGAAAAAGCGAAAAATAAAGCTTACTTGGATAAATTCGATACCGAACAATTGGACCTTCACCGTCCCTATGTAGACGATATCGTCTTGGTTTCTGATGCCGGACAAAAGTTATTCCGCGAACCTGACTTGATCGACGTTTGGTTTGATTCGGGTGCCATGCCCTATGCACAATGGGGACTGGATCACGAAAAATTAGCCAAAGGGGAACAATTTCCTTTTAAAGCTGGATTCGATCATGCATACCCGGCAGACTTTATTGCTGAAGGGGTTGATCAAACACGGGGCTGGTTTTTCACCTTACATGCGATTTCTACGATGATGTACAAATCGGTTTCCTTCAAAAACGTCGTTTCCAATGGCCTGGTATTGGATAAAAATGGAAATAAGATGTCCAAACGCCTGGGCAACGGTGTGGATCCATTCTCGACGATCGATCAATACAGTGCCGATGCAACACGCTGGTACATGATCAGCAATGCCGCTCCATGGGACAACCTTAAATTCAATATGGAAGGGTTGGATGAAGTCCGTCGTAAATTCTTTGGTACTTTATATAATACCTATGCTTTTTTTGCATTGTATGCCAATATCGATAAGTTCTCCTATGCAGAATCCGATATTGCGTTGGAGAAACGTCCTGAAATTGATCGTTGGATTATCTCCTTGTTAAATTCGTTGACCAAGGAAGTAGACGAATACTTGGCGGATTACGAGCCTACAAAAGCAGCGCGTGCTATTCAAAACTTTGTTGATGAACATCTCAGCAACTGGTATGTCCGTCTTTGCCGTCGTCGCTTCTGGAAAGGAGATTATACAGAAGACAAAATTTCGGCCTATCAGACACTTTATACATGTCTTGATACGATTGCGAAATTGATGTCGCCAATATCACCTTTCTTCTCGGACAGGTTATTCCTGGATTTGAATGCAGCAACGAATAAGGAACAAGTTGAATCCGTTCACTTAGCGAATTTCCCGGTTTACAATGATAGTCTAGTCGACAAAGATCTGGAAGAACGTATGGCGTTAGCGCAAGACATCTCGTCTTTGACACTTTCCTTGCGTAAGAAAACCTCCATCAACGTACGTCAACCATTAAACAAAATTTTGGTTCCGGTACTTGATAGTGCCTTCCAGGAAAAGGTAGAAAAAGTAAAAGATCTGATACTTTCGGAGACGAATATCAAAGATATCGAGTTTATTACGGACACCACCGGTATCATTAAGAAAAAAATAAAACCAAATTTTAAAGCTCTTGGCGCGAAAGTTGGTAAGGATATGAAGTTAGTTTCTTCGTCTATCCAATCGTTGACTATAGATCAAATAAGTTCATTGGAATCAACAGGCGAATTGGCCCTAGCAGGCACGCCATATACGATTCTATTGAGCGATGTAGAAATTATAGCAGAAGACGTCGAGGGATGGCAGGTAGCGAACCTAGGTAAATTGACCGTAGCATTAGATGTACATATCACCGAAGAATTGAAAAAAGAAGGTTTGTCAAGAGAATTGATCAACCGCCTACAAAATCTAAGGAAGGATAAAGGATTAGAAGTAACTGATAGAATTAACGTAAAGTTAACAGCTGCTTCAGAAGTGGTTAATGCTGCCAACGAAAATTTATCGTATATTTGCACCGAAATTCTGGCCGATTCATTGGTATTTGAAGATTCACTAACTGAAGGAGAGACCATCGAGATCGATGGCAAAGAACTTAAGGCATTAATCCAAAAAAATTAAATTATGGCAAACAACAACGAGAAAACACGCTATAGCGATTCAGAATTACAAGAATTCAAAGATATTATCTTGGACAAGCTTAGAATAGCAAAAGAAGAGCTTTCCTCGTTGACCGCAACGCTAAATAACAGTAATGCTAATGGTACCGACGATACTGCTGGAACGTACAAGACATTGGAAGACGGTTCAGCTACTTTGGAAAAAGAGCAAACAAACCAATTGGCTGCTCGTCAAAAGAAATTTATCGACAACCTAGAAGCAGCGTTGGTGCGCATCGAGAACAAAACGTATGGTATCTGTAGAGAAACAGGAAAACTGATTCAAAAAGAACGTTTGAAAGCTGTTCCACATACAACGTTGAGCATCGAAGCGAAAAACAAACAATATTAATTTTAGGCATTAAATATATGGTCTTTGTTTAGGCAAAGACCATTTTTATAACACAATGAAGGGTTATACGAAACCGATCGCGCTTATTGTCGCGATACTTTTAATAGACCAATTGTCGAAGATCTGGGTTAAGTTATCCATGACAATCGGACAAAGCCACCATGTATTGGGCAAATTTTTCCAGATTCATTTTATTGAAAACAATGGAATGGCCTATGGGATGGAATTTGGCGGTGATTATGGAAAATTATTTTTGACGGTATTTCGTATTTTAGCCGTAGCGGGTATTGGATACGGCCTGCATTACATGATCAAAAATAAGTACAACCGGGGTTTCATCTTAAATGTTGCCTTAATTCTTGCCGGTGCACTTGGAAATATCATCGATTCTGCTTTTTACGGTGTCATCTTTAGTGAAAGCACCTGGTATGATAAAGCGAGTTTGTTTCCAGCAGGTGGTGGTTATTCTTCCTTCCTACACGGGAAAGTAGTCGATATGCTTTATTTCCCATTGATTCAAGGTAACTTCCCTTCTTGGGTGCCCTTTTGGGGCGGTGAAGAGTTTCTCTTTTTCCGACCTGTATTCAACATTGCAGACTCGGCGATTTCTGTTGGGGTGGTTTTAATCCTGTTATTTCAAAAACGGTATTTCAAAACCGAAAAAGAAGAAAAATCCAGCATACACAGCGAAATCGTTGAAGATTAACGAAATATTCCTTAAAAGCCTTGTTAATCGCAAGGCTTTTATTTTTTTTACATATAACCCAATACAACTTCTAAACTCTACTATTCGCATGAAAAACATTAGTCTACTTCTGACACTTTGCTGCCTACTAGGAATCCAAATAGCACAGGCGCAGCAGATCGAAGTTTCCAACTTAAAGAAACATATTTATTACCTCGCTGACGACAAAATGCAAGGACGAGGAACGGGCAGTAAGGAAGTCTTTAAAGCTGCAGATTATATTGAAAAGGAATTCAAAAAATACAAACTTGAGCCTAAAGGTGAAAAAGGCTACCGCCAATCCTTCAAAGCCAAAGTCTGGAAAGTAAAAGTTGCAGACAGCATTCGCAATGCAGATAATATCATTGGATTTCTTGACAATGGTGCCGACTTAACAGTTGTTATAGGCGCACATTACGATCACCTGGGAACAGGTCGTCAAGGAAGCTCAAAGGATTCTTTAGGAGTAGGCAAAATCCATAACGGAGCCGACGATAATGCCTCTGGTACCGCTGGTTTATTGGAGCTCGCACGTTACTTTAGCAGTAACAAGGAAAAAGAACCTTACAACCTATTATTTATCGCTTTCGGGGCAGAAGAATTGGGATTAGTAGGTTCCAAATATTTTACGGAACACCCTACGCTCCCATTGGAGAAAATCACAGCCATGCTGAATATGGATATGATTGGCCGTTATAATCCCAGCAATGGCCTTGCTGTAATCGGCTATGGAACAAGCAGTCAATGGCCGGCTATATTCAAAGATGTTCAAGCACCTATAAAATTTAATCTTAGTAAGGATGGTAATGGCGGATCTGACCAAACTTCATTCTACAAAAAGAATATACCGGTGTTATTTTTCCATACTGGTGGACACCCAGACTACCATATGCCGACCGATGATGCCGATAAAATTGATTACAATGCTTTAAAAGCCATTTTAGATCTAGAAAAAACAGTGGTTGAAAATATCATGAAACAATCCAGTAAAATGGACTTTATATGGACCAACTAAAACAAAAAAAGCGGATTTGTCTTTAACAGCAAGTGATAATCTAGCTTTTTATATGCTCAAATGCTATAACAGAGATTAGTCAACGAGTTTGTAGACATACACGAATAAACTAAACAGCGCACTTAAGTCCCTGCAAACGAGTCTTTATAAACGGGTGCTTGGATATCATTTAATTATTGTTGATGAAAAAAATACTAGTGACAGGATCCAATGGATTCCTCGGCCAAAAAGTCGTTGATTTACTTGCTAAAAATGACCAATATGATGTTGTTGCCATTTCGAAGGGTCCAAATCGCAACCCGAATCAAGTGAATTATACTTTCTATCAAGTAGATCTATCGGATCGGGAAAAACTGACAGATTTTTTAGCTGCACAAACTTTTGATGCAATTGTACATACAGCAGCCATGACAAGTGTGGAAGCTTGTGAAGCAGATCAAGCCGCATGTCAATCGCTTAACGTCGATCTTGTGGCCTATCTTGCCTCCTATTGTACTACACATCAGACTCAACTGGTCCACTTATCTACGGACTTTGTATTTGATGGCAAAAAACATACGCCTTATGATGAAACAGATCTCCCCAATCCACAAAGTGAATATGGGAAAAGTAAATATGCTTCCGAACAAGTGCTTGCAAAATCGGGCTGTCATTATGCTATCCTTCGCACAATATTAGTCTATGGGATCAATGCTGACCCCAATCGTTCGAATCTCGTATTATGGGCCAAAAGTAAGTTGTCACAAAATGAACCTATAAAAGTAGTCAATGACCAATGGAGAATGCCTACCTTTGTGGATGATTTAGCTTATGCTTGCCAACTCGCTATTGACCGAGAAGCACAGGGAATATTTCATATTTCAGGAGCAGAGCTTATGTCGATCAATGAGGCTGTCTACAAAATTGCAGACTTCTGGCAACTAGACAAAGGATTGATTTCGGAGATCAGCGCTGCCAGCATTGGACAGGCAGAAAACAGGCCACGGCAGACAGGCTTTGACCTGACTAGATCTAACGCTGAATTGGGTTATGTGCCGACGTCATTTACGGATGCTTTGGCAATCATAGATCATCAATTCAAAACGTTTGGACGATAATGACAAATAATGATATGATAGAGAAATTTGCGCGAGAGTCATACACAGAGATGAACGAATTGGTATTACCCAACGATACCAATACATTTGGAAATTTGATGGGTGGCCGTTTATTGTATTGGATGGATATCTGTTCGGCTATTGCTGCTCAAAAACACTGTAGCAATGTCGTCGTCACAGTATCTGTTGATAATGTATCTTTTAAGCGCTCCATTAAACTGGGTGAGGTCGTCACGATACAAGCTCAAGTAACACGTGCGTTTAATAGTTCTTTGGAAGTACGCATGGAAATTTTCGCATCTAATTTACCGGAAGGCACCCGTGTAAAAACCAACGAAGCTTATTATACCTTTGTTGCTGTTGATGCGGATAACAACCCCAAAGCTGTGCCGGTACTAATTCCTGAAACAGACATAGAACACAAAGCTTACGAAGATGCATTACAACGAAGAGAGCTGCGTCTTATTCTCGCGGGGAAACTAAAGCCTGAAAATGCAAAAAAATTAAAAGCGCTGGTTAGTCTTTTTAGCCAAAAGAATTAATACCTAATTTTTATGGCTTACATACCGTGCAAATAATAAAAAAGAGGCTGTCTCAA